>JBBRFG010000060.1:0-14703 GCA_038224685.1 Sphingomonadales bacterium
CCTCGCCTTCACCCGCCTGCGCGATCACGCGGGCATCGGGCGCGGCGATCAGGGAGCCGCCTTTGTTAAGCACCTCGCCAGAAATTGCCTCGATGAGCGCTTTGGCATCTGCATTCCCGCCAACCCGCTCCAGCCCCTCGAACAGATCATCGCGGTGCTGCACCAACCCCGCTGCAAGCACAAAGCACCGCCCCTCCATTGCATAATGCCGCGAAGCAATCGCATAGCTCTCCCGCACCGTCGGCCAAGCTGCCACATGCACATCCTCACCCAGATTGTGCATCGCCGCACGGGCAAGCGGCATCCAGTGCTCCCAGCAGATCAGGCTGCCGACGCGGCCCCACTCGGCCTGATGCACCCCCAACGTCGAGCCGTCGCCGCGCGCCCATACCAACCGCTCGCCGTGGGTCGGTACCAGCTTGCGGTGGTCGAGCACCGGCAGGCCCGGGCGAAAGGTCATCTGATTGTTCACCAGGCTGCGGCGCACCCGCTCGTGCGCCCCGATGCTAATCACCGCTCCGCTCGCATCGGCAAGCTCCTGCAACGGCAGCAGCCGCTCGTCATTCGCCACAACGGCTTGATCAAGCAAAATGGCGTGCAGCGCCCGCGTGCCGGGATGATCCCAAAGCGCCGCGCCGGGCGCTTCATCGAGCCATAGCGGATAACCGCCCAGAAACGTCTCGCCAAACGCCACTACTTTCGCGCCGCTATCAATCGCCTCGCGGGCTAGGCGCAGCGCCTTGTCGATCCCGGCAGCAAAATCGAGCGGGATCGGTGAGGCCTGGCAGATTGCTACAGTAAGTTTTTTCATGCCCGCTACTTACGCTGGCAAGTCAGTCCCCGCAACCGCCGCAGCCGCTGCTGCCACTATCTCCGTTGCTGTCACCGCCACTATCGCTGCCGCCATCACTGCTTCCGCTACCGCCTTGCTGACGCATCTTATGCACCGCCGCCCACGGTGTGCCCACCAACACTCCAGTCCCAAATAACGCGACTGCCATCGCAGCCTCATCTGGTTGCGGTGCACGGGCAAGCCGCGATGATTGCCTACGCAGGCGATCCACAGCTTCGATCCCGGCGAGGGTCCGTTGGTCAAACTTGAGAAAGCGGATCACCGCTAGCCCGAAGGTCAGCGCCAACAGCATCACGAGGTATCCGGTCGGCTCGTCCAGCGCCACTCCGGCCCGCTGGCGATAGACACCTAGCAAGACAAGCGCGACGAACGGCGTGATCGAAAACCACCGCAGCCGGTTCAGATCCTCAGTTCGCAGCAACAACCCGTCGCGCCGCAGCCGCGCGATGGCGCGGGTGGCATGGACCGCCAGCAAGCGTCTTGCCTCACGGCGACTGAACGGTTGGCTCATGCCCAGCAAAGCGCGACCGGCATCGCTGGCACGCATATTATCAGCGCAGACAAATACTTTGCCGCCACCATAATGATTGAGCCCGCCGCGCGCGAAAAGATCAGCAATCACCGAATCGACATGGCGTGCACGGCCATTGACTAGCAGCGCGACATCTTCCGCATCGACCGATTCGCTTTGGCGGCCCTCACTGCGCAAGCGCGCCGGGATCCACCATGCAGCTGCGGCACTCACGCCCAGCAGCATGATGTAAAACAGCAGGAAATCGCTGCCCGTCCAAGACGAGAACAGCTGCATTATAAGATCCTTCCCGCGAGCCATCCCACAATGAATGCGGTGGGGCCCAGCGCCAGCGCGACCCGGCGTGATGCAAATATACCACCAGACAAGTTAACACGCACCATCATTGCGTTGGCCGCAAAGCGCACACGCGCCTCGGGCCAGATTTTCGGCGGCGGGGCAGCGCCGAAAGCGGCTTCGTAAGCGGCCAGCGTAGCGGCATATTGATGGTAGAAACGCTTGCGATCTGCCGCGTCGCCCCGGGTCGGCCCGTGGTGCAGTGGTCCGCCCAGCACATCAGGGCAGAACCGCTCCCAATAATCACGGGTGTAGGTGAGGTGGAGGTGCCACGCCTGATCGACTGCATCTGACGGCGTAACATGGTGCCCGGTGGTCATCGCGAGATAACAGAAGCGTTTATATTCGCCGATCACACTTTCGGCGTATGCAAGGCTCCAGCGGTTTTCGCGCGCCAACCGGGCAGCGAATGTGAGCGCGGCGTCGGGCGGACCGATGGTGTGGGCAGCTATGCGGCGCCACAAGGGAGTATCTTCAGCCCGCACTGCCGCTAGCCACTATTCTTCAGCGAAGGCCGCTGCGATCACAAGCCGGCGCTCGTCCCACCCGATTACTGCGGTTGGGATCATTGGCACCATGAACGTCTTGGAACCTTTTTCCGGTGCAGGTTCGCGGGTGATTTCGATGATATCGGTCGCGCCGAAGTTCTCGATCGAGAGCAGTCTGCCCACAGCCTCACCCGCATCGGTCACGACCGGCAGGCCAAGCAGGTCGGCGTGGTAGAATTCGCCTTCGGCCAATGCAGGCAATTGATCGCGAGAAACCGTAAGCGCGGTGCCGCGCAAACGTTCGGCATCGGCGCGGCTAGTGCTTTCAGCAAAGCGGGCGACGCCGCCGCCCTTCCCGTCATCGCGAATTTTCAACAATCTCAGCGCGCCGTCATTGAAGCTTTTATGGTGGGACAACGCAGCAGCGTTCTGCCCGAACAGCTTCAACCGCACCTCGCCCGCAATGCCATGCGCACCGGCGATGGCAGCTAGCGTAATACGGGTTTCGGGGCGCGCGAGCCCCTGTCCTTGCGGCGAGAGGTTGGGGCCGGGTGCATGGCCTGCCTGAGCGGGTGGATGCGCTTCCCCCGACCCCTCCCCGTGCGGGGAGGGGGGGGAAGACATCAACCTTCAGCCTGCTTGTCGTCGGTGGCTTCTTCGGCGGCAGGCGCTTCGTCAGCAGTCGGGGCTTCATCAGCGGCGACGTCTTCAACTGCAGCGGCTTCGTCAACGGCTAACGCTTCAACAGCAGGGGTTTCTTCGGCGACAGCGGCCTCAATGGCAGGCGCTTCTTCCGCAGCGGTAGCTTCTTCAGCGACAGGCGCTTCTTCTTCAACAGCGGGCTCTTCAACCACTGGGGCAGCAGCATCGGCCTTGGCCGCTTCTTCGGCGGCAAGCGCGGCTTCTTCGGCTGCGGCAGTCTTGGCAACCCGCTCTTCAGCGCGTTCCTTGGCTTTATCGCCCGGCTCACCCTTCTTGGGATTGTTGCGAGCAGCGCGTTCAAGGATACCTGCGGCATCAAGGAAGCGGGCCACGCGATCGGTCGGCTGCGCGCCAACGCCGAGCCAGTAACGCGCGCGATCTTCGGTCAACTTGACCCGCTCTGCGCTGTCCTTGGCGAGCAGCGGGTTATAGATACCGATCTGTTCAAGATACTTGCCGTCACGCGGGCTGTTGGTGGTCGCAACAACGATGCGATAATACGGACGCTTCTTGGAACCGCCGCGTGAAAGTCGGATGGAGATGGACATGAAATGCTACCTTTCGATTGGAACTAACTGAACTGAGATTGTTGAACTGAAATCTATTTTTTGATGCGCGGGGGGCCGCCCAGACCGGGCAACCCGCCGCCAAGGCCGGGAAGGCCGCCTCCGCCGCCCATGCCGCCGCCGCCCATGCCGCCGGACATCGGACCGCCAAGCCCGGGCATTCCGCCCACGCCTCCCATGCCCCCGCCGCCGCCGAACATCGATGCCAGCCCTTTGAGACCGCCCATCTTCTTGATCTGCTTCATCGCGCGGGCCATTTCTTGATGCATCTTCAGCACCTTGTTGACCGTCTGCACATCGGTGCCGCTGCCCGCTGCTACCCGCTTTTTTCGCTTGGCATTCAGCAAATCGGGGTTTGCGCGCTCTTTGATCGTCATCGATCCGATGATCGCTTCCATGTGGACCAGCACCTTGTCGTCCATGCCGGAATTGGCCATCGCGGCCTTGGCTTTCTTCATGCCCGGCATCATGCCCGCCAGCATCCCCAGCCCGCCCATCGCACGCATCTGCTTGAGCTGCATAGCGAGGTCGCTGAGGTCGAATTTGCCTTTTTCCAGATTGCGGGCGAGCTTTTCGGCGTCTTCTTCCTTGATCGTCGCGGCAGCGCGTTCGACCAAGCTAATAACGTCACCCATACCAAGGATCCGGTCGGCAACGGAACCGGGGCGGAACACTTCGATCGCGTCGAGCTTTTCGCCCGTCCCGGCAAACTTGATCGGCTTGCCAGTCACCGCACGCATCGAAAGCGCTGCGCCGCCGCGCGCGTCGCCGTCCATCCGGGTCAGCACCACCCCGGTCAGCGGCACTTCACTGCTGAAGTTCTGCGCAACGTTGACCGCATCCTGCCCGGTGAGCGAATCCACCACCAGCAGCACTTCATTGGGGGCCGACACACCGGCGACCGCCTTCATTTCGGCCATCAACGCATCATCGACATGCAGGCGGCCCGCCGTATCGAGCAGCAGCACATCGAAATTCTGCAAGCGCGCTGCTTCCATCGCGCGCCGGGCAATGTCGACCGGCTGCTGGCCAGCAACAATCGGCAAGGTCGCCACATCAATCTGCGTGCCCAGCACCGCTAGCTGTTCTTGCGCCGCCGGACGGTTAACGTCGAGCGAGGCCATCAGCGCTTTCTTGCCGTGGCGCTCGCGGATCACCTTGGCGAGCTTGGCAGTCGTGGTGGTTTTACCCGAACCTTGCAGGCCGACCATCATGATCACCACAGGCGGCCGCGCGTCGAGGTTCAGGCCTTCAGTTTCTGCTCCGCCGAGCGTGGCGATCAGTTCGTCATGGACGATCTTGATGACCTGTTGTCCCGGCGTGATCGAACGCAGCACATCTTGCCCGACCGCTTTTTCGGTAACAGCATCGATAAAACGGCGGGCAACCGGCAAGGCGACATCGGCTTCGAGCAGCGCAATGCGGACTTCGCGCATGGCATCGCGCACGTCCTGCTCTCGCAGCGCGCCCCGGCCTTTCAGCTTGTCAAATACGCCTCCTAAACGGTCGGACAGCGTGTCAAACATCGCCAACTTCTCCTCGAAGACACCGCAGCGCCCATATAAAGCGAAAAACGCCGGCGGACGAAACCTCGTCAGCCAGCGTTGCGAAAAAGCGCCCCTTCCGGGACTGACTATTTCGACTTAAAATAAAATGACTGGTGGAGCCTAGCGGGATCGAACCGCTGACCTCAACACTGCCAGTGTTGCGCTCTCCCAGCTGAGCTAAGGCCCCGTGCCAATCATCATGCGAGCAAAGCAATTCACCTTCCTCGCAGGCGGCGGCCATTATAAGCGCCGCCGCCCCATTGCAAGGAGTAAATCAGGTTTCGACGTCGTCGTCGCCCGTGCCAGTGGCAACACCAAGATCGTCGTCACCGCCAAGATCAACGTCATTATCCGGCGAGTCGTCGTCCTCGTCGATGTCCTCGATATCCTCGAGATCATCATCGCCGCCCAAATCGGCGTCGGCGTCGACATCAACCTTCTTTTCGACTTCCTCAAACGGGATTGGCTGCTTGGATTTCAGCACCGGCTCAGGTGACCAGGTTTCCCCGCATTCGATGCAGGTAACCGGCGTATCCTTGCCCAAATCGTAGAACCGTTCCCCACATTTGGGGCAGGTACGCTTGGTACCCCATTCAGGCTTGGCCATCATAATTCCTCAAAACAGGCCGACCCTTTGATAAAGGGCGGGCAAACGGCTGGAAAATCGCGGGTGGGTTGAGTAAAAAAGGTGGGTTCCGACCAGCGCTTTATCAAGAGCACGGTCAGCTTGCGCGGCGCGCCTTGCCAGAAGCGCGGGGCGCTGTCAAAGACCGCCGCCTGATGACAAGCCACTGTTTTGCGCCTTCCGTCCCCTTGCGCGGCACGATCCGCGTTCCCGGCGACAAATCGATCAGCCACCGTGCGCTGATGTTCGCTGGCCTTGCTGTGGGCGAGAGCCGGATTACTGGCCTGCTCGAAGGCGAAGACGTGCTCGCCACAGCAGCAGCAATGCGCCAGTTTGGTGCTGAGATTGTTTGCGGGGCAGATCGCATTTGGACAGTCCACGGCGTAGGGGTTGGGAGCCTGCTCGAACCCAGATCAGCGCTGGACATGGGCAATTCGGGCACTTCAACCCGGCTGCTGATGGGCTTATCCGCGAGCCATGCGATCACCGCGACATTCGTGGGCGATGCCAGCCTTTCGGGCCGCCCGATGAAGCGAGTGATTGATCCGCTGGCTCAGATGGGGGCGAGCATCACAGCATCGGCAGGCGGCACGCTTCCCCTGATGCTGCGCGGCGCAGCGCCCGCCGTGCCGATCACCTACCGCCTACCGGTCGCGAGCGCGCAGGTTAAAAGCGCGGTGTTGCTCGCTGGCCTCAACACGCCGGGCATCACCCGTGTGATCGAACCTGTGCCAACCCGCGACCACACCGAGCGCATGCTGGCCGGGTTCGGCGCGCGTCTTGAGGTGGGGGAAGAGAACGGTGAGCGCATCATCTCTATCAACGGTGAGGCCGACCTGAAGCCAATGAACGTGACCGTGCCGGGCGATCCGTCGTCGGCGGCGTTCTTCATGGTCGCCGCCACGCTGGTGCCCGGCAGCGACCTTACGATCCTGAATGTCGGCCTGAACCCGACCCGCGCCGGCCTGCTCGCCGTGCTGCGCCAAATGGGCGCAGATATCACTGTGGTGGATCCACGCGAAGTCGGCGGCGAGCCAGTCGCTGACCTGCGCGTGCGCCATTCGGCGCTCACCGGCATTGATATTGATCCAGCGATTGCGCCGTCGATGATTGACGAATTTCCGGTGCTGTTCGTCGCCGCAGCGCTGGCCAGCGGCGCGACGCGCACCACCGGGCTTGATGAATTGCGGGTCAAGGAAAGTGACCGCCTCGCCGCGATGGCGGCCGCGCTGACGCTAGCGGGCGCGCGGGTGGAAGAACACGAAGACGGCCTCACCATTCATGGCACCGGCGGCGAACCGCTCACCGGCACACCCGAAGGCGCGCACGTAATAACCCGGCTCGATCACCGCATTGCAATGAGCATGGCTGTGGCCGGTCTTGCCAGCCGCAACGGTGTGACCATCGATGACACCAGCCCGATCAACACCAGCTTCCCGACCTTCATGGCGCTGCTTGACGAGGCGACGCAGTGATCATCGCAGTCGACGGCCCGACCGCTTCGGGCAAGGGCACCATCGCCAAAGCGCTAGCTGCACATTTCGGGTTGCCCCATCTTGACACCGGGCTGCTTTATCGTGCGGTCGGGCGGCAGGTGCAGATTAACGGCGGCGACCCTGATAGCGTCAATGATGCACTGGCCGCTTGCGACTTTGCTGGCACCCTTCTTGACGAGGATATCCTGCGTTCCGAGCAAATCGGGGGGTTTGCCAGCCGTGTCTCAATCCATCCTGCGGTGCGACGAGCATTGTACGAACGCCAGCGCGCGTTTGCCCTGCAACCGGGCGGTGCGGTGCTGGATGGTCGCGATATCGGCACCGTCATTGCTCCTGATGCGCAGGTAAAACTATTCGTCACCGCCAGCGTAGCTGAACGCGCACGCCGCCGCTGGCTGGAACTGCAAACCCGCGGGATCGCCGCCGCCCTCGCCGACATCGAGCGCGACATCGCGGCGCGCGACGCACGCGATATCGGCCGCAAGGATGCGCCGCTGATTGCCGCCCCTGATGCACTGGTGATCGACACCACTTTCTTCGACCGCGAGCAGGCCATCGAAACGGCGATCGAAGCCGCGCTCACCGCAAAGAGTAACACCTGAGAGGATCGAACGCACCGTGGAACAACTCCTCAGCATCAGGTTCTATGAAGACCAGCTCGCGCAGCATTTTCATGACATCAATGCCGAATGGATCGAGGCGATGTTCGCGCTTGAACCTACCGACCGCGACGTGCTGGAAAACCCGCGCGAACAAATCATTGCAGCTGGCGGCGACATCCTGTTCGTGGAGGCACGCGGCCTCGGGATCGTCGGCACCTGCGCGCTGCATAGCTCTGGCCTGGGCGCGTTCGAGCTGACCAAGATGGGCGTGCGCGAGGGCGCGCGCGGTCTCAAGGCGGGGGAATTTCTGCTCGCAGCGATCATTGCGCGGGCGCAGGAACTGGGCGCGACGAAGCTCTATTTGCTGACCAGCCACAAGTGCGCAGCCGCCATTCACCTTTACCAAAAGCTGGGTTTCGAACACGACGCCGCGATCATGGCAGAGTATGGCGCGCGTTATCAGCGCTGCGACGTGGCGATGCGCTATCGACCGCCGGGCACGCCGGATTCGGCCTAGGATCCGGTCGCCCCAATTTCCTTGCTTTTTGTCCCGCCCTCGCCTAAGCGCGCGGCCGTTCTGACCAACTTTTGACGGTTGCAGAACCTCGGCGCTGGCATACGGCCTCGCCGAGACGAACGGCCTCTTGCCCTGACAGCCCTTGCAATGGTGCGGGGGAAGCAGTTTAAGACCCCGGAAAAACCGGCGGCCGGTAACATTGTGAATAAACAGGACTAACCTGACTTATGGCAACCCAAATGCCCACGCGCGCCGATTTTGAGGCGATGCTGAATGAACAACTCGGCGGTGCCGGCGAAGATGGCTTTGAAGGCCGCGTCGTCAAGGGAACCGTCACTGCAATCGAAAACGGCTTTGCCGTGATCGACGTGGGCCTCAAGAGCGAAGGCCGCATCTCCCTCAAGGAATTTTCGCGCGGCGATGATGACCATGGTTTGGTCGTCGGCGGCGAAGTCGAAGTGTTCGTTGACCGGGTCGAGAACGCTGACGGCGAAGCAATGCTCAGCCGCGACCGCGCCCGCCGCGAAGCCGCATGGGACAAGCTGGAAAGCGAATTCGGCGAAGGCAAGCGCGTCGAAGGCCGCATCTTTGGCCGGGTCAAGGGCGGCTTCACCGTCGACCTCGATGGCGCTGTGGCGTTTCTGCCCGGCTCACAGGTCGATATCCGCCCGGTGCGCGATGTGACACCGCTGATGGATATTCCTCAGCCATTCCAGATCCTTAAGATGGATCGCCGCCGCGGCAATATTGTCGTGTCGCGCCGTGCCGTGCTCGAAGAAACCCGCGCCGAACAGCGTAGCGAGTTGATCAACGATCTGGTTGAAGGTCAGATCATTGACGGCGTGGTCAAGAACATCACCGATTACGGGGCGTTCGTTGATCTGGGCGGCATCGACGGCCTGCTGCACGTCACCGACATGAGCTACAAGCGCGTCAACCACCCGAGCGAAGTCATCAATATCGGTGACACCGTTAAGGTGCAGATCGTGCGCATCAACGCCGAAACACAGCGCATCAGCCTCGGCATGAAACAGCTTGAAAGCGATCCGTGGGACGGTGTTGCTGCCAAGTATCCGGTCGGCGCAAAGCTATCGGGTCAGGTTACCAACATTACCGAATACGGTGCTTTCGTCGAACTCGAATCCGGGATCGAAGGCCTTGTCCACGTTTCGGAAATGAGCTGGACCAAGAAGAACGTTCACCCGGGCAAGATCGTCAGCACTTCGCAAGAAGTCGAAGTGTTGGTGCTCGAAGTCGACAGCGACAAGCGCCGCATCAGCTTGGGTCTCAAGCAAGCTCAGCGCAATCCGTGGGACGAGTTTGCTGAAAAACACCCCGTTGGCGCGGTGGTCGAAGGCGAAGTCAAGAACGCGACTGAATTCGGTCTGTTCGTCGGCCTCGACGGCGACGTCGATGGCATGGTGCACATGTCCGACATCGCGTGGGGAATTTCGGGCGAAGATGCATTGGCGCTTCACCGCAAGGGCGAAATGGTCAAGGCCGTGGTGCTTGATGTCGATGTCGACAAAGAACGCATCAGCCTTGGCATGAAGCAGCTCGAAAAGGGCGCGCCGACCGCTGAAAGTGCCTCGACCGGGGGCGCGTTGCGCAAGAACCAGACCGTGACTGTTACCGTGCTCGAAGTGCGCGACGGCGGGCTTGAAGTGCAGGTTGGCGAAGACGGTGCGACCGGCTTCATCAAGCGCGCTGACCTTGGCCGTGACCGCGACGAACAGCGCCCAGACCGGTTTCAGGTTGGCAGCAAGATTGACGCGATGGTGATTGGTTTCGACCGTTCGAAGAAGCCGAACTTCTCGATCAAGGCGCGCCAGATTTCCGAAGAAAAGGAAGCCGTGGCACAGTTCGGTTCGTCGGATTCGGGCGCATCGCTCGGCGACATCCTAGGCGCTGCGTTGAAGAAAAAGGACGATTGAATGGTTTGAGCGGCGCTCGCCCCTCCGGACGAGCGCCCTCGGTGCATTCAACAAACTAAAATGGCCCGCCTGCTCAACTGAGCAAGCGGGCCTTTCCCTTTTGCGGCGGCACCTGTAAGGTTCGGCGCATGATCCATGTTCACCAATTCCCCTGCCTTAGCGACAACTATGGCTTCCTCGTCCACGATACCGACAGCCATCAAACTGCCGCGATCGATACCCCTGATGCGACCGAATATCTGCGACAGGCAGAGCTGAAAGGCTGGCGCATCACCCAGATTTGGAACACCCATTGGCACCCTGATCACGCCGGCGGCAACGCAGCGATCAAGGCGGCGAGTGGCTGCACCATCACCGGCCCAGCTGAAATCAGCGGCAAATTTCCGGTCGACCGGATCATCGCGCACGGAGACACGGTAACGCTAGGTGCGGTCACAGCCGACGTAATCGATGTATCAGGCCACACCAACGGCCATATCGCCTTTCACCTGCCGAGCGCAGGCGTGGCCTTTGTCGGCGACAGTGTGTTCGCACTGGGCTGCGGGCGGATGTTCGAAGGCGAGCCGGGACAATTCTGGGCGAGCCTGAGCCGCATCAAGGCGCTTCCCCCCGAAACGCTGCTCTACTGCGCACATGAATACACCGCATCAAATGCCAAGTTCGCAGTGCATGCCGATCCCGATAATGCCGCGCTGGCGGCCTATGCCGATGAGATCGCAGCCAAGCGCGCGCGCGATGAATGGACCGTGCCCACCACGTTGAAACGCGAACTGGCCACCAACCCGTTCCTGCGCGCGGATGATCCGGCGATGACAGCCAGGTGGGGCGGCAGCGCTCCGCATGAAACCTTCGCAGCGCTGCGGGCAGCTAAGGACAATTTCTAAAGCCATGCAGGCCCTCCGGGTCGAGGCGTTGTCGCAGGACCTTTCCGGCGCGTATCTTCGCGATATCGCCGCGCCGATCCGCGCACCCGGCGAAGTGCTGGTTCAGGTTCATGCAGCGTCGCTCAATTTTCCCGACTTATTGATGACGCGCGGCGAGTATCAGTTCAAACCGCCTGTGCCCTTTACCAGCGGGCTGGAATTTTCAGGCGAAGTGGTGGAGGCCGATACCGGCAGCGGCTTTGCCCCCGGCGATCACGTGATGGGCGGCAACAAGACGGGCGCCTTTGCGCAGTTCGCCAGCGTGGCGGCTGACAAGCTATCGCCAATGCCGCACGGGATGGGCTTCCCCGCGGCCGCCGCGATGGGCGCAGCCTATTCAACCGCCTATACCGGCCTTGTTGAACTTGGCGGCATTAAGCCCGGCCAATGGGTGCTGGTCCACGGTGCCAGCGGCGGAGTGGGGCTTGCCGCCTGTGACCTCGCCCGCGCCTTGGGTGCGAAGGTGATCGCCGCAACCGGCAGCCCGGAAAAACAGGCCCGCATCAACGCGCTCGCCCGCGCCCACACTGTGATCCTTGCGCAGGGGCAGTTTCGCGAACAAGTGGCGGCGATCACCGGCGGCGCGCTGGCGGACATCGTGTTTGATCCGGTTGGCGGCGATGTATTCGACGAATCGACGCGCTGCGTCGCATTTGGCGGCAAGCTGATGGTGGCCGGGTTCACGTCAGGCCGGATCGCCGCCATTTCCACCAATATCCCGCTGATCAAGGGGTTCAGCATCGTCGGCCTGCGCGCCGGCGAATATGCGCGGCGTTTTCCGGAGCGAGGAAAGGCTATCAGTCTGGCGATTAATGACTTCGCAGAAGCCGGACGGATCACCCCGGCGATCGACCGCGTGCTGCCCCTATCGCGCTGGAAAGAAGGTTTCGAGGCGATGGCGCAGCGCGAGTTGGTGGGCAAAGTGGTGCTAATACCGGGCGCCTGAGAGGCCAAGCAAACCAAAAAAGGGCGGCCCCGTTTGGCCGCCCTTTTTCGTATCAAACGCAACTGAAGCTCAGAGCGAAGCAATAACCTCGTCGGCCAGCAGCTTGTCGGCCGCGCTGTCGTGGCGTTCGGCAATCAGCTTGCGCGCGGCGGTCGCTGCTGCGGAAACAGCGCTGGCCTTCACTTCGGCAATCGCGGCGCGCTCTGCGGCGGCGATCTTGTCTTCGGCCATACGCTGGCGGCGCGCGACCATCGTTACACTGTCCGCCTCGGCGCGCTTAAGGATGGCATCGGCCTCCTCCTGCGCGCCCGCCATCATCGCTTCGGCGTCTTTTTCCGCGCTCGCGATCTTGGCGGCGTATTCATCCCGCAACGCTTCAGCCTCGGCCCGGAGGGTCTTGGCATCATCGAGCGATTTGCGGATCTCATCGATTTTGGCGTCAAGCCCGCCGGTGATGATGCCGGGAACTTTCTTCCATACCATGACACCGATCAGCAGCAGCATGGCCAACGCCACCCACTGGTAGGAATCCAGCCCCAACGCGGTGGGATCATTATGACCATCCGCCGCGCTGGCAAGCAAGGTTAGAATATCAGCCATGAGCCAAAGCTTCCTTTACGGCGGAACGCGCGGAGCGTTTGTCCACTTTGGCGCCAGCAAGCCGGGCAACGATATCCTGCGCCGCGTCGGCAGCGACATCTTCAATCTCGGCCGTGGCGCTTGAGCAAGCTGCGGCGATTTCGGCTTCGGCTTCGGCGAGCCGCGCATCGAGCCGCGACTGCGCTGCTGCCAGCTTGGTTCCACTTGCTGCGGCACCGGCGGCCTTGGCCTTAGCAATAACCGCCTGGGCGTTGGCGCGATTGTCATTCTCGCGTTTTTTCCAGGCTTCTTCGCGGGCATCGGCTGTATCACGCGCGACCTGAGCGGCGGCAAGATCACTGCTGATCTGAGAATCGCGCCGTTCCACGGTGCCCATAATCTTGGGCACCATCCCCATCCCGATCACGAAGAACGTGAAGCCGAAAAAGATCAGCAGCCAGAAAATCTGACCAATGTGGGTTTCAGCAAGCTGGGCTATCTGAGGCATGGGCTGGGTCCGGATCAGTCAAAATTTACAAATGCACCGGAGGGTCGGGCAGCACGAAGCTCTGCCCGCACCGCCGACCCATGAATTTACGCAACAAAGATCAGGATCATTGCCACCACGAAGGCGAGCAGACCGAGAAGTTCGGCGGCGGCGAAGCCGATGAACAGACGGCCCTGCTGGCCATCGGCTGCGCCCGGATTGCGCAGCGCGCTTTCAAGGAATGAACCGAACACGTTACCCACACCGATGGCGGCCATGCCGGCACCGATTGCTGCAAGACCCGCGCCGATGAGCTTGGCTGCTTCTGGTTCCATTTTAAAAACTCCTTCGAAAATATTGTAAAACTAGGATCGGAAAACTCAGTGAAGGTGCTCGGCATCATTGATGTAGAGCGCGGTGAGCAGCGCAAAGACATAGGCCTGAATGCCCGCCACCAGAATTTCCAGCGCGCTGATTGCAATCATTAGTGCAAAGCTGGGCACGCCGACCAGCAAGCCAAAGCCAAACCCGGCGTTGGTGCCATCGATCACGAAACTGGCGAGAACCTTCAACAGCACGTGCCCCGCCATCATCGCCACGAACAGCCGCAGCGCGAGGCTGAACGGGCGGATCAGGAAAGAAAAGAACTCGATCAGCGCAATCGCCGGGATCATCGGCAGCGGCGTACCATGCGGCACAAATAGCGTGAAAAATTTGATCCCATGCTTGCCGAAACCGACAATCAGCACGATTGAAAAGCTGAGGATTGCGAGGACGCCGGTTACGGTGAAATGGCTGGTGACCGTAAACGGATGAATGCCGGTCAGCCCCAGCGGCACCAACCCCAGCAGGTTCGCAAACAAAATGAACATGAACAGGCTGAACACATAGGGCACATATTTGCGCCCTTCTTTGCCGACGTTGGCTTCGAGCATATCGTCGATGAAGCCCGTCATGGTTTCGACCGCCATCTGCCAGCGACCGGGCACCAGTTCTCGGCGCATCCCACCCGCGACGAATGCCCAGATCAGCGCTGTGGTAATCGCCATCCACAACGCGGAATTGGTGAATGCGATGTTAATCCCGTCAGCCAGTTGCCAGTCCGAACCCAGCAGGGGTTCGATGGTGAACTGCTTCATCGGATCGAACTTGCCTTCTTCGGCTGTCACGATCTGTCGGTCCTCAAATGTTTCACATGAAACACACCCCTAAAGCAGCCTAGAGGGGGTCTAGCCGGGGTCTAACCCTCGCTATCATGCCCCTGCGGCGGCTGTTCAGAGCGCGTATTTGCGCCAAGAATTATGCTTCTGAAGGCCGAAGCTGTTCCAAGGAACAATCCGGTCAACAGGCCCCACGGTGATATCCCAGCCAGTGCATCCACCGCAATGCCGATCACCAAACCGCCAAGAACACCGCCAAGTAAGCTGGCCAGAATGCGGTTTCCGCTGCGGTAATTCGCATCGGTTCCCTGCACCTTTGGCCGGTTGCGCTGCTCTTCACGCTCGCGTGCAGCCTTAAGCCGCGCTTCGAGCGCGTCGATCCGCGCATCCTCAACGATGGGTTCTCCGGC
>JBBRFG010000061.1:0-14635 GCA_038224685.1 Sphingomonadales bacterium
TCCATGAAGAAGTTCATGCCGATGCCGAAGAAGAAGCTCAAACGCCCTGCAAATGCATCAATATCCAGCCCGGCAGCCATGGCGCGGGCGGCGTATTCCTTGCCGTCAGCGATGGTGAAAGCGAGTTCCTGCACGGCGGTCGCCCCGGCTTCGTGCATGTGATAGCCAGAAATCGAAATCGAGTTGAATTTCGGCATATTGGCCGAGGTATATGCGATGATGTCGGAGATGATCCGCATCGAAGGTTCAGGCGGATAGATGTAAGTGTTGCGGACCATGAATTCTTTGAGGATGTCGTTCTGGATCGTGCCTTCCAGCTTATCTTGCGACACGCCCTGACGTTCGGCAGCGACGATGAAAAACGCCAACACCGGGATCACCGCCCCGTTCATCGTCATCGAAACGCTCATCGCATCCAATGGGATTTGATTGAACAGAATCTGCATATCTGCGACCGTATCAATCGCCACACCGGCCTTACCAACATCGCCGACGACGCGCGGATGATCGGAATCATAACCCCGGTGGGTGGCGAGATCGAAGGCGACCGACAGGCCTTTCTGCCCCATCGCCAGATTGCGGCGGTAAAATGCGTTCGATTCCTCGGCGGTGGAAAAGCCTGCGTATTGCCGGATCGTCCACGGACGGCCCGCATACATGCTCGCTTTGACCCCGCGTGTAAATGGCCCAAAACCGGGCAGGCCGGGATCGAAATTCGCATGATCCTCGCTGGTATACAGCGGCTTGACCGCGATACCTTCCGGCGTTTGCCAAGTGAGATCGCGCCCACACACTTCCTTGGCGGCGAGGGATTTCCAGTCTTCGAGGTTCGGTGTTTGGGTCATGGTTATTCCATCCCGCCATGCTGAATTAAGGACGGCATCCTTGCGTTATATTGATGACGCTTGGTGACTATCAACATAGCTAAGCGTTGCAAAATTGTGCCGATTAAATGCCGGTTTTAAGCGGTTCCCGGCGGTGTAAACATGCGCGGCGTGTGACAGCGGGGGCACTGTTTGTCCAATATTATACAGCAATGGTTGTGATGTTCCGTCCTGCTTCACCAGCACCGCGGTGTCGGCATTTTGCCGATGAGCCGCGCTTGCAATCACATTGCGGTGTGATAAACCCCCCACATGAACACATCACTCATCACACGCACCCGCGATCTCGTCACATCGGGCACCATGACCAAGGCCGGGCTCGCCCGCGCCGCCGGGCTTCATGCCAACACTCTGCGCGATTGCACCGAGGATGCATGGAACCCAGCCACCGAAACCCTCGCCAAGCTTGAAGCGTTTCTCAACGCCAATGACGACCGGCCTGTGCTGGCCACCATCGAAGAAATCATCGACGAAGCCAAGAACGGCCGGATGTATATTCTGGTTGATGATGAAGACCGCGAAAACGAAGGCGATTTGATCATCCCCGCGCAGATGGCGACCCCGCAGGCGATCAATTTCATGGCTATGCATGGGCGCGGGCTGATCTGCCTGGCGCTGACCAAGGACCGGGTCGATCACCTTGGCCTGCAACCAATGAGCCGCAACAACAAGGAATCGATGCAGACTGCCTTCACGATTTCGATTGAAGCGAAAGAAGGGGTGACCACCGGCATTTCTGCGGGCGACCGCGCCCGCACCATCTCAGTCGCGATTGATGCGGCCAAGGGGCCCGAAGACATCGTCACCCCCGGCCATGTGTTCCCGCTGACCGCGCGCGACGGCGGCACGCTGGTGCGCGCCGGGCATACAGAGGCTGCGGTTGATATTTCGCGGCTGGCCGGGCTTAATCCTTCGGGCGTAATTTGCGAGATTATGAATGATGATGGGTCGATGGCCCGGCTGGATGATCTGATTGCGTTTGCCCGGCGGCATGATCTTAAGATCGGCACGATCCGCGATCTGATTGCCTATCGGATGCGCAATGATCATCTGGTGGAACGGCTGAACGAGCGCAGCTTTGCATCGGATTACGGCGGCCAATGGCGGATGATTACCTACCGCGACCGGGTGGCCGATAACGAAGCCTATGTGCTGCAAAAAGGCCACGTCATTCCCGGCGAGCCGACCCTCGCCCGCGTCCACCCGATTTCGGTGTTTGACGATGTGCTGGGCGCGCCCGGCCCGCGCAAACGCACCTTGCAACGCGCGATGCAGGCGATTGGCGAGCATGGTTCGGGGGTGATCGTGATCCTGACCGGGCGGGTTGGCACGGGCGAATGGACCCGTGACGAAGAATTGCGCAATATTGGCATCGGATCGCAAATTCTGGTCGATCTGGGCGTGAGCGATATGGTGCTGCTGTCAAACAGCCGCCCCGATCTGGTCGCAATCGAAGGCTTTGGCCTCAACATCACCAGCCACCACCCGATTTCGGAGTAACCCTGCATGGCCCGTATCCTGATTGTCGAAGCGCGGTTCTATGCGCACCTGAACGATATGCTGATCGCCGGGGCGAAAGCGGCACTGACCGGCGCTGGCCTTGAGGTTGAAGTGCTGACGGTGCCCGGTGCGCTGGAAATTCCCGGCGCGATTGGCATGGCGGCGGAAAGTGGCGAGTTTGACGGGTTTGTCGCGATTGGCGTGGTGATCCGCGGCGAAACCTATCATTTCGAAATCGTAGCGGGTGAAAGCGCCCGCGCGATCATGGCTTTGACGATGGATGGCATCGCGATTGGCAATGGCATCCTGACCGTCGAAAACGAGGAACAGGCATTGGTGCGGGCCGATCCGGCGCAAAAGGACAAGGGCGGCGAAGCGGCCAAGGCGGCGCTGGCGATGCTGGCGTTACAGGCACGGTTTGGGCACTGATCCGGCGGGAGAAGCGCACGTTTACGGATTTGCGCGCACCTGTCCCATTTTGGTATCGAACGTCTTATACGTAGTTTCCCTATGTAGATTTCCATAAGGTCTTTACGCAATATCCTAGCAGGTTCTGCCGCCGCCCGTAGGTCGCGCGGGCACGCAGGGCACCCTTGGATATTTGGATCTGTCCGTGAGAAACCCATTAGCGGCTGAGCCGCGCGACACCAGAATACACGCCATCCTTGCAGCGTTAGAACAACAGCTCAACGCACTTGATCAAATCGGCGCGCATATCGCCGCTGCACACGTGGACGCTGCGATCCAGCAGTTGCGGCTGAGCCAAGCGTCTGGCTGAACCAGAGGGGCTTGGTTTGGAGAATTAAACCGATCAAAACCGGCCCCATACGAACCGGCTGGATAGGGCGTAATTCCACACGGAACCCACCAATATCCCCGCCAGCACGGCGAGCGCCCAGAACACGCCCCGCCCTTCAAGCAATGTTGCCACCGCGACGTTGGCAAAGGCTCCGACCGCGCAGGTGGCGCAGAAACCCAGCCACCCGCGCAGCACCGCACCCCAGCCTTTCAACCGCTTATCCCGATATGTTAGCCAGTTGTTGAGCCAGAAGTTAAAGCTCATCGCCGCCAGCACCGCGCCGCTCTGAGCGAACACAAAGCCTTCCCCAAGCACAAACAGCAGCGCGCTCAGCACGGCGAAATGCACCGCCACGCCCAGCGCGCCAACCGTGCCGAACAGGGCAAACCGCGTCGGCACCGCCCGGCCTAGTGTTTTGTCGTACAGCCCGGCGAGAAAATCGAGCATAATCGCGCGGTCGAGCTTGCTGGCCCCTGCGCGGCGGGGGGCGAATTGCAGCGGGAATTCCTTGACCCGCAGGGCCGCGCCAAGGGTTTTTGGCGCGGTTGCCAGCAGGTCGAGCAGGATTTTGAACCCGATCCCCGATAGGCGCGGCACCAGCGCGCGCGCGCGGGCGGTCTCCAGCATAAAATATCCGCTCATCGGATCGGTCAGCTCTGCGCCGGTCAGCCGCCGCGCGACGCGGTTGGCGAAGGCGGACAGGCGCTCACGTTCGGGCGCGGCCCAATCGGCGGTGCTGGCGCCGGGGGCAAAGCGGCTGGCGATGCAAATATCTGCCTCCCCGGCTTTCAACGCCGCCATCATCATGGGCAGCAATGCAGGATCATGCTGGTGATCGGCATCCATCACTGCCACATAAGTTGCGGCAGTGGCGCAGAACCCTTCGATCGCGGCGCTCGCCAACCCGCGCCGCCCGATCCGCTGGATCACCCGCACGCGGGCATCGGCCTGCGCCAGAGCGCGGGCTTCATCGGCGGTGCCATCACGGCTGTCGTCGTCGACGATGATCACTTCCCACGCGCTGCTGTTGCCCAGCGCAGCCGCTATCCGGTCAACCAGCGGGGCGAGGTTGCCGCGCTCGTTCAGGGTCGGCAGAATGATCGCGAGGTCGAGCGGCATCAGGTCATAGGCGTGCGCGCACAGCCGCGCCAATCGCGGCGGAGCCGTGGCTGCCGCCCAGATCGCCGCCCAGAAACCCGTCAGCCAGCGCCGCGGAAACCGCAGCCTCAATCCGCGCAGCCTGCGCCTCCAACCCGAACGAATGGCGCAGCATCATCGCAGCAGACAGGATCGTCGCCATCGGGTTGGCCTTGCCCGTACCGGCAATGTCCGGCGCGCTGCCGTGGATTGGTTCGTATAGGCCAAATGTGCCGAACGCCGTCTGCCGCTCACCCAGCGACGCGCTCGGCAACAGCCCGATGGAGCCGACCGCCGCGCTCGCCAGATCGCTAAGAATATCGCCAAACAGATTGCCGGTCAGCACCACGCCGAACCGATCAGGGTGGCTGACCACCTGCATCGCGGCATTATCAACATACATGTGATCTAACGCGACTTCGGGGTATTCGCCCGCCACTTCAATCACCACATCGCGCCACAACTGGCTGGTTTCCAACACATTGGCCTTATCGACGCTGGTCAGCGGCAGGCCGCCCGCCGCCGCTGCGCGAAACGCGACATGGGCAATGCGGCGCACTTCGCTGTCCCGGTAACTCATCGCGTCCCAGCCTTCGCGCTCCCCGCTATCGGTAACGCGCCGGCCCTTGGCACCGAAATAGACATCACCGGTCAATTCGCGCACGATCAGCAGATCCAGCCCCGTCGCAATATCCGCGCGCAGCGGCGACAGGTGTTCAAGCCCGGCAAATACCCGCGCCGGGCGCAAATTGGCGAACAGCCCCAATTCTTTGCGCAGCGCCAGGATCGCCTGTTCGGGCCGCAGCCGTCGTTCTAACGTATCGCAATCAGGATCGCCCACTGCGCCAAACAATATCGCGTCGGCCGCGCGGGCCATGTCGAGCGTTTCATCGGGCAGCGGGTGGCCGTGGCGCTTATAAGCGATGCCGCCAACGTCGCCTTCGAACAGGGTCAGCCCCGGCAGCGCCAGGCATTCCAGCACGGCGACCGCTTCGGCGGTGACTTCGGGGCCGATCCCGTCACCGGGCAGGACTGAGATTTTCACGGAAGATTTCCCCTCAGGCGATGCGCGCCAGCCGCTCGGTCAACTGGGTTCGCGCGGCCATAACATCGCCGCGTCGCCCCGCAAGCAGGTAGTGCGCCAACAACGGCTCCAGCGCGGCAAGCGCGGCCAGTTGGCTCGCGAAATCGCCGCCATTGTCTGGGTGCCCGCCGCCGTAGCCCAGTTCGCGCAGCAGCATTGTTTCATACGCGATCAGCCCGCTCACCCACCCGCGTGCCGAAGGGGCAAGGACCACGGCATCGAGCAGCCCGTCGAGGCCCTCATACAGCCCCGGATAGGCATTGCGTTCGGGCAGCGCAGCCGCCGTCAGCCCGCAGGCCCACTGGATCGCAGCGGCAGGCAATGGCTCGGTCATCAACGCGGCACGGCTGTGTTCCAGTTCCAGCCGCGCAAACGGTAACTGGCTGGCGGCGCGGGTGGTGAGTTCCAACGCGACGCGGTTGCCCGGCACCATCACTGCGCGCATCTGCCGTCCGCGCCCGCCTGCGACATAGGCGGCGATCAGCCCTTCCTCTTCGGTCAATAGGCGCGCAATCGCGCCCGTTTCGCCCTGCGGGCGGCTGGCGAGCAGAATGGCGGGCGCGCGCAGGTTCATGCGCGCGGGCCGCAGCTTATTTCTTGGGAGATTTGGCTTCCAGCGCCGCCAATCGCGCTTCCAGCGCGTCGGCCTGTTCGCGCGCTTTTTGCGCCATCGCCTTGACCGTGTCGAATTCTTCGCGGCTGACAAAGTCGATCCCGCCAAATGCTTCGCGCATCCGTTCCCGCGCGCTTTCGCGGGCTTCGCGGGTCATGCCCGCCATTGTGCCAGCGGCGCTATTGGCGAGTTTGACGAGGTCGGCGATGATTGGGTTTTGGCTTTGCATATCGGTTATCTGGCGATTGCCGGGCGGATTGTCCAGAGCGCCGCCGGTTACAATTTGATCCGGGTTTGCGCGCCGCTATCAGCGTTCATGCCGCCATCGGGGTTGGCATCGATAAATGCGTAATTCAGCAGCCCCGCAAAACATACCCACGCCAGATAGGGCAGCAACAGCAACCCGGCCACACGCCGCACCCGCCAGATCAGCGCCAGTGCCACCAGCAGTAAAATCAGCGCAGCGCCAATGACATACAGCGCACTCTGCATATCCTGCATTCCGAAAAACACTACCGTCCAGCTTTGCGTGACCACAAACTGCACGGCAAACACCGCCAGTGCAGCCTCACGGCCAAGCGCGCCCCAGGCGCTCGCCACCAATGCCAGCGCGCAGCCGATCAGCACGAACAAAATTGTCCAGACGATCCCAAACGTAATCGGCGGCGGATAGATCGCAGGCTTGGTCAGCCCGGCGAACCACACCGTGTTGGGCCCGCCCAATTGCGCCGCAGCAAAACCGATCACCATCACCAGCGGCACCATAAACAGCGCCCACCGCAAAAAACTGGCGCGCAATTGCGCTTTGGAAGCGAGGACGTTCATGGCTTCTCCTGCGGGCCTGGCAGTGCCGCGATTCTGCGGGACAATGGCACCGCGCCGCGATACCAGAGCCTGCGCCGCGCGCAAACCTCGAGCGCTTTCCGGCCATCGTTCGCCAGCAACGAAACGCGATTCGTCGCGCTTTTTAACGAAAACATCACGAAACGTTTGGGGAGTGCGGCAAGTGTCTGCTAGGCATTGCCACATTCCTGCCGTGATTCGATTGCGTGGTCACAGCAGGGGAGACTTCGATCTACACGCTTTCGCTCATTATAGGCCGGATTGTCGGCTCTACAGGGGAATGAAAATGAAGAAGAACTTTGCTGCGCTTGTCGCCGTTGCCGGTCTCGCCCTCACCACCGTCGCTTGCTCGCCAGCTGCTGAAACAGCGCCTGCCGACGCCGTCGAAGATGGTGCCGAAATGGCTGCTGATGGCACCGAAATGGCTGCTGAAGGCGATGCGATGGCCGCCGAAGGCGACGCGATGGCCGCTGAAGGCGACGCGATGGCCAAGGACGGCGCTGATGCGATGGTCAAAGAAGGCGACGCGATGGCCAAGGAAGAAATGAAGCCCGCCGAGTAAGCCTTTGGGCTTGCCCGCTCCGGCGTAAATCGCTGGGGATCGGACTGAAACAGACCGGCAGTGACCTATGGGTTGCTGCCGGTCTTTTCGTTTCCGGCCTTGGTCAGCCGCGCCGGGCGGCGATCAGAAATTCGACATTGCCCTGCGGCCCAGTGATCGGGCTTTGCACAATCCCGGCAACGTCCCATCCCAGCCCTTCGATCCAGCCGCGCACCTCGCCGCACACCCGCGCGTGCAATGCCGGATCGCGCACCACCCCGCCCTTGCCCACTTCTTCGCGCCCGACTTCAAATTGCGGCTTGATCAGCGCAACCAGCTGGCACCGCCCCGCCGCCAATTCGAGCGGGCGTTCCAGCACCTTGGCCAGGCTGATGAAGCTGGCATCGCACACCACCCAATCACACGCACGGTCGATCTGCGCCGCCGTCAGAATGCGCGCGCTGGTTTGTTCGAGCACGGTGACGCGGGCATCTTCGCGGATCCGCCACGCCAATTGGTTGGTGCCGCTGTCCACCGCAAACACATGCGCCGCGCCGCCCGTCAGCAACACATCGGTAAAGCCGCCGGTGGACGATCCGATATCCATTGCGGTCGCGCCAGCCGGGTTCAGCCCGAAATGATCAATCGCGTGCGCCAGCTTGATCCCGCCGCGGCTGACCCACGGATGATCGCGCCCGCGCACATCGAGCACCGCGTCTTCGGGCAGTTGGTGGCCGGGCTTGTCCACCTTGGTCTCGCCCACAAACACCAGGCCCGCCATCACCAACGCCTGCGCCCGCGCGCGGCTTTCCGCCAGCCCGCGATCAACCAGCAATTGATCGATACGGCGCTTTGTGGGCTTTGTGGGGCGAGACGGGGTTTCAGGCATGGACAAGCAGCAGTCCTAGCGGGCAAAGCGGTGCCATGAAAGCTGCTCTCCCCGCTATCGCAATCACGCTGACCCTTGCTGCCTGCGTTCCTGCGGCGCAAACGCCCGCCTCCACACCAGTGCCCGCGCCGGTAGCCCGCACCGCCCCGGTTCCTCGCTCGCCATCGGTTCCACAGGCCCAGGTTTACGATAGCTGGGCCGACGTGCCCCAAACTGCGGGACAATGGCGTTATGAAGTGAACGGCAACGGCCCGATCGCGGCATTTATCGGCGCGCAAGGCGCAAGCGAATTTGTCATGTCGTGCGACAGACCGCGCGGGGTCATTAATCTGGCACGCGCGGGCACCAGTCGGTCGGCGCGAATGATGACGGTGCGCAGCGAAACCGCGACCCGCACGTTCCAGGCCGCGCCAGCCGAACAGACCAACCCTTACCTCCAGACCAGCATCGCCGCGAATGATCCGCTGCTCGACGCGATGGCGCTAAGCAAAGGGCGGATTGCGGTGGAAGCGGAAGGCCTGCCGCCGCTTTACCTGCCCACCTGGGCCGAGGTCAGCCGGGTGATTGAGGATTGCCGGTAGAACTGCCGCCACCACCGGAACGCATGTTCGGAATGGCACGGCCCCCGCAAGGGCGACCTCCCGCCCGCAGGCACCCAGATCGCGGACGTGATCCGGCGAAGACACAGCCCCGAGCCCATCCTCGCGCAGGCGAGGACGCGAACAGCGCCGACCGATTCTATACGTTAATATCCACAGACTTCTACACAGGCTGCCGCATAGCCTATCCCCATCCACCTGCTGCGCGGCAAACCGCTGTAGGAGGCCGGGACGAACAGCCTGCGCGTCATTGGCGGCGGGCATGAATTATGACGCGAGAAAAGATTAATACAAGTCTTGCCCTTGTGCGCCCAATGATTCACATTGTGTTTCGAGGCCAGCGGCGAACGCGGCTCTCGGCCCCCGGTGATGCGGCGGGTCTGGCACATTAGCGCGAAAGGAGGTGATCCGATGTCTCATGGTTCAGTAGCGAGGTCGGTGAAGATCCCTACGGAGCATATTCGGTAATCCTTTTGCCGAGTAAGGCTTTGTGAGCGGCACTTCCGGCCGCTGACCATGTTAAGGGCAGTTCCAGCACTCCGATTGCTTCGGGTGCGGAGCTGCCCTTTTCGTTTTTGTTTCGCGAACGCGCCTCCGCGCGTTCGTCCTCGGTGCTGTTCCCTCCGCTTCGCTGCGGGGCCCCTGCGGGCGGCCTGGCGGGTCTGCGGGCCGATGATCCTCCGCGGCACGGGGAGGGGGCCATCCGCAGGGCGGTGGAGGGGCAGGTGCAGGACGAGCGACGTATCAAACACTGATCTTGCCCTCAGACGCGCACAGGATTACGCGCATTCCATGCAATTCATCCGCACGCCCCACCCCGCGCCCACGCCTTCTGCCACCCGCGATGCATTGATCGCCGATCCCGGGTTCGGGACGGTGTTCACCGATCACATGGTGGTAATTGACTACGACGCAGACGCCATTGGTCCATGGGGGGCAGGCTGGCAAACGCCGACCATCGGCCCGCGCCAAGCGATCAGCCTCGATCCTGCCGCCAGCGTGCTGCATTATGCGCAGGAAGTGTTTGAAGGCATGAAAGCCTTCGCCCATGCCGATGGCGGCCTGTCGCTGTTCCGCCCCGAAGCCAATGCGCGGCGGTTCAACGCGAGCGCGCGGCGCATGGCGATGCCCGAGATTCCCGAAGAGCTGTTTCTTGCCGCCGTGCGCGAAGCGGTGTTGGCAGATGCCGCGTGGCTGCCGCCGATTGACGGCGGATCGCTGTATATCCGCCCGTTCATGTTCGCCTCAGAAGCGTTCCTCGGCGTGCGGCCCGCGCGGCAATACAAATTCATCGTGATTATAAGTGCGGCTGGCAACTATTTCAAAAAAGGCGTGAACCCGATTAAAATCTGGGTCGCACAAGGCTATACCCGGGCCGCCATTGGCGGCACTGGCGCGGCCAAGACCGGCGGCAATTATGCGGCGTCGTTGGTGCCTCAGGCCGAAGCCATCGCCAAAGGCTGCGATCAGGTGGTGTTCCTCGACGCGGTCGAACACCGCTGGGTTGAGGAATTGGGCGGCATGAACTTGTTCTTCGTGCGCGCTGACGGCAGCGTGATCACCCCACCGCTGACCGGCACGATCCTGCCCGGCATCACCCGCGATTCGCTGATCGCGATGCTGCGCGAAGAAGGGCTGGACGTGCGCGAGGAATCCTACAGCATCGACCAATGGCGCGCCGAGGCCCAGAACGGTACCCTGCTGGAAACAATGGCCTGCGGCACCGCAGCAGTGGTTACCCCGGTGGGCACAGTCGCGTCGCCGGACGGCGAGTTCACCATCGGCGCAGGCGGAACCGGACAGCTGACCGCAAAAATGCGCGAGCGGCTGGTGGGTGTGCAAAATGGCCGGATCGCGGACACGCACGGCTGGATGATGCGGGTTTGAAGCGTGGCTGATATCCTCGCCCCCACGTTAGGCGATGCAATGAGGCGCGGCTGGAAGTTTTACACCCTCATCCTGTTCCTGACCGCTATTCTCATTTTAGCCCTCGCCCGGCGCGAGCAGGCCAAGTCCGGTGCAATCGAAGAAGTTCATACAATCCAAGGTTTTTTCGTGACTGCCGATTATGGCAGTGGGACACCTCTGGTGCGGACGCGGGACAAATCTGGACGAAGCTACACTGCAAGGATTGAAGGGCGGCTTGACGAGAGTTGCAAGGTGGGTCAGCCAATCCGGGTGTTGCGCAACGGGCTTGCTATACGCTTGCCGCCGGCACCTTGCCCGGAAAACCTAGTTGCCAGTTAGGGCTTCTGACATGGCCGATCACACTGCTAATGTCGCCGCGCTCTACCAGTTCACGGCCTTTCCCGATCCCGAAGCCCTGCGCGCTCCCCTGCTCGCCGCCTGCCAAAGCGCAGGCATCAAGGGCACGCTGCTACTCGCCCGCGAAGGCATCAACGGCACCATCGCGGGCACCGCCAATGCGCTGGCATCCGTGCTCTGCCACATCCGCGCCATGCCAGGCTGCGCTGACCTTGAGGTCAAATTCTCCACCGCACCGGAAATGCCATTTCACCGCTTGAAGGTGCGGGTGAAGCGCGAGATCGTCACCATGGGGCAGCCGGAGATGGACCCCACGCTGGCGGCGGGCCACTATGTCGATCCGCATGACTGGAATGCGCTGATCGCTGACCCCGACACCATCGTAATCGACACCCGCAACGACTACGAGGTTGCGGTTGGCACGTTTGCCGGCGCGGTTGATCCGCAAACGCCATCCTTCAGCGATTTTCCCGCGTGGTTCCGCGAACACCGCGATGAATTGCTCGGCGGTAAAAAGCGGGTCGCGATGTTCTGCACCGGCGGCATCCGCTGCGAAAAATCAACCAGCTTTCTGCGCGCTGAGGGGGTGGACGAGGTCTATCACTTGCGCGGAGGAATTCTCAAGTATCTTGAACAGGTGCCTGAAACGGAAAGCCTGTGGCAGGGTGAATGCTTTGTGTTTGATGAGCGGGTGACGGTGCGCCACGGGCTGGAACAGGGCACCTTCCAGCTCTGCCGCGCCTGCCGCCGCCCGCTCGATGCCGCAGCCTTCGCCCACCCCCACTATGCCGACGGCGTAAGCTGCCCCGCCTGCTTTGACGAACGCACCCCGCAGCAGCGCGCAGGTTATGCTGAACGTCAGCGGCAAGAGGCGCTGGCCAAGGCGCGCGGCGCGTTGCACGTCGGCGCGGTGCTTCCGCTGCCGATCCTGGGCGAATCATGAGCGCGCTGCCTATCCTCTATTCCTTCCGCCGTTGTCCCTATGCGATCCGGGCGCGGATGGCATTGTGGGCGGCCGGGGTTGCGGTTGACCTGCGCGAGGTGAAGCTGGCCGCCAAACCGCCCGAGCTTGCCGAAGCGTCGCCAAAAGCGACCGTGCCGGTGCTGGTGTTGCCGGATGGCACCGTGATCGACGAAAGCCTTGCGATCATGCGCTGGGCACTGGCGAAGCACGATCCCGAGAGCTGGCTGGCGGGCGATGATCCCGCACTGATTGCAGCCAATGACGGGGCATTCAAACTCCATCTCGACCGCGCCAAATATCCGGGGCGCTATGCGGATGACGGGATCGATCACCGCGCGGCAGGATTGGCGCTGCTCGGCCCGCTTGAAACCCGGCTGGAGGCGGCGCCGTTTCTATGCGGCGATCAACGCGCGCTCACCGACATCGCGCTGTTCCCGTTTGTGCGCCAGTTCGCCCATATCGACCGCGACTGGTTCGCCCGCCAGCCGCTGCCCCAGCTGCAAGTGTGGCTGGAGCGGCACATCGCCTGCCCCCTGTTTGCCGCCATCATGCCCAAATTCGCGCCGTGGAATGCGGGCGACCCGCCGCTCTGCTTCGGCCCTTAAACGACCACGCGGGATTTCCTTTGGGCTGGCGGCAATAGGCTGTTAGGGGGCCGCGCATGCTTACGATTGACAATGTCACAGTCCGGCTTGGTGGCCGGGCCATTCTTGAACGCGCCAGCGCGACCGTGCCGGTGGGCGCGCGGGTCGGGCTGATCGGCCGCAATGGGGCGGGCAAATCGACCCTGATGAAAGCGCTGATCGGCGAAATCGAGCCCGATGACGGCGAAATCAGCAAGCCGACGCGCGCGCGGATCGGCTATATCGCGCAGGAAGCCCCCAGCGGCACAACCACGCCCGAACAGGTCGTGCTGGCATCGGCGACCGAACGCGCCAGCTTGCTGGAGGAGCTGGAAACCTGCACTGATATGGACCGAATGGGCGACGTGCATGACCGCTTGCTGGCGATTGACGCCTACAGCGCACCCGCACGCGCGGCGAAAATCCTCAACGGGCTGGGCTTTGACGAAGAAATGCAGCAGCGCCCGGTCGATAGCTTTTCGGGCGGGTGGAAAATGCGGATCGCACTGGGCGCGTTGCTGTTTTCGGAACCCGACATTCTGCTGCTGGACGAACCATCCAACCACCTGGATCTCGAAGCGACATTGTGGCTGGAAAATTTCCTCAAATCCTATCCCGCCACGCTGGTGGTGATCAGCCACGAACGCGACCTGCTGAACAAGGTGGTTGATCACATCCTGCACCTGCAAGGCGGGCAGTTGACGCTGTATACCGGCGGCTATGATGCGTTTGAAAAACAGCGGGCCGAGCGCGCAGCGCAGCTCGCTGCGGCCAAGGCATCGCAGGATGCGCAGCGATCACGCTTGCAGGATTACGTCGCTCGCAACTCTGCGCGCGCCTCAACCGCCAAACAGGCGCAATCGCGCGCAAAGATGTTGGCGAAAATGCAGCCGATTGCGTCTCTTATCGAAGACCCTTCACTCACCTTCGACTTTCCCGATCCGACTGAACTGCGATCACCGATGATCACGCTTGACCGTGCAGCGGTGGGATATGGCGAAGCGCCGCCGATCCTCAAACACCTGAATTTCCGGATTGACGCCGATGATCGCATCGCGTTGCTGGGCCGCAATGGCAATGGCAAGACCACGCTGGCGCGGTTGCTGGCGGCGCAGTTGATCCCGGCAGAGGGCGAGTTGAACGCACCGGGCAAGCTGAAAGTGGGATACTTCACCCAGTATCAGGTCGAAGAACTGGCGGGGGACGACAGCCCGCTTGATCTGATGAACCGCGCGATGAATGGCCAAGCGCAAGGCGCAGTGCGCGCGCAACTGGGCCGGTTCGGCTTTTCGGGCGCGCGGGCGCAGACGCGGGTGGACAAGCTATCGGGCGGGGAACGCGCGCGGTTGGCGTTGGCGCTGATTACCCGCGATGCACCGCATCTGCTGATCCTCGACGAGCCGACCAACCACCTCGATGTCGATGCGCGTGAGGCGTTGATCCAAGCGTTGAATAATTATTCGGGCGCGGTGATCCTGATCAGCCATGATCGCCACATGGTCGAACTGACCGCCGACCGGCTGATCCTGGTCGATGGCGGAACCGCGCGCGAATATGCCGGTAGCATGGAGGATTATATCGACTTCGTGCTCGGCCGCAATCAGCCCAAGGGTGATAAATCCAAAGGCGGCGGCGCAAGCAAGGCCAGCGGACCGAACGGCGCGAGTGCAGCCGCCGATGCCCGCACCGCGCAATCCGAACTGGCCAAGGCCGAAGCCGCAATCGCGCGGCTGACCGGCGAAGTGGCAAAGCTCGACCGCAAAATCCTTGATCGCAGCGCTCAGGTTCATGGCAGCACCGGATCGCAAATGCAGGCGCTGCAAAGCCAGCGCGCCAAGGCCGCTGACGCGCTGGCCGAAGCGGAACAGGCATGGCTGGCGGCGGGCAGCGTGCT
>JBBRFG010000062.1:0-14445 GCA_038224685.1 Sphingomonadales bacterium
CGCCAACGATCGCATTGTCGACGATGACGGGGTTGGTGATGATTGTGTCTCCGCTTTGCGGGTTAAACACACGCAGACCACGCCGGGCCACATCTGATGTGAACCGAGAGTAATAACCGTCCACCAAGATACGAAGATTGTTGACTGGCTCGTATTGAACAACGCCGATCACGGCGTCGCGGGTTTCGCGCCCGCCGAACTGCACCCCTTCGAACCCGAAGCCGCGGCGTTCGGGCACGCCATTGCCGTCGAGATCAAGCGTCGGAGCACCATTCTGACCCGCAGGTGTAAAGTCGAACTGCACAAACCGGGTTGCGACGTTCGGCTGAAACAGCCGGGCATAGCCCAACGCCAACCCAAGCGTATCATTCAACAATTTGGCCTGCACGGACGTTGAGGCTCGATAACCGTAGGAAGAAACGTCCGGACTTTCATCCGCACGGTCATTAAAGCTGCCGCGAAGGTTCACCGTGACACTAAGGTCTTCGCGGTTGGACAAAGGCCGCGCCGTCTGCAATTCGACCTTGCCAGCAATGCCGCCCTCGATCAGCCGGGCGATTGGCGTCTTGTAGACCGCCGCCTGACTGAGCAATTCGGACGGGTATTGATCAAATTCGATCACACGGTTGCCGCTTGTGGCAACCTGTTCGCGGCCGTTCAAAGTGGCTGATACAAGGTCCTGACTGAGACCGCGGATATTGATCGCGCTGGCCTGACCGCCGGTCCGTTGCGAAGTGACGCCCGGAAGACGGGCCAGCGCTTCTGCAATCGACACATCAGGAAGGCCGGCGATATCGTCGGAGGTAATGACGTCAACGATGAACTCGGTGTTCCGCTTCACGGCGAGCGAGGTTTCCAGGCTCCGACGAAAACCGGTGACGATGATCGCATCGCCATCGGTTTCGGCTTCTACAGTGGTCGGTTCATCAGCATCCTGCGCCAACACCGGCGCGCCAGTTGCGGCCAAAGCCAGAAATGTCGCCGCCCCGCACAACAGGCGTGCGCTCACATTGATCCCGTTCAATTTCATCACAGTCCCCTCCAGCTAGCGACATCAACCGTGCGCCTTTGCAGTTTTTTTCATACAGCAATTCGAGACAGAGGTAAATTGGCAATCTGCATTGCAGTGGAAACTTGGTGATGCCGGTATATTTATATTTTTATTCAATGTGTTCACACGCTCCTAACGCTTCAATTTGGGCGTGAAGCGGTCTTGGAATCGGCAAAATGTTGCTGGATTGCTACAGTTTTTCCCGTCCAGCGATAATGCTGCGCTGCGCGCGCGGTCTGACGCACAGCCACTTGAGCATAACCATCGCAGGCCTGATTTTTTATAGCGATTTCGCAGGCAGTTAATCTGCTTTGATCGCACCGAGTGCGGATTTGATAGGCTTGTGATCATGGCAAATTCCCAAGCATCGGTGCGGCACAATTTACCCGAGGGCCGGGATCTGCGGGTGATTGCAGCCCAGATTGCAACATTTTGGCCGGGCAATCATCGGCTTGTTGCGATTGATGGCCTGCTGGCGAGTTCGGAATTGGTCGTTTCAAATGCAGTTTTGCAAGATTTTGCACAAATCTCTCCGCAGTATCCGGGTGAGCGGGCGGCGCTTGATCCTGTGGTTTGCGCGGCGTGGTTGGAACAGCTCGCACCGCTGCTAGATCAATGGTTTGGCCCCTATGGCCGGGCGTGGGAGATGCAGGCGTGGTATTCGCTCGTCACCACCGCGCCCGCCGATCTGTTGCCGATCCAGCGCCTGCCGCATGTCGATGGCACCGATCCCGCGCAGATCGCAATGATGCTTGACCTGCACCGCACCGGACCCACGAATACCCACGGCGGGACGGCATTTTTCCGCCATCGTTCAACAGGGTTGGAGGCGCTGACAGCGGATAGTTTCTCGACCTATGCCAGGGCATTGCAGGATGATGTCGCCAAGACTGGCTTGCCGCTTGCGGCTTACGCGCCCTGATTGCGCGGAGCGTGGCTGGCCTGCCAACCCGCGAGGAATATGTGAATGCGCACTGCGCCGCCGCCGACCCGGCCAGCATTGCCGCCTGATCAAAACCGCCTGATCAAAAGCGCGATAAAAAAAGGGCGGCGTGGCCTGCCACACCGCCCCTTTTTTCACCTTGCGGCGATAGCTTACTTCTTGGTGCTTTCGAGATAAGCGACCAAGTTGGCACGATCCTGCGCATCCTTGATGCCCGGAAAGGCCATCTTGGTGCCGGGCATGAAAGCCTTGGGATTTTCAAGATATTTGAACAGCACGTCGGTGGTCCAGACCACGCCGCTCGCCTTGTTGGCGTCGGAATAGCTGTAACCAGCGACTTGGCCCGAAGTGCGGCCAACGACGTTGTAAAGCGACGGACCAACGCGGTTCACCCCGTCTTCGAGCACGTGGCACGAACGGCACAGCGCGAACACTTTTTCGCCGGCAGCGGCGTCGGTGGTCATGCTGGCGAATTCCATCGTCGCAGCCGGTGCAGCAGCAGGCGCGGCGGCCGGCGCCGGAGCCGCAGCAGTGGTTTCAGTCGCCGCCGGTGCAGCCGCTTGGTCGCTCTTCGCACCGCCGCAGGCCGAAAGAACGGTGACGCTTGCGAGTGCGGCCGCACCCATAAGGAAATTACGCTTCATATCTATGTGTCCTCTGAACAACTTGTCCATCCCGCACATCAGCGAGAGATAACGTGGTTTTTGTGGCATGGAAAGCGGGGCTTGGCAAGGGTGAAGCGCCCATTTCCCGCCTCCATTTTTGCCTAACCCGCAAACCCGGTCGGGTTTCCCGAATGATGTAACAATTGCCTTGCCGGGCGCGGGCGCTATGAGTGACGGAGATGAAAAACCTCCCTTGGCATACCAAACTCGTCCTCGCCCTGCTGGCGTTCCTGCCGCTGTATTTCGGCATTGCCGCGCTCGGCACCAAAATCGGTGTCTGGGGCTGGCAGACCGGGCTTGTGGTGCTGACCTTTGGCGGCGGGGTGATTGTGCTCGGCAGCGCGGCGCTGGCCGCGCTGGTATCGCTGATCATCGCCGCGCGCGCCAAACCGCGCAGCAATGGCTTACTGGCTGCTGCGATTATTGGCCTGTTGGTGCCAGGGGCCGGGTTGGTGATGTTTGCTGCCGCAGCCGGTAATGCAGGCGACAACCCGATCCACGATGTTTCCACAGACACCGCCAACCCGCCCGCGTTCTCAGCCGCAACGATGGCCGCGCGCACCGAAGCTGGGGCCAATCCCTTAAGCGATTACCAAACCCCGCTCGGCGAATTGGAGCTGTTCAAGGGCACCCCGCCCGAACTCGCGATCAAATCACACGCGCAGATCATCACCAACCGGTATGCAACGCTTGCACCATTGCCATTGGCGGGTGCCAGCCACACTGATGCGGCGGCGGCGGTGGCGGCGGCGATGGGCAAAATGGGCTTTATCGATATCCGCACTGATGCCGCCGCCGGCATGGTCGAAGGCGTGGCGGAAAGTTCGTGGTTCGGGTTCAAGGATGATGTTGTTGCCCGGATTGGCGAGAACGAAATCAACTTCCGGTCAGTCAGCCGGGTGGGCCAGAGCGATCTGGGCGCAAACGCCGCGCGTATCGCTGACCTGCGCGAATTGGTAGCCGGTCAGATCGGGCAGCGCTGATAGCTCAGTCGCGGAAGGTTGCGACCGCCACCGCACTGCGTTGAAACACCGTGAGCACGCATAGCGCGGCATAGGCATAGGCGACCGCGCCAAACCATGCGGGCCACAGGCACATGGCGATGAACACCGCGATCGTTTCTGCCCCTTCGGCAAGGCCGGTTGAATAGAAAAAGCTCTTGCGCCCGTGCGCTGCGGTTGTGTCCCCGCGCTTGGCTGCGATCACCGCAAAGGCGAGAAAGCTGACGCCGGTCAGCACGAAACTGGCGACCAGCACCAGCGCCGGCAGTGCATTCGCCGCTGACAGCACGCCGAACCCCAGCGGGATCGAAACATAAAACGCAAAGTCGGCGACGATATCGAAATAACCGCCAAGATCGGTAGGCGAGCGCGCCCGCGCCACCGCGCCGTCCAACCCATCGCACACTCGGTTAGCGATGATCAGCGCGAGGCCCCAGCCGATCTGCCCCACCGCAATCGCGCCCGCCCCTGCCAACCCCAACGCAAGCCCGGTGAAGGTGAGGCCGTTGGCGGTCACGCCCACGCTGGCCAGCATGCGCGCCGCGCGGTTCAGCGGCGGATCAATCAGCGGGCGGAGTTTGGCGTCAAACATAGTCGGCCTTCGATCCTTCGACTGGCTCGCAAATAAGCGCGGTTGGGGACATGGAATAGACCCCGCTCATGCTGAGCCTGTCGACGTATCTTAGCCCGATCGATCCGCTGCGTCCTTCGACAAGCTCAGGATGAGCGGGGTAGTTAAAATTTCCAACGAAAAGGTTCGCTCGTCCTAAGCCGGTGTCACTGCCCGACAGCTTCGCTGCCGAAGGACACGGGCACCACATCAACCCCCATCCGCCTGCCGGTTGCGCGCAAGTTTCGAAACCCGGTCCCAATCCCCCGCCATCAACGCCTCTGTCTTGGCCCGCCCCCAGCCTTTGATGCGTCGCTCAAACGCGAAGGCCTCGTCGCGGGTCGGAAACACGTCGCACCACATCAGCCTAACCGGGCGGCGGCTGGCGGTGTAGCCGGGGATTTGACCGGCATTGTGCAGCGCGATGCGGCCCTCAATCTGATCGGTATGGCCTGCGTAGTAAGAACCGTCTGAACAGCGCAGCAAGTAGGCCCAAAAATGCATTGGGTGGCTCTAGCGTGGTGCAGCATCCTTCGACAAGCTCAGGATGAGCGAAGTGTGGGAAAAATAGAACTCGCTCATACTGCGCTTGTCGAAGCACCTAGGGCCAGGTCAACCCCAACTCACCAGCCCGATCCATGCCCCCGTCATTGCGCTGGCCAGATTGCCTGCCAGCCAGCTTTTCACCCCCAACCCGGCGACCTCGGCCCGGCGTTCGGGGCATAGGGTGCCGATGGTCGAAACCAGCAGGCCAACGCTGGCAAGGTTGGCCACCCCGCACAGCGCATAGGTGACGATCAGCAAGCTGCGCGGGCCAAACGTGCCTGCGGGCAACGCAGCGAGTTCGAGATAGGCGACGTATTCGTTCAGGATCGCTTTGGTGCCCATCAATCCGCCCGCTGCCTGCGCTTCGCCCCACGGCACCCCCAGCAACCACATGAACGGCGCAAACAGCCAGCCGAACAGGCGTTTGAGGCTGAGCGCCTCGCCATCGATGAGCGGCAGCAGCGCCAGCGCCGCATCGACCAGCGCTACCAGCGCGAACACCACGATGATTACCGCGATCACCGCAAGGAACAGCTGCATCCCGTCCATTGTGCCTTTGACGATGGCATCGATGCTCGATTCGTAACGCAGACCGGGTTCATCTTTGACCACCGCCGTTTGCGCATCGTCCGGCGTGCCCGGCACCATCAGCCGCGCAATCAGCAGCGCGGCGGGCAGCGAAATCAGCGAGGCTGAGATCATGTGACCGACCGCATCGGGCACGGTCTGGCGCAAGGTGGTGGCATACAGGATCAGGATCGCACCGCTGATCGTCGCCATCGCCAGCACCATCACCTGGAACAGTTCGGCCCGGCTCATCCGGTCAAAATAGGCGCGCACTACCAATGGGCTTTCGACCACGCCGAGAAACATATTGGCCCCGCCCGCGAGGCCGACCACGCCGCTTACGCCAAGGCTGCGGCGCAGCAGATACGACAATCCGTTCACCAGCCAGCGCAGCACGCCCCAGTGCCACAGCAGCGCGGCCAACGCCGAGAACACAATGACCAGCGGCAGGATCTGGAAGGCGATCACCAGCGGCGGCTGCGTGCCGTCTTGCAGCGCGAACGGCAGCGGCGCGCCGCCGAGGTAGCCGAACATATAGGATGATCCTTTGAGCGTCGCCTGCTCGACTGCGGTGACCGCGCCGTTGGCCAGCCCGACGGCTTCCCACACAAACGGCACCCGCACGATCAGCACCGCCAGCACGCCTTGCAGCGCCAGCGCACCCAGAATCCAGCGCCAACCCGGATGCGCGCGGCGGTCTTCGCTAAAGCCCCACGCCAGGGCGATCAGCACGGCAAGGCCGATCAGCCCGCGCAATTGGTCAAACAGTTCCATCCCCTAACTGCGCCGCCATGTGTGGTAGCGTTCGACCCATTTGAGCAGGCTTTCGGGCTTGTGTGCCTTCTTCCAATTGCCAGCCGCATACTTGTTGGCTTCGGCCATAGTCGGGTAGGAATGGATCGTGCCAAGGATTTTGTTGAGCCCGATCCCGTGCTTCATCGCCAGCACATATTCGGCCAGCAATTCGCCCGCGTGGGCAGCGACGATGGTCACGCCCAGCACGGTGTCCTTGCCGCCCGCCGGGGTCAGCACTTTGACAAACCCGCACGTCTCGCTTTCGGCAATCGCGCGGTCGAGATCGTCGATGTCGTACCGGGTGACTTCGACTGCGATGCCTGCTGCTGCGGCTTCGCGTTCATTCAGGCCAACCCGCGCGACTTCGGGATCGAGGAAGGTGACCGCCGGGATCACGCGGTAATCGGCCTTGAACTTGCGGAATTGGCCGAACAGCGCGTTGACGCTGGCGTACCACGCCTGATGGCTGGCCACGTGGGTGAACTGATACGGCCCGGCAACGTCTCCGGCGGCGAAGATGTTGGGGAATTTGGTGGCGAGGAATTCGTCGGTGGTGACGGTTTTGGCGGTGTCCACCCCAATCGCCTCCAGCCCGAACCCGGAAAGCCGCGCGCGGCGGCCGACCGCGACGATCAACGCATCGAATGGCACCTGCACCTCAGCGCCGCCTGCTTCGGCGATCAGCGTGCCATCCTCGATCCGCACCGCCTTGTGCCCCGTCAACACGCGCACGCCGTCCGCTTCGAGCACGCTGCGGGCGAGGTCTGACACATCGGCATCCTCGCGCCCCAGCACGGCATCCGCCATCTCGACCTGCGTGACCTGCGAGCCCAACCGGGCAAGCGCCTGCGACAATTCGCACCCGATTGGGCCGCCGCCCAGCACTGCGATCCGCGCAGGGGCCGTGTCCATTGCCGCAAAGGCATCCCAAATCGTCTCGCTGGTGAGATAGCCGCTGGCTTCGATGCCGGGGATCGGCGGCACCACCGGCTTCGCCCCGCTCGCGATGATGATGCTGCGGGTGGTCAGCCGCTGCGTTCCGCCGTCACCGTGTTTGGCATCCAGGGCGATCTCAACCGTCCACGGATCAATAATTGTGGCGTAGCCTTTGACCACGTCGACGCCCATTTCGGTGTAGCGTTCCACGCTATCGTGCGGTTCAATCGCCTTTACTGTCTCGAACACGCGGGCGATCACCGCCTTGAACGGCACTGCCGGTTCGGCAGGCGTCAAGCCGTAGCGGTCGGCGTGACGCATCATCGCTGCGACCTTGGCGCTTTTGATCAATGCTTTGGACGGCACGCAGCCGGTGTTGAGACAATCGCCGCCCATGTCCTTGGCTTCGACCAGCGTGACGCTCGCCTTCACTTGCGCGGCGATATAGGCCGACACGAGGCCTGCCGCCCCGGCCCCGATCACCACCAGATTGCGATCGAATGTCTTGGGGCGCGTGAACCCGGCATAGACCTTGCGGCGCTTGATGATGCCGATGATGCCTTTGGCAATCCACGGAACGATCCCCAACAGCGCGAAACTTGCCAGCAACGCTGGCGATGCGATGCCCGAAAGACTGTCAATCTGCGCCAACTGCGTGCCTGCGTTGACATAGACAATCGTGCCCAGCAGCATCCCCAACTGGCTGACCCACGCATAGGTGATCGTGCGAATACGGGTCAGGCCCATCACCAGATTGACCATGAAAAACGGGAACACCGGGATCATCCGCAGGCTGAACAGGTAAAACGCCCCATCGCGCTCAAGCCCGGCGTTGATCGATTTCAACCGCTCGCCAAAGCGTGCTTCGATGCTGTCGCGCAGCACATAGCGTGATGACAAGAACGCCAGCGTCGCGCCGATGGTTGATGCGAACGAGACAAGGATACTTCCCCCGACCAATCCAAACAATGCGCCCGCCGCCAGCGTCATCAGCGCAGCGCCGGGAAACGATGCTGCGGTGACCAGAACATAGGCAGCAAAGAACCCGGCGATCACCGCAATCGGATTGCGTTGCTGAAACGCGGCAAGATCGGCGGCAACCGCCTTGATCCCGTCCAACGTAAGGTATTGGCCCAGATCAAAAATGAAATAGGCCGCCACCAACGCGGCAAGCGCGGCGAGGATGATAATTTTCTTCATAATGTCTCCTTGCGCAGGCATTCGGCTGGCCTGCGCCAGTGGTTACGCGCCGCTGGCCAGCTTGGCGTATTTCGCAATCCAGCGCTGATCGATCCAGTGCTTTAATCGCAGCACGAATGCCCCCTCGGCTGCCAGCGGGCCATAGCTGGCAATCGCCGACCCGTCGCCGGTGTTGATCAGATAAAGATTGTTCCAGCGCCGGTGATAGCTGGCGCGCGGCGGCTGGCCGGTCAGCACGCTTCGCAGATTGGCGGCCAGCACCGGGCCTGCAAACACCGCGTGGACACCCGAATGGGCCAATCGCCGGTCGGTGCGCGCTGCCACGTCTCCGGCGGCGAAGATGTGCGGGTGCGAGGTTGATCGCTGATCCGCGCCCACCGCGATAAAGCCCGCCGCATCAACCGCCAGCCCGCTCTCCCTCGCCCATTGCGGCGCGGCGCTACCGACAGCGGCGATGATGGCGTCCACCGGCTCAAGCGACACCGCGCCCGCCATAACCGCCCCGTCCGCGATCCGCGCCTTACCCGAATGGCACGCGATACCCTGCCGCGCCAGGGCGGCGGCCACGCGGCGCTGCACCGCCGGAGCAAAGCCGGGGAGCAACCCGCCGCTGCCGGTTACCAAAGTGACGTGTGCCCGAGCCTGAGCCTGATTCTGTCCCGGCGCGGCCCTACGGTTGCGGATCGCAAAGGCCAGCTCAACCCCGCCCGCCCCGCCGCCAACCACCACCACGTTTCCCAGCATCGGCAGCGCGTCCAAGCGGTCGACGAACGCGCCAATCGGGCGCACATCGATCAGCCGCGGATCATCGCCCAGCAACGCAGCGGCGCGCCCTTCGCCGCCGGTATCAAACGATGCTATATCAAACGTGATCGCCGCGCCGCTGGCCGTATGCACCGCCCGCGCTTCGGGATCGGCGCCAGTGCAGCGATCCAGCACCAGCTCCACCCCGGCCCGCCGCGCCAGCGCCGCCAGATCGACAAGCCCATCATCGCGCAAATACTGCCCGGCTATCCAACCCGGCACCATGCCCGAATACCGCAAGCTTGGCGCAGGGGTCAGCAGCACAGCGCGCGCGCGCTCTCGGCCCTTGGCAGGCACCCCGTTCCGCGCCCAATCTGCCAGCACCGCGACATGCGCGTGGCCCCCACCCACCAACAGCACCGTCTGCGTCACTGCGCCGCCTTTCCTTGGTTTGAGGAACCCATGAACCATCCCATCGCGCATGGTTCAGCCTGCTGCAAGATTTGCGCAATAATGGACGCGTGGTGTAACACTATTGTTCGGAGTGAGTGTGGCAGCGTTATCTGCACGAAATTGCAGGGGAACTGGCGCTGGAACTGGTAGCGTGATGGGCGATTGACCCAGTGATCCAAAGCTGGTGTTGCGATATGCGCATTGAATCCGGCAATTGGGCGGGTCATAGCGCGAAACATGTTGGTTTGCAGGCACGTGCATTCCGGCGCGGGCCTGATCGGGGTGACACTAGGTTTGCATTGAAAGGCCGCCATGGCAGACGAAAGCCAATATTACGGCTCGCAGATTTCGCTGGCAAAATTCTTCAGGATCTTTTTCGACATCCTTAGGCCCGAAGGCAATTTCTATTGGCTGGCGGCGGTATACGGTGTGGGGATCAGCCTGCTTTCGCTGGCGACGCCGATTTCGGTGCAGATGCTGATCAACACCATCGCAAACACCGCGTTGACCACGCCGCTGGTGGTGTTGTCGCTAACTTTGTTCGGCATTCTGACGATTTCCAGCCTGATCTATGCCCTGCGCGTCCATCTGCTCGAACTGTTCGCGCGGCGGTTTTACGCGCGCATGGTGGCCGAAATTTCGCTGATTTCGGTTTACGCTCAAAACCCGTTTTTCGGCGACCTGAAAGCCAACGCGCTGTTCAACCGCTATTTCGATGTGATCTATGTCCAGACCGCGATCCCGATTTTGTTCATCGGCGGGTTCACGGTGCTGTTGCAGATTGCGGTCGGGTTTGTGCTCGTCTCGTTGTATCACCCCTATTTCCTCGGGTTCACGTTGGTGATGATCGCGCTGATCTGGGTCATCTGGTTGACCTGGGGCAGCCGCGCGCTGCGCACCGGAATTGATCTGAGCCATGCCAAGCATAAGACCGCGAATTGGCTGCAATCGGTTGGCGGATCGAACGGGTTTTTCAAATCGCAGCGCCGGATTGATTACGCGCTCGACAAAACCGATGAATACACCCGCGCATACATCAACCAACGCAAACGCCATTTCCGTCACCTGTTTTCGCAGACCATCGCGTTCCTGTTTATGTATGCCGCTGCCAGCGCGGTGTTGCTGGGGCTAGGCGGGTGGCTGGTAATCCAGAACCAGTTGACGCTCGGCCAATTGGTGGCGGCTGAGCTGGTGCTGTCAGCCGCGTTCCTCGGCGTGGCGCAGCTTGGCAGCTACCTCGGCTATTTCTACGATCTGTTTGCCGCAGTAGAGGAAATATCGCAGTTCTACGATGTCGAACAGGAACAGCCCAAAGGCGCCGATCCGTTCGACGGGCCAGACCACACCATCGTGATGAAAGCGGTGCGCGGCGAAGCACGCAACGAACACGCGCAGTTCGATCTCGAAATCCCTAGCGGCGCAATCATCATGGCGGCTGCCAGCCACCATGGGGTGCAACGCCTGTTCAAAAACCTGCTCAAGATGCACGAGCTACCGCAGGGCGGCATTGCGACGATGGGCGGGATTGATGTGAAAGACATCGAAGCGCACCACTTGCGCAAAAATGTCCACGTGCTTGACCGGCCGACCATCGTCGAAATGACCATCCGCGAATATCTGGCGTTGTCGTGCAAGGTAACCGCGCCGCAACGGATGGTCGCCGCGCTGGAAACCGTGGGGCTCGCTGACACAATCGCGACCTTTGACAAGGGGCTGGACACCCCGCTGGCGTCGACCGGATACCCATTTTCGGCGGTCGAATTGCAGCAATTGAAGCTCGCCAACGCACTGCTGGAACAGCCGCGCATTCTGGTTTTGAGCCGGTTGTTCGATCTGCTTGATGCTGAACCGCTGCAGCGCGCGATCAATGAATTGCGCGCCAAGACTTTTACGACCGTGATCTATTTCTCCAACCGTGACGTTGATCTGGGGTTTGACCTGTTCCTGTATCTCGAAGCGCACCGGCAACGCTATTTTCGCAGCTTCGACGATTTCCGCGCAGCGGTAAACCACACCGCGCCGCATGTCCCTGCCCCCGGCCCCGGCCCCCGCCCGGCCCGCTCCAACCCCGCTACGGGAGCATAGGCATGGCCACGCGCAAGGAAGACATGAGCCATTTCACCACGCTCGCAGGGATCAAGACCCCGCGAGTGATGCGCGCGGTGTTTGTGATGCTGCTGATCGCGATCATCATCATAATTGTCTTCCTGATCTTCACCCCGTGGGTGCAGACCACGTCTGGGCGCGGGGTGGTGACCACGCTCAACCCCAATGAACGGCGGCAGGATATCAACGCGCTGGTGCCGGGCCGGATTGTGGAATGGTTTGTGCGCGATGGCAGCACCGTGAAACAAGGCGATCCGATTGTTCGCATTGCCGATATTGACCCGCAACTGATCGAACGCCTTCAGGCCGAACGCGGGCAGATGGTCCTGCAATTGCAGGCGGCGCAATCCGCGCTGGCCACCGCGCAAATCGATGAACGCCGTTCGCGCGAACTGTTCGAAGCCGGGCTTTCGGCGCGGCGCGATTATGAACTGGCGCAGATCAAGGTCGCTGAAATGCAGGGCCGTGTCGCTGCATCGCAGGCTGATCTCAACCGCGCCGATGTGAACATTTCGCGGCAATCGGTGCAGATCGTGCGCGCCCCGCGCGATGGCTTTATCCAAAGCCTGAATGCGGGCGACGCGGCGACCTATATCAGCGCGGGCGACGTGCTGGCGACGTTTGTTCCGGCCAATTCGGAACGCGTGGTCGAGATTTTCATCGACGGGCGCGATGTTGCGCTGGTCAAGCCGGGGGACGAGGCCCGGCTCCAGTTTGAAGGCTGGCCCGCCGTGCAATTCAGCGGCTGGCCGTCGGTCGCGGTCGGCACGTTTGGCGGGCGGGTGATTTCGGTCGATCACTCAGCGCAGGAGAGCGGCCAGTTCCGGGTGTTGATCGCCGAAGATAAGCGCGAACTCCACGCCTGGCCCGAAGAACGCTACGTCCGGTTCGGCGCGGCGGTGCAATCATGGGTGCTGCTGGAAACCGTGCCGGTCGGGTATGAAATCTGGCGTCAGCTCAACAATTTCCCGCCCGAATTGCCGCCGACCGTAGCGGGACAGACGAACTGACAATGGCGGCTTGGCTAGCGTCTGTGCGGCTGGGGCTGGTGTGCGGCGGAGCGGCGCTGTTGGCGCTCGCCCCGGTCGCCGCGTGCGCGCAGGATATCGCGCCGCTTGCCCCGTCGCTGGATGCTGCGCTCACCGCCGGGCCGCTTACGCCCGATGCCGTGCTGCGCTCATCGGCGCTGACGTTTCCGTCGATCCTCGAAGCGTTCGAGCGCGAGGCCGCCGCGCGCAGCGATCAACTCGCCGCCGATGGCGCGTTCGACCTGCTGCTGAAAGGTGAAGCCTATGACCGGCTGACCGGCACGTTTTCGGGCGGGTTCGCCAGCGCCGAAGCGCGCCAGCCGCTGCGCCCACTGGGGGCCGAGGTGTTCGCCGGCTACCGCCTGTCTGACGGGCGCTTTCCGATTTACGAGAATATCAACAACACCAATCAGCTGGGCGAGGTCAAAATCGGCGCGCTGTTTTCGCTGCTGCGCGACCGGCGGATCGACCAACGCCGGTTCGGGATTGAGGACACCCGGCTCGCTGCCAGTCAGGCGCGGCTGGATGTGCTGTTGGTGCAGATGAATGTCCAGCACGAAGCCCTGCGCGCCTATTATCGCTGGGTCGCGGCGGGCGAGGAAATCCGCGTGTTCGAAGAACTGCTCGAAATCGCCGAAGCGCGCCAGATCGGGCTCACGCGCGAGGTGAACGAAGGCGCGCGGGCGCGGATTGCGCTCACTGAAAACGAACAGAACCTGCTGCGCCGCCGCGCGCTGCTGGAGGAAGCCAAGCGCAATTTTGCGACCGCCGCCAACAGTCTTGGCTTTTACCTGCGCGGCGCGGATGGCCAGTTGATCGTGCCCACCCGCAGCCAATTGCCCGATACGGCGCGGTTGAAACCGATCCCGCCGGTCGCAACCCTGCTGGCAGTGCCGCTAAGTGAGGTGACCCGCACCCGGCCCGAACTGCAATCATTCCGCCTTGCGTTGGAACGGGCAACCAACAAGGTCGAACTGAAACGCAATGATCTGCAACCATCGCTGGATGCCAGCGTGGAATTGTCGCGCGATTTTGGCGCGGTGGGCGATGGTGGGCCGACGTTTGATTCGACCGACACCATTGTCGGCGTGACCTTTACCGTGCCGCTGCAACGCCGCGCCGCGCGCGGAGCGGTGCAGCGCGCCGAGGCGGAACTGCGCGAAACCGAACTGCGCCAACGCCGGATTGCCGATCAGATCACCACCGATGTCGCCAACATCCTCGCCAACCTCACCGCAGCGCTGAAACTGGGCGACTTAGCCGATGCCGAAGTGACGCAGGCGAACCGGATGGTGCAGGCCGAACGCACCCGGTTCCGGCTGGGCGCGGGCGATTTTTTCCTCGTCAACGTCCGCGAAGAAACTGCCGCCAACGCCCAGATTGGCGCAATCCGCGCCGATCTGTCAGGGCGACTGGCCGAAGCAAGTTTCAACGCAGCGACAATGAACCTGACGGCGCTGGGGCTGGAGTAGCGGGCATTGCGGGCGCGGTTTCGGCCGCATTCCAACATTGCGCCCCGCGCCTACGCGATCCTCGCAGCAGCGCCAGCAATCGCGGGCGCTCCAAGCACACGGCGGCTCCCACAGCGCTTCCGAGCCCCAAAATCACCGCACGCGCTCGCTTCGGCGCGTCTGCAAAACCGACCGTCGCGGCCGAAAAAAATCGGGTTTGTGACCGGCGGATATTAAAGTTGAACAATCCGCGTGGACTGTCCAAGCGGCCCTGATCCAACGATTGAGTGCCTGTCGACATGACCACCAAGTTGCTAACCGGGCTGCTCGCCAAACCAAGCAGGGGCAG
>JBBRFG010000063.1:0-14078 GCA_038224685.1 Sphingomonadales bacterium
GAAGTGATAGGGACCTGAACCGCGCAAATGGCATCAGGGCCAGCGGCCATGCAAAGCCGCGCATACAGGCCGGACACATGGGCGCCACGACCAGCCAGCGCAGTGCAGAAATACCCTTGCCAACGGAGAGCCGTCCACACATGGGTGGGAAGCTGCCGTCTAATCTGGCCCTCTCCTGATTTTATCAGCGATTGACATAAAAAGATTCACCGCATTGCATCGATGCAGTGTCACCCCTTTGAAATATTTCGTCAAATAGGAAGCTCTTGAGATCCGGATCAAGGCCTAGCTGGCCGATGCTGTAGGTGCCCTCATTCCACCAGATCCGACCCGCATTTTCGATATCGTCATCGATGACCCACACGTCCTTGATCCAACGGTCGGGCACTCCGGATTGGCTGGCGGGAGCATATTTGAGGTTCCCCGGCCAACCGCCTTCCCGAAGCCAGCGCGGACTCAACGCGCGGCAACACTGTGGATACTGTGTCATATATGCCGTAATGATCTGCATCTTGCTCGCGGTCGGTTCCTCGCGCTGAGCGCGCGCCTTGAAGGATCGAAAGTGAGCGGGCACGAACGGCGGCTTAGCAGCGTCCTCGGTGTTCTCCGCCTCTTGCTCCGCCTCTGCATCATCATCGATGTTCTTCGCCTGAGCTTCGGCATTCTGCTTGGCAGTCGCGCCATAGCTGCGTCGGGAATAGCGGCCCGGTTCGGTCCCTGCCGGGAATTCCCTGCGCAAGATTTCATCAGCTTCGAAATGACGATCAAGGGCGCTGATGATGTGCTCTCGATCACTAACAACCTTGCCGGTCTCCTCGCAGATCAGGTCTGACTCGCTGATTTCAGGGCCGCAGGAAAGGAGAAAAGCTGAGAATATGACCGGGCAAACAATGCCACGTCGCATTGCTTCTTGCAAAACCATCGAACGCACGCCTCCTTCGAATACTAGAGGCACACCTGAGCCTCAATCGCAGCATATCAGAAGATGGCACTGCTGAAGTCAACGGCTATCGGAATGGCAGTTCGGGGGTCGATTGCTGAATGGCAGGATTTTTCCAGAGGCGAGGCAAAGCTGCCACGCCGCTTTTGGGATCGCGCCGGGTCGCCGCTCATGACCGTTCGTGCGTGGAAAGGCGAATGTCAGCTATTGAGCGATATTCAAGGTATCCGGTTGTCGCAAAGCTGAGATCGGCATGCGGCGGCAAATAGGTAGAGTCGTGCGCAAATGGAAGTTCATGGCCCTGCTTTAAGGCGTCAAGCACAGCGGCAAAGTCGGTGCCTGCACGAAAGCCAAGAGCCTGCTCGGCGCGAGATGGGTCATAGATCCGTCCTATCGTCGTCGGCAAAGTCCAGCCTCTAGACGCATAAAGGGAAGAAGCGCCTGGGAAGCATCTCTCAACCACCGAAGCGGCATCCCGCTTCAGATTGACCACATCCTTCCGCGTAAAGGGCGTCGGCGCTGAGATAATGAAAATGTCGAAGCCAATCTGCGGCGCGCGTTCGAGCGCGAGAATATGTGCTCTTGCAACGTCTTCGACCGTTGTTCGTCGATACAGTAGCTCATTCGCCTTAAGGTTTTCGCCGCTCAGAACGCTCTGCGTATCGTCATCTTCCGGAAAAAAGCGCGAGGTGCGCAAGACGACACAGGGCAGGCCATGATTTAGGAACGCGTCGCGACACAATCCTTCGGCGGCAAGTTTTGTCACGCCATATATGTTGCGTGGCTCAAGAGGACCGCTTCGCTCGTCGAGCCAAACCGCAGCTGTCCCTTGTTCGTTACGGATGGCTTGCGAAATCATCAACGAAGTCGTCGAAGTGAAGACAAACCTGTCGACGCCGGACTCGATGGCCGACGTGAGGAGGTTCAATGTCCCGGTCAGATTAACGTCGATAAACGCCTGTGTCGTCTGCCGCACAATATCGGGCTTGTGCAGGGCCCCGGCGTGGATCACAGCCTCAATTTCAAATTCCGAAAAGATGCGCTTGACCAATTCGGAGTTGGCAACCGATCCGACGACCTGTGTGTGTTCACCTGCCGCAACATCGATACCGATTACCTGATGCCCAGCAGCTTGCAATGCCGGTGCAAGAAACCTGCCTAACCAGCCTGATGACCCTGTCAGTAAAACGCGCATGGCCTTCGCTACCCGAAGCATTTGATTAGCGCCATGCGGAATTGCGTCCGCTTTCAATGTGGATCGCGGTCAAATCGAACGGCGGAATTGGGGTCGATTGCTGCACTTCCGCTTTTAGAAAAAATTGGTGCGAAAGCTGCCGGTCCGGTTTCAAGGTTCCGCCAGAGCACGTCGCATGACTGCCAATGGGTGGTTTTCTGCCGTACCCTCAATCGTCGCCCCGGACTTGCCCTCCCCGGCCTGCGCCGGGGCGGGCAAGTCCGGGGTGACGGAAAGGGGGAATGGCCGCTTCGGGGTCGCTTCCCGAACGGCAGCTTTTTTCCTGCCATTGCCGCAAGCAGACATCCAACCGCCCGGCGCGCTCTAACCCGTCTTATTCACCGGAGGGTTTGTTTGGGGTTCGGGGATGCTCACCGGAACGACAGGGCTTGCGCACTCAGAATTCCCGAAGCCGCCAGTGCTGCTGGTGCATGGAACGGCTGATCCGGCAGTTGCGACGGCCAACGCGGTGCCCGGTTGAACATGCCGCGCCAAATGGGGCGGGTTAGGTGCCGGTCATCGTTCCGTCAGGCGGTGATTTGGGAATTCCGCTCCTCGGCGCCGTCTTACTTTAGGGAATTGTTCGGATCCAGGATAGCAACGCTGCATCATCAGACATGTGACCGTTGAAAATCTGGTCTGGAACCTGGGGCACGTTGTTTCCGCGAAAGCGGCCCCGATAGACTTTCATCGAAAGATTGGCGACCATGAAAATGCTGGCGAGAGCTCCCGATCGGTTTTCGATATAGACCGTGTCTGCTCCAGTGACGGTCCCGACCTGGATCGCACCGGCTGCCTTCCACCTGTCGACGGTGTCAAGGCAAGCTGAGAAACAAGAACTGTCCGTAACCACCACCACCCGTCCGGCCAAAGGGCTTTTGTCGGGCGCGGTCCCACTTCGCGTAGAATCGATCGCCTGAACCCAATAGGGCTCGTTCGCTTGGCGCGCGCGCTCAAGGTTGCCCGATATCTCCGAGAAATAATCCGCGCCCTCGACATCCCCGCCAGCGCGGTATTCCGATGCATACGCGTTCAACGCGTCGATGTTGCCTTGCGACGCACGCCAATCAATCGAGCGAGGGGAAGGGGGAGCATATGCCGACATCCAATCCGGGCCCCACAAAATGTCAGCAAGTTCCCTTCCCCATGACGACGAGCCGCCATCGTTCCCCCGAAGATCCAGCACGATGAGGTCGGCTGCCCGAAGAGCGAGCTGCGCCGCTTTTGCTTCTTCAATCAATCGCGTCAACGCAAGCGCGTCATCACTGGACGGAGCACCACTGAAAGACGGCATTGAGATCCAATAACCGCCTGAAATAGGGGCGAATGAAAACTTGTGTTCTCCCTGAAGCCGCGTCGCGGCCAAGCGAAGCGCTGCCTCTTCCGACGATAAGTTGCGCCAGACCAGCGTGTGCTCTTGAACTTTGTTTCCGACCGCGAAGCGACAAACGGCAGGGCGCTCTACCCACGGGTTCCCAGCATCTAAAAACACCTGCCCGCCAAGCTTCGTTTGCTGGCTCTGCATTTCCCATCGTCCGAAAAACGCGCCGACCCTCTCCGCCGCCAAATCATCCGATGGGGTGCGATCGCACGCTACGAGTTCAGCTCCGATCGGAGGGGCATAACCATCGTTTTCATCACGTGTCACGATGACCTGACGTGTGCCTTGATAAGCGGTTAGGAAGCCCGGCCAAGACCAAGAAAGCTGGGGCACCGTCGGTGTGCTTCTGACGGTGAGATGTGCATCGTCGAAAGACGCGGCGTAAGCTTGCATGGCCCAGTAGTATCCGCCGAAATCATGCACCCTTGTTGCCCTTTCCAGCGCAATGGAAAGCCCTTCAGACATCGTCCGTCGAAACTCCGGATTTTCCGAATCTACAGCGCCGGGATGATCCTTCTCGATCAGATCATGGAAAGCGCGAGCATCCTCAGCAAGAATGGCTCCCCAAGTCTCGTTCGAACCGACCCCTTGGGCCAATCCTGATGACGGGGCAGCAATAATGAGCATCAGGGCAAGCCCTACAACGCGGGCCAGATTGATCGACATTCTGGAGAGAGTCTTGTTCATCGCGTTGGATCTCACGATTGCGGGCTGCGATGCAATAAGCTGAACGATGCCAACGCTAGCTGGGATTGCCACACATATAAATTGAATATCCAGTCATTTGCTGACGCACACATTATCCACACCGCCTAGGCAAACATTGTAGCGCAGGTTTCTGGCACGGCGTGAATATATTTCTACGAACAGGACTCGCAATCGCTTTGCTTTGCGTTCCATTGGTCCAGAGCGCGGACTAGGCTATTTAAGTCCTCTTGTTGAGCAAGGTTCGAGTCCCTGTTTTGGTCCGAGCTTACTCCGCCCGAGGGCACCATCGCTGGTCAAAGATGGGAACACTCCCTTCCAAGCGGGGAAACCCTCTCGCCACGCCATGTTCGAGAACAGACTTCGGGCCGGTAATCACGACCCGCTTAGTCGACTTGGCGTTCCAGCCACCGCTGCGCATAGGCGACGGGGTCGGCTTCATCGGCGGGGATTCGGATATCCGGTGCGATTCCATCTGGGTCGACCGGATCGCCCGGCAGCCGCATCGAGCGCGAGGTGGCCCAAAACACCTGATAGCGCCCAGACGGCGTCGGCATTCCAACGACATTAGCGAAGTCGAGCACCCCTGCAGAATTTTCCTTGCCGAATAGCGTCACCTTTCGGCTTTGGCGTGCTTCGAGCAGGAACTGCTCGCCGGTGCTGGCAGCATTGTCGACCAGCACTGCCACGCGCTTCGGAAATGGCAGCACGGTATCGAGCCGCTCGATATAGAAAATCTGGTCGTCTCCGGGCACATAGGTGCCGAGCGCCGCAACCATGCGCTCGTTCTGTCCGTCGAGCTGCTGTGCATCCTCCGGCGCTTGGGCGCGGATTTCTTCGGCGATAACCTTGCGCAAGGCGACGTTATCCTCGCTCGCGCGCATCTCGGCACCGATCGAATAGATGGGGCGCGAATAGAGCAGCGGGGTGAGTGGGCCATACACGAAGTCCGACCCGCCGCCGTTGTTGCGCAGGTCGATCACGAGGTTCGGGGTGGACGCCAGCGCTGCCGCATTGGCATCCAGAATGTCCTTGAGCGGCTTGGCGCGGCTGTCGCCGAAATCGGGAATACGCAGCCACAGGGTGCTAGGTGACAGCGGTTTCATGAACATCATGTCGGATGGAAAGGCGCGCTCGACCAGCCCCGGATTCGGGATCGCCGGCAATTCGCGCACCCAGTTGCCCCAATCCGTCAGGCTCAGCACCGCGCCGTCCAGTAACAGGCTGCCCGCCGTCTCGTGTTCTCCGTGGTCGCCTGCGCGGTAGAGGATATCGAGCCCGCCATCTGCCTTGCGCGTCAGCTCGGCCTTGATCTCGCCGGGGCTCCAACCCTCCGCAGTCGTCGTCAAGACAACCGCAGCGAACGCGCCCGGTTTACCCGGCGTGGGTTGGATTCCGAGGCGGTACCGGTCACCGTCAATCTGCCAGATGCCTTCAAGCGGGTCGCGGGCCGCACCGCGCGCAGCAAGTTCAGACCGCACGCTCGCTTCGGTCCAGCCGAGCGAAGGGGTGGTGGCGGGCGAGGACGGCGATCCAGCGGCGGCATTAGCGCTGACCCCCACATGGCCATCGTCAAAGAACTTGATCCACTCGCGCAGGATCGCAGTGAGTTCTTGCGGCGTGGCATCTTTCGCCGCAACCCGCAGACGGGCGGTGAGCTGGTCGAGCGCGGGTTGGGTTCGGTCAGTGACCTTGTTATCCCAACCGGCATAATTGCGGCGAATACTTTCGACAACGAAGTCGAAATCCTGAAGGTTGAGACTAGCTTCGCTGGTCGCTGCGGGACTACCGGAAACAGGAGGCAGCGGTGCAGCGCTCTGAGCTAGTGCGGCACTGCCGCCCGCGGAAATGTAGGCTAGTACAACCAAAATGACTGAACAATTCTTCCGCATCAACATGACTCCGACCAAGCTTCGACAAGCGATTTGGACAGATTCGGAGGCTAAAGCAATAGCATCAGTCGGCAGGAAGGTTCAATGTCTCGGTTCGGGCCGCTTCCAGAACGGCAGTTTTTTCCTGCCATTGCCGCAAGCAGACATCCAACCGCCCGGCGCGCTCTAGGCAGCGGGCGGACTGCCATCCTTCTCAGCCGCTTCCTTCGCCGCCTTTTCCGAGCGGGTGCGGTCCAGCAGGCGGCCGGTTTTCCAGAATTGCCACACGCCAAACCCGATGGCGAAGCCGTAGAACAGCGCGATTTCAATCCAGCCCATATTGCCCATGCGGGGTCTCCGTAATCCAACGAACGGGTTATAACCGCTCGGCAAGAAATCCTGAAATCAGCGCGGCGACTTTGTCCGGCGCTTCTTCGTGGGCGAGGTGGCCTAGGCCTGCCAGTACCTCCAGCCGCGCACCCGGTATCCAGCCCTGCGCCTCGCGCGCCCACGCCAGCGGGATCGCGGGATCGCTGTCGCCGTGCACCATCAGCACCGGGTTCGCCACGCTGCCTATCCGCTCGCGCAGGCCCGGCAAGTCCCAGTTCGCCATCATCGCCAGCGCGCCGCCCGCGTGGCCGGGGTGTTTGAGCAGCGTGCGGTAACATGCCAGCCCCTCGGCATCGATCCGCGACTGGGTGGAGCGCCACAGGAACCGCTCAGCCCCGCCTACAAGATCGACTGTCCCAGCAAAGATGCGCGGCACAAATGGGTTGATGAACAATGCTTTCGCCACCGCCGGAAAGATCTGCGCGAACGGGCCGGGGAACGGGCGCAGCGCTGAACTCAGGCCGACTACCGGCCCGGTAAAGCCGTGGCTCAGCCCGAATTGTAACGCCAACGCCGCGCCGGCCGAATGGCCGATGATCGCTGATGGCATAACCTTGAGCTGCTTCATCAACCCAGCCACTTCGCCCGCCATCGCGGGCAGGCTCATGGTATAGGCGCTGTGCCCGGTGGTGAAGGCATGGCGCGGCAAATCAATCGCGATCACATCGCGGGTCTGCGCGAGCAGCGGCATCAGATCGCGCCACGAATGCACCGATGCGCCGGTGCCGTGCAGCAGCAGCAGCGGCGCGCCCGTGCGCTTGGTCTTCGGCCCCATCCGCTGCACGTGCCAGCGCGCGCGGCCCACCGCGATGAACTCGCTGGCGTCGCGGTGCGGCCAGATCAGGCCTTCGCGGTTCCAGTCCAGATTGCTCATGCGGCCCTGCCCAGCGGCTGGACGGCGTTGATCGCTTGTTGCAGCAGCCGGGCATCGGCGCGCGGCAGGGCGAGGAAGCGTCCACCCATCGCGGCGGCCAATTCTGCGCCTTCGGGGCCGGGGCGGGCGGAGATATCTACCACAAGCGCGTCGATTTGGCGCACCGCAATGGCGCGCGCGGCGGATTCGGCATCGGCTTTTGCCTGCGGGCGGCCCGGCGCGCCATCGGCGGCAATGTTAGCGCGCCCATCGGTGAGGATTACGAGCGCTGCGCTGCGCCCGCGTGCGATCACCGCCTCGGCCACTTCGCGCGCTGCATTCAGCCCCAGTGCGAGCGGGGTGCCGCCGCCGCCGGGCAATTCCGACAATGCGCGCCGCGCGCGGGTCAATGACCGGGTGGGGGGCAGCAGCAATTCGGCACTTGTCCCGCGAAACGCCACCAACGCCACTTCGCTGCGGGTGACGTAAGCCTGCGCGAGCATCAGTTCGACTGCGCCCTTCGCCTCGGCCAGCCGCGCGGCGGCGGCAGAGCCAGAGGCGTCGACCGCAAAGATCGTGACCCGCGCGGCGCGTTCTTCAAACCGGCGGATGCGCAGGTCTTCTTTGCGCATCAGGATCGGGGTGTCGTTGCCTGAGCCGATTTCGCGGCCCAATTCCTTACGGCGCACGGCTTGCCACGGCACGGCGGCGCGCAGGCTGTCGATCAGCGCCAGCTTGGCCCCGCCGCGCGGCAATCCGGGCCGCGCGCCCAAGGGCTTACCGCGCAATGCCGATTTGCGTTTCTGGCCTGATCCGGCGCTCGCACCCCGGCGGCGCGGCGCTTTGCCTTGCGCCAACTGCGCGAGCAGATCGGCTGGGATCGCAGCCTTGGCCGCTTCGACCAGCAGATCGGACAGGTCGGGTTCTTGCTGCTGCTGCTGATCGCTGTCGGACTGATCGTCGCGTTCACCATCGGGCGGCGGGGGCTGCGTGTCTTCGGGCGGAGCGTCGGCTTCCTGCGGCGGCAGGCGGGTCGCGCGCGGGGCCAACACCAGCCGCACCGCATTGATCAAATCAGTCTTGTTTGCCGCATTGCGCCCCGCCAGCGCCGCCAGCGCGCGCGCGGCCTCCCCTGCAAAAATCAGCGCCCGCAAGCTATCCACCCCCAGCGCATCAGCCGTCTGGGCGAGCGCACGCAGGGCGCCGTCGTCCAACGCGGCAACATCTGCGAGCGATCCCGCCGCAGGAGCCAACTCCATTGCGCGCCACTCGCGCGATGCGGCAAGATCGCAGGCAAACGCGATCCGCTCTGTCAGGCTGACCGGCGGCGCTTCGTCAGGCTCGGTTGCGTCATCAAGCAGCACCAGCGCGGCCTTGCGTTCATCCATTGCCTGCACCAGCCGCCCAGCGATGCTGGTGTCGATCCGTTCGGCCATCCCGGCGATCAACGCGCCGCCAGCGGCTTCTTCGATCAGCCCGGTCTGGCGGATTGGGCGTCCGGCAGACAGGCTGGCAGCCAGATCAATCCCGCCTAACAATCGTTCATCATCGACATGGCCGGGCATCCGCCGCAGCGCCATGCCCGCGCCGAGCGCCGCCACCAAAGCATCGCGCGCCGGGCTGCTGCCGCGTAAGCTCATGCCGCCAAATGTGCGCGGGGCAAGGATGAACAACCGCGCGGCCAGCACTGCATCGGCCAGCGGGTCAGTGTGCGGATCGGCAACGGCGTCTGCAATCATCCGAACAATTCGCCAATCGCGCGGGTGATCCGCACGGTCGATCCAGTTTCATCCAGCACATCGCGCCGCAGCCGGTGGCGCAGGGCCGATGGCGCAATCGCGATCAGATGCTTGCGCGTAACCTTTTTCGCGCCCTCCAGCGCTGCCAGCGCCCGCGCGGCACGCATCAGCGTGAGCTCGCCGCGCAGCCCGTCAGCGCCGACCGCCATGCACAATTCGGCGGCATCGCGCAGCACATCTTCGCCCGTTTCGAGTTTGGCAAGCCGCGCTTTGCCCTTGGCCACGCGCTTGAGAATCTTGGCGTCTTCGCCCGCCCAGCGTTCGGCAAAACCTTCGGGATCGCGCTCATTCGCGGCGACCAGCCGCATGATTTCGATGCGGACTTCGATATCTTGGGGGCTGCGCACTTCCACGGACAGCCCAAACCGGTCGAGCAATTGCGGGCGCAGCTCGCCCTCTTCGGGGTTGCCGCTGCCGATCAGCACGAATTTGGCCGGGTGGCGCACCGACAGCCCTTCGCGCTCAACCACGTTTTCGCCCGATGCCGCCACATCGAGCAGCAGATCAACCAGATGGTCTTCGAGCAGGTTGATCTCGTCGATATACAGAAACCCCCGGTGCGCTTTGGCCAGCAGGCCGGGCTCAAACGCTTTTTCGCCCGAACGCAGCGCGCGTTCCAGATCGAGGCTGCCGATCACCCGGTCTTCGGTCGCGCCCAGCGGCAGGTCGATAAACGGAACCGCACGCTTGGCCATCGCGCCCGCGCCGCACACGCCGGGATAGCGCGCCTGATCGTCCTTTGATGCGCCATAGGGGCAGCCCTTGGCCGCCATGATCGGCGGAAGCAGGCCCGCCAGCGCGCGCGCAGCGGTGGATTTGCCCGTCCCCCGGTCGCCAAACACCATCACCCCGCCAATGCTAGGATCGACCGCCGCAATCAGCAGGGCCAGTTTCATCTCGTCCTGACCGACGATTGCGGAAAAAGGGAAGCGTGCCATAGGCCGCACTATGTGGACGGTTCATCGGCGATGAACAAGCCCAAGTGACAGGCAAAGTGGACAGTTTTCCAGCACACTGTTCGCCTGGCACGAACGGATGCAGGGCAGGGCGCCCTATCGCTTACCCAACCGGTTGAGCAGCAGCACCGGCAACAGCCCGGCGGCGAGCAGGATCAATGCCGGGATCGACGCTTCGACCAGCCGTTCATCGCTGGCGAGCCGGTAGGTGCGAGTGGCCAGCGTTTCGAGGTTGAACGGACGCAGGATCAGCGTGGCGGGCAATTCGCGCAAGGTGTCGATGAACACCAGCGCCGCCGCGCCCAACAGGCTGGGTGCAAGCAGCGGGGCATAGATCTGCGCCAGCACCCGCGACGGGCCTGCGCCAAGGCTGCGTGCGGCGACATCAAGCCGGGGCGGAATACGCGCAAACCCGCCACTGACCGTGTTGTAAGCCACGGTCAGGAACCGCACCGACAGGGCATAGATCAGGATCGCGCTGGTCCCGGTTAGCACCAACCCGCCGCCCCAGCCCAGGCTGTCACGCGCAAACCGGGTGATGGTCTGATCGAACACTCCCACGGGCGCGAGCAGGCCGACCGCGAGCAATGCGCCGGGCAGCGCGTAGCCCAGCGTCGCCAGCCTGATCGCACTGGCGGTGATGCGTGATGCAGACCGCGCGCGGGCAAACGCCAGCAGCAGCGCGGCTGCTACACACAGGCTCGCCGTCGCCAGCCCCAGCCACAGGCTGTCTTGCGCATAGGTGGCAAGATCGCCCGCCGCCGCCCGCGCGGCATCGGATAGCGCCAACACGCCGAGGTACCCGGCTGGCAGGATGAACCCCAGCAGCACCGGGGCAAGGCAGGCGAGGAACGCGAGCGCCTTTGCCAACCGCGATAAAGCCACCAAGGGCTCACCCGTGCTGCGCGCGGCCAGCCCATCGGGGCTGTCAGTCCGGCCGCGCCGGGTCGCGGCTTCCAGCGCCACGAGCGCGATGACGAACACCAGCATCACCGCCGCCAGCTTTAGCGCCGCCGGTTTGTCCCCCATCGCCAGCCAACTGCGGAAAATGCCGGTGCTGAAGGTCGGTATCGCAAAGTACTCGGCCACGCCGAAATCTGCGAGCACCTCCATCAGCACCAGTGCCAGCCCGCCCGCAATCGCCGGGCGCGCGGCGGGCAGGGCAATGCGCCAGAACGCGGCGGCGGGTGCAGCGCCAAGGCTGCGGGCTGCGCGAAACTGCACTGCGCTGGTGGTGGCAAACGCGGTGCGCGCGAGCAGGTAGACGTAAGGATACAGCACGATGCCGAGCACAAATGCCCCGCCGCTCAATGACCGAATATCGGGCACGGTATAATCCCCCGGCCCCCACCCGGTCAGGCTGCGCAAAGCGGATTGCACCGGCCCGGCAAAATCGAGCAGATCGGCATAGATATAGGCCGCGATATAGGCGGGCACCGCCAGCGGCAGCACCAATGCCCAGCCCAGCACCCGGCGGCCGGGAAAGTCGCAGGCCGCCACCAGCCACGCGCAGCCCGTACCGGTGATCGCGGCGAACCCGCCTGCCAGCAGCATCAGCAGCGCAGTGTTGGCGATGTAGCTCGGCAGCACCGTAGCGGCCAGCTCGGCGAGTGTTTCGCTGCTGCCAATCCCGCCGCCAGCCACCGCCGACCACGCGATCGCCGCAATCGGCATCCCTGCCAGCGCCGCAATCGCGAGCGCAGCAATGTTCCACCCGCCGCCGCTTGCGCGCGCCCCTGCAAATTGCCTAAGGCGGGTCACCGGGCATTCCCCGTGCAACCTTCTCGCCCCAAGGGCAGGATCAGCCATTGAGCCTTGAATTTCGACATATTGCCCATGCTTACGGTCAGGTGCGGGCGCTGGAGGACGTTAGTTTCACCGCGCCGACGGGAGAGATCACCTGTCTGCTTGGCGCGTCGGGTTGCGGTAAGTCAACACTGCTTGGGCTGGCGGCGGGCATGTTGCGGGTGCAGCAGGGCAGCATTGCGTTGGGCGGGCAGGTGCTGGCCGATGCGCGCCGCAGCCCCCCGCCCGAAGCGCGCCCGGTAGGGCTGGTGTTTCAGGAAGGCGCGCTGTTTCCGCATCTGACCTTGGCCGCCAATGCCGGGTTTGGCCTGCCCAAGTCCCGGCGCGGCGAGGCGGAAGCATGGCTCGCCAAGGTCGGGCTGGCGGGCATGGGCGCGCGTTTTCCCCACGAGCTTTCGGGCGGGCAGCAACAACGCGCCGCGCTCGCCCGCGCGATGGCGCCGCAGCCGCGCGTGCTGCTGATGGACGAACCCTTTGCCGCCGTTGACATTGTGCTGCGGCGCAAGCTGCGCCGCGATTGCCGCATCCTGCTGCGCGAGGCCGGGGCCACCGTGGTGCTGGTGACGCATGATCCGGCCGAAGCGCTCGACATCGCCGACCGGATCGCGGTGATGGAGGCCGGGCGGATCGTGCAGTTCGGCACCCCGCACGATCTCCACCACGCGCCGCAGACCGCAGCGGTCGGCGCGATTTTCAGCGGGGCGCAGGTGATTGGCGCGGTGCGCGCGGGCGGCGGCGCGGCAACGGCGTTCGGGCTGTGGCCGCTATCTTGCGCGGCTGGCGCGGTGCCCGATGCGCCTGCGCTCGATCTGCTGGTGCAGGCTGACCGGCTGGAACTTGTCGCAGATGCGGCAGGCTGCACGGTGCGCGATATTCACCCGATGGGCGCTGTCACCCGCGTGCTGCTAGCAGGCGTGGGCGGGGCGCAGATAGTGGTCGAAACCACCGCATCGGTCAGCGCCGAACAGCCATACCGCGTGGTGCCGCAGCCCGGCAGCGTCAGGGCGTTTGCCCGCAGTTAGGCCTTGCTAGCGGCCAATTTATATTGCAAGTCATTCGCAACTTGCAATAGGATTCCCCGGACCATGAAGACGTTCCTCATCGCCGCCTTTGCCTGCGCCGTTTTGACGGGCTGCTCCGAAACCGCCGATACGGGCAGCGCTGCGGTGCCGATCACCGGCGAGGTAAACCTGTATTCCTCGCGCCACTACGACACTGATCTGGCATTGTACGACGATTTCACCAAACAGACCGGGATCAAGGTCAACCGGATCGAAGCTGATGCCGATGCGCTGATTGAACGGATTCAATCCGAAGGCGAGTTTAGCCCGGCCGATATCCTTGTTACCGTTGATGCCGGGCGGTTGTGGCGGGCCGAGGAAGCGGGGATTCTCTCTCCAGTCGAATCCACGATCCTTGAAGAGCGCATCCCCGCCAATCTGCGCGATCCGGCCAAGCGCTGGTTCGCCCTGTCGACCCGCGCGCGGATCATCATTTACAACAAGGCCAGCGGGAAGCCCGAAGGCCTCGACACCTACGAGGATCTTGCCGACCCCGCGCTCAAGGGCCGCATCTGCATGCGTTCCTCCTCAAGCGTCTATAACATCGCGCTGCTTTCCAGCATGATCGCGCATGATGGGCCGGAGAAGGCGGGCGCCTGGGCCAAGGGCGTGGTCGCCAACTTCGCGCGCCCGCCGCAGGGCAACGACGTGTCGAATATCGAGGCGGTCGCGGCAGGCGAGTGTGACATCTCGCTGGTCAACACCTATTACCTCGCGCGCTTCGATACGCCGGAAAAGCGCAAGGTGCTGGACGCGGTCGGGATCATCTTTCCGAATCAGGCGACAACCGGAACCCATGTCAACATGAGCGGGGCAGGGGTGGTCACGTCCGCGCCCAACCGCGCGAATGCCATCAAATTTCTCGAATATCTCAGCTCCGACAGTGCCCAGCGCTACCTCGCCAATGGCAATAATGAGTATCCCGCGGCCAAGGGCGTTGCGCCGACCTCGGCGGTCGCGGCGCTCGGCAACTTCAAGGCCGACCCGCTGGGTGCGGCGGAGATCGGCAAGAACGAGGCCAAGGCGGCCCTGCTCTACAATGCCGCGCGCTGGAACTGAGGCCTTCACGATCAAGGCCCGCT
>JBBRFG010000064.1:0-13999 GCA_038224685.1 Sphingomonadales bacterium
AAGACTGGACCAGAGTCCACGAATGCCACATTCCGCGCTAGTGTTAACGAGAAGATGAAGAAGTCCAAAATTAAAGCCGGCTCAACACTCGAGCGTCTGCTTGCGTGGCATGAAGTAATGCTCGAGGCGAACGCGCTCGACCACACGGGTGAGTTCCTCGAACAGCAGCCGGAGTTTGTGGCCCGTGGCAATATCGGTGACCAGCAGGGTCCGACCCGCAACAGCCGCGCTTTCGCGATCATTCAGATTGCTGTCTATGATGCCCTGAACTCGATCAGCCGGAAGTATGAGCCGTTCTCACCGGGTCTGGCTCGCGCTGACGGCGGCGCTTCGCGGGATGCCGCGATTGCACAGGCCGCTTACACCGCACTGAGCGCGATGTATCCGCTCCAGCAGGCCCAGCTTGACGATTTCTTTGCGTCGGATTTGGCCCAGATCAAGGGCAGTGCGAATAACATCGCCAGAGGCCGTGCTGCCGGTCTCGCAGCAGCCAACGCTATTCTTCGAGCACGTTCGACCGATCGTGCCGGCCCGGCTGGGACCGACACTACAACGGCATTCGGCGACGGGATCGGCAGGACTGCAAGCGGCCCGCTCAACGTCTTTGGTCAGCAGGTGAACGGCAACTTCACCGGCGCGCCGCGCTGGGCGCCGGACCGTGGCCCTCGCGACGATGGTGTGGTCACTGGGCTGCGTAACCGTGCGCTCGGCAGCAGCTGGGGTGCAGTTAAACCCTTCGTGCTGGTTCGCGGTGACCAGTTCCGGATCCCGGCTTATCCGGCCGTCGGTTCGCCGCGCTATGTCGCCGCATACAATGATGTGCTCATCAACGGCGGTGAAGATATCAATGAAGATATCAATGCCGTGGTTGCCACCAACAACACCGCTGCCAAGCAGTTCATCGGCAACTTCTGGGGCTATGACGGTGCGCCGGATCTCGGCACTCCGCCGCGCCTTTATAATCAGATCGCGGTTGTGGTTGCCAATTCACGCGGCTTGAAGGATGTTGACGATTACTCGCGTCTGCTGGCGATCATTAACGTTACGATGGGCGATTCGGGTATTGCCGCGTGGGACAGCAAGTACTTCCACAACTACTGGCGTCCAGGTAACGGCGTTCGTGATACCGTTGTTCCGGGCCTGCTCCGGCTTGATACCTGGCGTCCGTTTGGCGCTTCGGTGATCAACGAAACGGTGCCTGAGCGCTTCACTCCGCCGTTCCCCGCCTATCCGTCGGGACACGCAACGTTTGGCGCTGCCATGGCGCAGTCGCTGACCAGCGTGTTCGGCAATAATGTCCGCTTCACCTTCGTTTCGGACGAATACAACGGCGAAGGCTTTGACCCGCGACTCGACATTAACGAGTTCCCCGATCAGATCCGGCCGCGTATCCCTGTTCGCTATACTTCGCTGCTTGAAGCACAGCAGGAAAACGGTCGCAGCCGCGTATTCAACGGCGTTCACTGGGAGCCGGATGATACCGAAGGTCAGACCCTCGGCACTTCGATCGTGCGCTTCACGCTGGCGAACAAGTTCCGTCGCCGCTAAGAGCGTTCGCTAGGCCGGAAGGTCTTGTGAAAACATCAGGGCCGTGTCGTGACTATCGCGGCACGGCCTTTTTTCTAGCGATTGAAGCGAGCAAACGGTACCGCTAATTTGCTATAGACCGGACAACAGAATGGTAACTCCAATGCGCAAACTGATCTCACTGCTTTTGCCGATGATGCTCGCCGTGAATTGCAGCGCGCCTGCAGCACAAACCGCCGAGGCCAACCCCGACAAGTATGTTGAACCAGTAACGTCCGATATTGTCGGCGCGACCGGTGACGGCAACTCCGCTCTCAAGGCAGCCAAGCCGGGTGAGCCGCTCAGCCCATTCAACGCCGATGGCTCGGTCAAACGGTCGTTTCCCGATGGTGTTGTGGTCAGATTGAACGCGATAATGGTCCGCACGGAGGCGGTGATTGGCAAATATGACGAGATTCGTCCGGGGATCGAAAAGCTGGTCGCCGACGCCAAGGCGGCTCCAAACGACGCTGCCAAGGTTGCGGAAGCGCGCAAGGGTCTGGAAGAAGTCCGCGCGTTGCAAGCCGATGCTCTCGCCGCACGCGAAGACCTGACAGTCGAGGGCCAGAAGCTGGTCGATAGCAAGCAATATTACGATCAGGTCGCCTTCAGCGGCATGGCGATTTTCGTCACCCGGGTCGAGAACGAGTTCGCCGATGACCTCAAGGCGATGAGCGCCAAGATCAAATCTTAAGATAGGCGCATCGGGCAGGCAGATGCCCGCTGGTCAAGGCTGAGCGGGGACAGCGGCGGAAAGCGCCGCTTTCCCCGTACCAAGTGGACTTATCTAGGCACGGCGATATGATCGCAGGGCGGCGACACAGGGGGGCTGCTAGCTTATGCTATCCACACCAGTTCATGCCGCCGCGACCGGCTTTGACGGCGGTTCTTCCGCTGTGCTGGCGCAGGGCCTGATTGCTCACGGGGTGATTTCTGCCGATGCGTTGGCGCGGGCGCGCTCGATTGAAGACGATAGCGGCGAAGACCTCGCCACCATCCTCACCCGTCTCGGGATCGTTAGCGAACAGGCACTGGTCGATTACTACAAGGCGGCCACGGGCCTGCTCACGGTCAGCGAAGCCGAATGGCCGCAGGCTGGCCCGGTGATTGCGGCCGAGCAGGTTTCGGTCGCCTTCTTGCGCGATCAACTGGTGTTGCCCTTGGCGCGGGAAGGGGATGCGCTCCTGGTGGCGGTCGGCGATCCGTTGCGGACATTTGCTGCCGCTTCGCTCGGTCAGCTGGCCGGGCTGCGCGTCGTCCGCCGGATTGCCACGCGCGGCGCGATCGAGGCGGCGATTGATCGGCTCTATGGCTCGGGCCGCAGCGATGATGCGCTAGCGGCGGACGCCGATGAAGACGACCTGGAGCGGCTGCGCGATCTGGTCAGTGATGCGCCGGTGATCCGTGCGGTCAACCGCTTGATCGCCGATGCCGTCGATCAGCGCGCCTCCGACATCCACCTTGAACCCACCGAAGACCGGCTGGCGGTGCGTTACCGCATTGACGGCGTGCTGGTTGAGCAGCCTGCACTGCCGCCGCAAATGCGCGCCGGTTTGGTCTCGCGCATCAAGGTGATGGCCGAACTCAACATTGCCGAACGCCGCCTGCCACAGGACGGGCGTTTGCGAGTGGCTGTGCGCGGGCACGAGATTGATCTGCGCGTCGCTATTGCCCCTTCGATCCACGGGCAAACGGTGGTGCTGCGCATCCTCGACAAATCGGGGATGGCGCTGGATTTTGCGGCGCTGGGGTTTGATACCGCGCTGGCGGAGCGGATGACGGCCACGCTGGCCCGGCCGCATGGGATCATGCTGGTGACCGGGCCAACCGGCAGCGGGAAGACCACCACGCTGTATGCCGCGCTCGCTACGATCAATTCGGGCACGCGCAAAATCCTGACCGTCGAAGACCCGATTGAATACCGGCTCGACGGGATCGTGCAGACGCAGGTGAACGCCGCGATCGGGCTCGATTTTGCAGCGGCGTTGCGATCATTCCTGCGGCAGGATCCCGACGTGATGATGGTTGGCGAAATCCGTGATCTGGAAACCGCGCAGATTGCGATTCAGGCGGCGCTGACTGGGCACGGGCTGCTGTCGACGCTGCATACCAACACGGCGGCGGGCGCGATTACGCGGTTGCTGGACATGGCGGTCGAACCGTTCCTGCTTGCCTCAACGCTCAACGCGGTGGTGGCGCAGCGGTTGGTGCGGCGTCTGTGCCCACATTGCCGGGTGCCGCACGCGCCCGGGCCGGGACAACGCGCGGCGCTGGGCTGCGGCGAGGATGCCACATTCTGGCGCGGGGCCGGGTGCGAACACTGCGGGCATTCGGGCTTTAAGGGCCGGATCGCGCTGGTCGAATTCCTCGACATTGATGAAAGCGTGGCGCAGCTAATCCTTGAGCGGGCTGACGCGCGCGAGATTGCGCGCCGTGCCGGGCCCGACCAGCTTTACACCATGATGCAGGATGGCATCGCCAAGGCATCGGCGGGCCTCACCACCATCGATGAAGTTTTGCGGGTGACGCAAGATGGCTGAAGCGATGCAGGCGTTCCGCTATCGCGGTACCGACAGCCAGGGCAAGCGCGTGCAGGGCCAAATCGACGCGGGCAGCCGCGAAGATGCGGTGCGGCGGCTGCGGCAATCGGCGATCCTGCCGATCGATGTCAGCCCCGACAGCGCGGCTGTTGGCGGCACGGCCAAGCCTGCTGGCGCGGTGCGCCGCACGGGCAAGACCCGGCAGGCGATCACCCGATCAATCGGCGAACTGGCAGTGCTGCTCAACGCTGGCATCGCGCTGGAACGGGCGATGACATTGATGCTCGATTCGGTCGATGATGCGGCGTTGCGCGGCGAACTCGCCAAGATGCAGCAGGCCGTCAAAGAAGGCGCGCCGCTGTCGCGCACCATGGCCGAGCGCGGCGGTCTGTTCCCGCCGATGGCGGCCGCAATTGCCGAAGCGGGCGAGGCGGACGGAAAGCTGGGAGCAGCGTTAGAGCGGCTGGCCGATGCGCTGCAACGCGATGACGATCTGCGCAGCCTGATCGTCACCGCGATGATTTATCCGATCATTCTGGTGGTGATATCGGTGGCGGTGATCGCAATGATGCTGCTTGGGGTAGTGCCGCAATTCGAAAGTCTGTTCGCAGGCGCGGGTGACAAGTTGCCGGCGGCGTCACGCTACGTCATGCTGGCGAGCCAGACGTTGCGCAGCGAGGGGTGGTGGATCGGGCTGATTGTAGTGCTGGCGGTGCTCGCTGGGCGGCAGATGCTGCGCCAGCCGCAAGCGCTGGCCGCGCGCGACCGTTGGATCCTGACTGTGCCGCAAATTGGATCGCTGGTGCGCGGGGCTGAAACCGCGCGCTTTGCCCGCACGCTGGGCGTGCTGGTTGAAGGCGGAGTGGCGCTGCCTTCAGCCACGCTGCTGGCGGGCCGATCAATCGGCAACACCCACATGGCCGCTGCGGTGCGCGTTGTGGCGGGCGGGATGAAGGAAGGCGGCGGGTTGACCGCGCCGCTGGCTGCGGCTGCCATTTTTCCGCGCAAGGCCATCGGGTTTTTCCGCACGGGCGAGGAAACGTCCGAACTCGGCCCGATGTTGATCCGGCTGGCCGATGTGCTCGACCGCGACGTCAAGATTCAATTGCAGCGACTTGTGGGTTTGCTTACACCCGCCGTAACGGTCATCCTAGGGGCCGTGGTCGCAACCATCATCGCTTCCATCATGGCGGCAATCCTCGGGTTTAATGATCTGGCACTGGTATGACTATGCGACGTAAAATTTTGGCCACAATTTTTGCTGATAAACGCAGGTCGGCGGGCTTTACCTTGCTGGAACTGTTGGTGGTCCTGGCGATCCTTGGGCTGCTGGCGGCAATCGTTGGGCCGCAGGTAATTAAATATCTGGGCAGTTCGAAAACTCAGTCTGCGTCCGTGCAGGTCAAGAATATCGCCGCCGGGCTGGAATTGTTCCGGCTGGACGCAGGGCGATATCCTTTGCCCGGCGAAGGTTTGCAGGCGCTGATGGCGCAGCCGGCCGAGGTGCCGATCTGGAATGGGCCCTATATGGGGCAGGCCAGCGCGCTGGTCGATCCGTGGGGCAATCCGTACCGGTTCAAAGTGCCGGGCGATCATGGCGAAATCGACGTTTTCTCCTATGGTTCCGATAATGCCGTAGGCGGTTCGGGCGAGGCCAAAGATGTCGGGAACTGGTAGCACGCCCGTCGCCTCAGGTATTGATGTGAACGGGTTCACCCTGATCGAGATGCTGGTGACGCTGGCGATTGCCGGGCTGATCGCCGGGATCGCGTTTCCGCGTGTGCAGAACACTATGACAGCGATGGAATTCCGGCTCGGGGCGGGGCAGGTGGCCGAAGCCCTGCGCACTGCCCGCGCCGAAGCGATCCGCACCGGGGAACCGGTGAGCTTTGCGGTCGATGGGCGCGACTTGGTGATCGGCTCCAGCACGCCAATCGCGCTGCCTGCGTCAGTCAGTATCACCGCTGGGCAGGACGCGCCGGTGACCTTCTATCCTGATGGCACAGCAGAGCCTGCGCTATATCGCATCACATCCCGCACTGGTGGGGACGGCGGAGGGGGTGGGGGAGAACCCGGGCTGCGCGAACGCCGCATTACGGTATTTGGCAGCACCGGGCACATCGCGGAATCCGGACAGTGACAGTATCCGGGGGGAAACATCACAGGTCACAGCGAGAGCGCGGGTTTACCCTGCCCGAAGCGCTGGTGGCGTCGGTGATTGTTGCCGCGATGCTCGGCGTGACGCTGAATGTCGTGCAGAACAATGCCCGCGCCGCGCGCATCAATGAAGAACGCCGCGCGGCTCTGTTGGTCGCCCAATCGCAGCTGGCGGTCGCCGAAGTGGCGGTGCCGGGCCGGTTCGCCGCCCGCGAAGGGCGCAGCGGGACGATTGCCTGGAATATCCGGATTGAACCGTTTCGCAGCACGCTCGCCAACCCCGCGCTCGACCAGATCACAGTGACTGCCGGGACTGGGCCTTCGGGGCAGCCGCTGGTGGAGCTCACGACGTTGAGAGTGGCGGGTGGTCGGGTGGCTGGCGTGCAGGGCGCCGGAATATGATCGCTCCGCGCGCCGCGCGGCCTGATGCCGAAGCAGGGTTTACCCTGATCGAGTTGCTGGTCAGCTTGGTGATTGTCGCGGTGCTTTCGGGCATGGTGCTGGCTGGCGCGCAGCTAGGCTTTCAAACCGCCGCGCAGGCCCGCGCGCGCGGCGTTGGCAATGCTTCGATCATCACATCGCAGGCCGTGCTGCGCGACCGGATCGAAGCACTGGTGCCCAACACCCGCTATGAATTCATCCGGCCGATTGCAGATGTGCGCGGTGAAGGCACAATGGTGAGCTTTTTCGCCCCAGCCCCCCCGGCGTTGCGCCCGGCGAGCCTAATGCGATACCGCCTGATCCGCAGCAGCGATGGCGAACTGGTGCTGTTTTCGCTGGCCGATACCACGGCGGACATTAATCCTTACGCGCCGGGGCAAGCTGGCTGGACGCCGCAGGTGCTGCTCACCAATGTCGAACGGCTGGATTTGGATTATTTCGGCACGCTGCCCGGCGATAGCCAGCGCGAATGGCGGGATCGCTGGATTGAGCGCGGCGCTCCGCCCGAATTGGTGCGGGTTCGGGTGACCTTTTTTGACGGTGACCGGCGGCAATGGCCCGATCTGGTGATCCGCCCGGCACCCACTGTCAACGCCGCCTGCACGGTGGACGCTGAAACCGCTTCCTGTTCGAGAGATGCGGCATGATCCGCACTGGAACCCTGCTCGATATGGACATGGCCGGTCTTGGCGTTGCCTTGCGCAGTGGCTGGGACTGGTGGACCGATGAATTGTCGCGGCTAGTGCCTGAACGCTGGCAGGCACTCCCGCAGACCGTATCCGGCCCGTTTGCCGACTATGAAGACAACGGGCAGATGCGGCTGGACGGTGCGGTGCTTGATCCGGTGGCCGATGGTGCGCGGCGGCGGCTGATGCATGTCCGGTTGCCTGCGAGCGCAGTGATGGCGCGCCGCTCAATCTTGCCCCGCCTTGCCGCGCGCGATTTGACGCAAATGGTGGCGTTCGAGCTAGACCGGCTGCTGCCGTTTCCGCCGGGCACCGCCATCGCCGCCGCGCGGCCACTGCCTGACGAGGGTGAACCCGGCCACAGCAAAGTGCCCACTCTGGTTGCAGGGATGCCGCTGGCGCGCGCGATCGGGGTGGTTGACGCAGCGCGCATGGCAGGGATCGAGCCGCTCAGCCTGATTTGGCAAGGTGAAGATGATCACGCCATCACGCTCGACCTGCTGCCAGCGCTGGTCGCCAGCGGCCGGATCACGCCGCGCCGTGATGGCCGGGCGTTCTGGTGGGGTCTGGTCGCGGCGCTGTTTGTTGCCAATCTTGGCCTGATGATCTGGCGCGACGTTGCCGCCACCAAATCTTTTGCCGACGAGGTTGCTGAGCAGCAGGCAACCAGCGCCGCCGCCCGCGCAATCGCGACCCGGATCGGGACTGAAACGGCCCGGCGCAAGGCGTTGGTGGCGGAGCGCGCCGAGAATGATCCGCTCGCCTTGTTGGCGCTGACCACGACCGCCCTGCCGCAGGGCGCCTGGGTGCAACGCTATGCCTGGACGCCTGAGACTTTGCGCCTGACCGGATACAAGGCACCGGGCAGCGACATTCAGGCAGCGCTGCGCCGCACTGGGCAGTTTTCATCGCTCCAAACCAGTGTGTCCGATCCGACTGCCGAGGGCGGCGGCGGGCAGCCATTCGACGTGAGTGCAGCAATTGCGCCGGGTAATAAAGCGCCCAGCAAACAAACACCTGCCGTGGCGGTAGAGCGCGCGCAATGACCACCCTATCCGACCGCGAACGCCGGCTGGTGGCGATCCTGATCCTGATCGCGCTGATTGCGCTTGGCTGGCTGGCGGTTGTCGGTCCGATTATTTCAGGGTTTGATGCGCGCGCGGCTGAGCGTGAACGACTGGCGCTGGTGCAATCAAGCAACCAGCGGCTGATCGACAATGTGGGACAGCTGCGCCGCCGCGCCGAGGCACAGCGAGGGGACAGGGCGCGTTACCACCTGATTGCCCCAAACCGTGATGCTGCCTCCGAACAGCTCAAAGACCGTGTTTCTGCGCTGATCGGCGATGCCGGGGGCGAAGTGCGCGCGCTGCAAGATGTCGAAACGGCCGAGGGCCGCATCGAACTCAGGATCGAAGCGCGGGTCGACGATGCAGCGCTGGTGCGCCTGCTCGAACGCCTGCAAAATGCCGAGCCGCTGGTGGTGGTGAGCACGCTGTCGGTGGCGGCTCCCACTGCGCTCAGCGCCGATCGTTCCGCCCCTTCTTCCCGCACTCTGGATATCCGGCTTGATGTCTCTGCTTCCCATTCCCCGGCCTGAACGCGCCGAAGGCACAGTGCTCGCAGCGCTCCTGACAGCGCTGTTGGCAGTGCTGTTGGCGGTGCAATTCGTGTTGCCGCAAAACCGGCCCACTTCGCCAGCGGTGCCGCCGGTTGCAGCGCGCGGGGACCCGGCCAGGATCGCTGCGGTCAGCGCCGATCCTGGGTTGGCGCGGCGTTCGATTTTTCAACCCACTGTGCTTGCCAAACCCGCAGGCGCAGAGGCGCCAACCGGTCCGCTGGGCGGAGCTTTTCCTGCCGGGATCGTGCGGGTGCGCGGGGCAGCACGGCTGGTGCTGCAAACTCCGGCCGGCACCAGCATCACGCTGCGCCCCGGCCAATCGTGGCAGGGCTGGCGGCTGACCAGCATCGGCCGCGACGAAGTGCGGTTTCGGCGCGGGGGTGAAACAATCACGCTCGGCCTTGGGGCTGTAAACAGTTTTTCCGATCCTGGCTTTGACTCGTCAAACTTCGGCCCGCGTGGGTTTGATGGCGGGTTTGGGCCCAATCAGGCAGACGAACAATGATGAGCCATTTCCACCAGCGCAGCGTGCGCGGCGCGCTTTGCTTCAGCGCGGTTCTGCTTTGCAGCGTGCCAGTTGCAGCCCAGACTGTGCCTGATGATCCAGCGCTGCAGGACGAAACCGTTGATACGACAATCATCGAAGGCGAGGAGCGCCCGCCATTGGTGGCGCAGCCAACCCCGGTGCTGGTGCGCGGCGGTGACATCGCGCTCAACTTCCCCGAAGCTGACGTGCGGGTTGTGGCACAAGCGGTGCTAGGCGACTTGCTGGGCATTGAATATACCATTGCCAATGGCGCGTCGGGGCCGGTCACCGCTGTCACCGCACGCCCGATTAGCCGGGATTCGTTGCTGGTTTTCCTTGAGGACGCCTTTGCCATTGGCGGATTTGCACTGGTGCTTGACGGCGGGCGCGCGACGATTGAACCAATCGATCAGCGCATTGGGAGCCAGATCGCTACGCCCGGATCGCCGGGCTTCGGTACTGAACTGTTGCAATTGCAATTCGTCAACGCCGATCAGATGCGCGCGCTGATCGCGCCGATCCTGCCTAATGTGGTGTCAGTATCCGATTCCAGCACCAATACCTTGCTGTTGCAAGGCACATCGGGCCAGCGTGCCAGCGCGCGCGACTTGTTGCAGCAATTCGATGTCAACTGGCTGCGCAATATGAACTTTGCGCTGACCGTGCCCAAACGCACCGATGCGCGGGTGATTGTGCCCGAGCTTGAAAAGCTGATCAACGCGCCCGATTCGCCAATCCGCGATCTGGTGCGGATCATTGCGATGGAGAATTTGAACGGCATTCTCGCGATCAGCCGTCAGCGGCAATATCTTGATGATGTGAACCGCTGGATCGAAATTCTCGACCGCCAAGGCCAGAACAACGAACCGCGCCTGTTCGTTTACCGGGTGCAGAATAGCCGATCGCGCGATCTGGCCCGGACGCTTAACCGCGCATTTGGGCGCGGTGGGAGCGACGCGGAGGACGTGCGCGAAGGCCAAGCGTCTTTTGCCGATGCAGGCCCGGCAGATGGTGCGGTTGCGACCGGCGGGAACACCAGCAACGGGCAGACCAATGGTCAGTCGAGCGGGTTTGGTTCCGGTGGCAGCTTTGGGGGCGGCAACGCTCCGCTTGGGCAGGGGCGGGGGCAGGGCAGCCCATCCGGAGACAATCAGGCATTTGGTGGTTCTAGCGGCGCGAGCAGTTCGGGCGGCGGCGCGATGCAGATCACCAGCGACGAAACCAACAATGCCATCCTCGTGTTTGCGACACCGCGCGAATATGCGGTGATCGAGGACGCGCTGCGCAAGCTTGATGTGCCGCCGCTGCAAGTCTTGATTGAGGCGGCGATCACCGAAGTCAGCTTGACTGATGACCTGCGGTTTGGCCTGCAATGGAACTTCATCGAAGGCAATGAAAACGCAGTTTTGACAGAGTCGACCACCGGCACCGCGCTGGTGCGCAGTGTGCCGGGTTTTTCGTTCCTGTTTGGTAACGCCAGCAGCCTGACGGGTGTCCTCAACGCACTCGAAGGCAAAACCAAAGTCAACGTCGTCTCCGCCCCGAAACTGGTGGTGATCAACAACCAGACAGCGACGTTGCAAGTTGGCAATCAGGTGCCGGTGCTGACACAAAGTTCGACCGCGACGATTGGCGACAATTCGCCAATCATCAACGCGGTCGAGTATCGCGACACGGGCGTCATCCTGCGGATCACTCCGCGGGTAAACAGCAGCGGATTGGTGTTGCTCGATATATCGCAAGAGGTCAGCGACGTGCTGTCGTCGCGTGCGGGTTCGTCTGGCATCGACTCTCCGACCATTTCGACCCGCCGGATCAGCACGAGCGTCGCGGTGCAGGATGGCGAGGTCATGGCGCTGGGCGGCTTGATCCGCAATGCCCAGACCCGCGACAAACAGGGAATCCCGTTCCTGTCGCAAATCCCGATTATCGGCTCGCTGTTTGGCCGCCAGGTCGAAGCGACCGACAAGGTCGAACTGGTGGTTTTGCTCAAACCCCGCGTGATCCGTACAGTCGATGACGCGCGGGCAATAACCGATGACTTGCGGCGCAAAATCCGCTCGCTCGAACCGTTCTCAACCACCGGCGAAATCCCCTGATCGTTTCCCCGCGCCAAACCAGCAGTGGGCGGGACAGCGGCTTTGCGCTGGTAGTCGCGGTGGCCAGCCTTGCCGTTTTGGCACTACTGGCATTGACCATCATCGAGGCGACCCGCGGATCGACCCGCTCAGCCCGCGCCGAGCTTGACCGCGCGCAATTGAGCGCAGCTGCGGATGCAGGCATCGTGCTGGCGGTGCAGGGATTGGCGCAAGCGAACCCTGCGCGCCGGTGGCAGGCCGATGGTCGTTTGCGCGAAATTGAATTTGCTGCTGCGACGCTCGAAATCCGGATCGAAGCCGAACTTGGCAAAGTGCCGCTCAACAAAATCAGCGATGATCAGGTGCAGGCGTTGCTGGCCGAGTTCGGCTTGCAGGGGGCAGAGCTTGACGATGCGCGTGATGCCTTTCTCGACTGGCGCGATAGCGATTTCGACCCGCGGCTGCGCGGCCGTGAGCGTGACGAATACGCGCAAGACAATATCATGCCGCGCGATGGGCCGCTGCGCAGCAATGGGGAATTGGCGGCGATCCCTGCCATCGGCCCGCAGCTGGCCGCACGGATGGATCCGTTCGTGACCGTTTTCGCGCCCGATAGCGCAGATTTTGCCGCTGATCTGGCCAGCCCGCTCGCGCGGCGGGTAATGACAGAGCGGGTGTTTGAAACTGAAATAGTTAATGGTGTGGCCGTGCGCGAAGGTGGGCTGGCCCCTGAAAATACCGGGCGGGTTGATGACGGGTTGACGGGCCGCCCGCTGCGGATCGTCGTACGCGCGCGCGGCGTCAATGGATCGGCGGCGCGGCGCAATGTCGTGATCGAACTGACCGGCAATCCAGCGCGCCCCTATGTGGTGCGCTCGCGCGATTAGGGGCCCGTGGTGCCAAGGGTTAGGCCCCACGGGGCATATTGGCCGTCGCGGATAGAGGGCTCCGAAAGGGTGGACGCGGGGCTTGACTGCTGAACTTTTCGGGGCTGGGCGGCAGCCATCGACACGATGATCGGCGCGCCGTCACCGCCCAGCACACCAGGTGAGCGATAGTAAATGTGCGTCGCAATCTGTCGTACCCGAATCAGGCTTGGTGCCCAATAGGGCGAGACATAGTTGGCGTGGTAGTGGGTCGCGCCGCGCACATGATCAACGGTTTCGCCCGCTAACACCCGCGCCGCCACCAGCTGTGCTGCGGCCAGTGCCGCGGGACTGCGCGCGCTTCGTAACGATCCGTCGCAAGTAAAGGTGAACTGGCACCCTGTGCGCCGCTGTGATCCCTGCCACACGACACCGCACACGGTATCGGGGTAGGCGGAATGGCGCACCCGGTTAAGGATCACCTGCGCCACCGCCTCCTGCCCGGCAACGGGTTCAAGCCCAGCCTCGTAAGTGATTGCCAGCGCAAGGCACTGCGCCGCAGTTTCTGGAACCTCTGCCGCCAGCGCCGGTGGCAAGAACCGGGACGGGGCCTGCCATGCAGCAACCGGTGATGTCTGTGCCGCCGCTGCGACGGGCATAACCGCCCCTGCCGCCGCTGCAGCCACAGACATCAGATAAGGCACGCGGATCGGCATCGGGTTGCAAAACTCCGGGATATTGAAAGCCTGAACCAACTGAGCGCCCCGGTCAATTGTAAGCTGCCTCAGCCGAATGCGCCCGCCATAAAGATCACCCACCCCGCTGCTGCCAGAAGCGTGCCGAGCGGCAAGGCGGTGTCGCCCGCAATCGGGCGCCGCATAAGCAGCATCACCAGCGCTGCAATCAGCCCGGTCAGGCTGGCTCCGATCACCGTTCCGATTGCGCCCATCGGGCCAATCCACACACCGATTGCGCCCAGCAGTGGGGGGTCACCGCCGCCCATCCCGTCGCGCCCACGCAGCATCCGGTAACCGCGCGCGACAATCCACAACATCGTAAAGCCCACCGCGCCGCCCGCCAACGCGGTCCATACCGGCGCAACGCTCGCCCCCTGCCAGCTTTGCCACGCCGCAAACCCGGCACCGCTAATGGCGAGCATCGCCACCAAGGTGCGCGGTAGCCACAGATGGCGGGCATCGATTGCAGCGAGAAGCAGCAATTGCCAGCCCAGCAGCATCGCAGGCAGGGCAAGGTCAGTTTGCGCGATCAGCACCGCAGCGCCGCCGATTACCGCGCCAGCAAGCTCGCAGCCAAGTTGCCACCAGCCGATCGCCACACCGCACGTCCGGCACCGGCCGCGCAGCGCCAACCACGATACCAACGGCACCAGATGAGCCACGCGAATCGGCGTCCCGCAACTGTCGCACGCCGACCGTCCGGTCATGATTGATCGACCACTGGGTAAACGAATAAGCGCGGTGCCAACGAAGCTACCGACCGCCGCACCGGTTGTGGCGGCCA
>JBBRFG010000065.1:0-13619 GCA_038224685.1 Sphingomonadales bacterium
GCCTTCAATTGGCCCTTGGGCGCTGCGCCTAGCTTGCGCGCGACCGCTTCGCCGTTCTTAAACAACACCATCAGCGGGATCGACTGCACGCCGATTTGCGCGGCGATGTCGGTGTTTTCCATAATGTCGATCTTCGCGATCCGCACTTTCCCAGCCAGTTCGTCACTGATTTCTTCTAACGCGGGGGCGATCATCTTGCACGGCCCGCACCACTCAGCCCAGAAATCGACCAGCACGGGGGTGTCGCTATCAAGCACATCGGCCTGAAAGCTGGCATCGGTAACATTGATGGTGGCCATAATCGCGTTCTCCTGTTTGCCCGCAGCATAGAAGCGCGCGGCCTTGCAATGCAATCTAATGCGCCGCCTTGTTCACTCAATAGCGAGGGGCACATAGCTTTGCTGCGCTGCCTGCAACCCTGACTTGTGGTGGTCCAGCGTTTCGGGTTCGAGATCGAACAGCATCGGTGCATGGGTGTAAAGCACGCCTGCGCGCACCTCGCGCCCCGGATAGATCGCTTCGAGTGCGGCGACATAGGCGGCCATCTGCCGCAAGGTCGCGGCAGGAATAGCATCGGCGCTGGCCGGTGGGCGGCGGGTGGTCTTGAAATCGACCACCGTGATCCGCGCATCTTCGATCAATAGCCGATCCACTGTGCCAGCCACCACCACACCGCCAATGGTCGCTGCCAGCGGCACTTCCGCCAGCGCCTGCGGGGAAAACAGCGCCGCAAAGCCGGGGTGATCGAGGACGCCGGTTGCAGCGGTTAGCATGTCTTGGCGCGCTGCCAATGTCAGGTCACCAGCCTGCCGTTGGAGCCAGCGTTGCGCCGCATCGGCACGCCCGGCCAATGGCACATCGGGCAGGCGTTCAAGCAGACGGTGGATCAAGCTGCCGCGCCGAGCGGCATTGCGCGCAGCTGCTGGCGGCAGCGGCGGTTCGCCGCCTGCATCCTCGCCGGCATTGGACGGCGCAAGCGGGCGCGGCGGGCGTGGTTCTGGACCAATCGGGGTCGTCATCCAGCTTGGCAGGTCGGGCGGCGCGCGTCGGGCAGCTTGCGCGGCGTCATCAGCCGCCAATGGCTGCGCGCGCGCGCCCCATTCCTTGCGCCAATGCCACACCGGATCAGCCAATTCTGCATCTTGAAACAGCGGCGCAAGCCGGGCGTACCAGCTATCTTCGTGCGGACTGCCTTTTTTTGCTTCGCGGTTGTTCAGTGATCCGCCGATGAACAGCGCTTCTTCTGCGCGGGTCATCGCGACGTATAACAGACGCCAATGTTCCTGCATTACGGCGACCTTGGCTGCCTCTTGCACGTCGAACACCCGCCCCTTGCGCTCGCCTGTGTTCAGCGGCGGCAACGGCACTTCTCGCACGTGGCCGGGATCAGCTGCGAGTGCGAAAACATCGTCTTCCAACGCCAAATCGCCTGCACCGCCCGGCGCGCCGGTGGCATCGGCCAGGATCACGATTGGGGCCTGCAACCCCTTTGATCCGTGCACCGTCATCACTCGAACCTGCCCGGCAGCGCTGTCCGAATCGCGCTTGATATCGCCGGTCCCGGCATCAAACCACGTCACAAAACCTGCCAGGCTTGGCCAATGCTCCGCTTCAAAAGCGAACGCAGCGTTGACCAATTCGTCGAGCGGATCGTTGGCCTCGCTGCCCAACCGTGCAACCAGCCGCGCCCGGCCTTGCCACGGGCCAGTCAACAGCCAGCTGATCAGCGCCTGCGGGGTTTGGTAGTCGGCCAGCCGCAGCAGATCGCGCAATTGCTCGGCTGTTGAAAGCACGTTGCCCGGCACGTCAGCGCGGCGCAGGTGATCCCATAACCGCACCTTTGCGGGCCGAGGAACATGCGCGAGAATATCGTCCTGGCTCCACCCGATCAACGGCGATGCGAGCAAGTTGGCAAGACTGAGATCGTCGAGCGGCTGCGCGGCAAACCGCAATGCTGCCAGCACATCCTTCACCGCCAGCGGCGCGCCTAGCCGCAGTCGGTCCACACCGGCTACCGGCACCCCGCGCGCATACAGCTTTGCGACGATCTGCACAGCGAGCGCCTTGCGCTGGCGCACCAGCACCATGATATCGCCCGCCTGTGCGCGGCGGCGGGTGCCTTTTTCTAACACAAACGGCTCGCCATCCGGGCTCAGCCAGCGCTGCACCTGCTGCGCGATTTGGTCAGCGAGCTGGGTGTCATGCCGGGGCAGCCAGTCGTTTGCATCGCTGTCGCTGCGCTCATCATCGTCCCCGTCCGCCTCGCCTCGCTCCGGCACGACTGGGGGCCATAAGGTGACAAGGCCAGGGCGATGATCGCCGGTGTGTTCAGAAGGAGCCTCGTCCAGCCCGAACGCCGAAAAGCCCAGGAGTGCAATCGTGCGGTTGACGAAATCAAGCACCACATTGGCCGTGCGGAACGATTGGCCAAGGTCAAGATCCTCCCAGCCTGGCTCGCGCCGATTGGTGCGGCTGGTCCGGATGCCATCGCGCGCTTGCATAATGCGCGCTTTGGTCTTGGCCTTGGCACGGGCGAAGTTTTCGGGGCTGGTGCCCTGAAATCCAAAGATCGCCTGCTTGTAATCGCCCACGGTGAAGATGGTTCGCAGCTTGTCCCCGCGTGCGCCCTCACCGCTGAAGAAATCATCGATCAGCGCAAACACGATATCCCACTGGCTTTGGTTGGTGTCCTGCGCTTCATCGATCAGGATGTGATCAAAATGCCGGTCGAGCTTGTACCGAATCCAGTCCGCCGCTTCGGAATTGCCCAGCAGATGCGCGGCCTTGCGGATCAGGTCGGCAAAGTCGAGCAATCCTTCGCGGGTCTTGCGCGCTTCCCAACGAACTGCAAAAGCGCGTCCGATTTCAAGCGCAGCGGTGACGATTTCGGCGCAGGCGAGCAGTCCATGCCTAATTTCAACTTCTTGCAACGAGGCTGAAACCATCTCCTGATTTTCGATGAAATCGGGATCAGTCTCGCGCGGTTGTTTGAGATTAAGGCTCGGTGTCCCATCCGCTTTGAGCAAGGTTCCCTTAAACCCTGGCGCGGCGGCAATTCGCGCTGGAAAATCAAACTCCAGCCATTTGCGCATAAACGCCAGGCACTTGGCCGCAGTCGCTGTGCCCCATGCTTCAAGCGGCGGGATCATCGCCAGCATTTGATCATCGGGAAAAATATCGGGATGCAGCGGTTCATTCGCCCAATCCTGCCCCGCGTCCGCCGGCATCCCCAACGTCTGCCGCACCCGCGCATCCATCGGCGATTGCCAAGCGTCGCGGCCCGCCCACATGTCGTGCGCATCAGCGGAGCGCATCAGCCATTTCTGCAATGCGCCCGGGTCTTTGCGGGTGGTGAACAGCGTGATCGCGGCGAGCAACCGGGCATCGCCTCCGCGTTCCGCTTCCACGATCAGTTCGGACAGCACATCACGCGCTAGCAGGTCGCGGGTGCGATCATCCATCACCCGTGTTCCGGGCGCAAGATCGGCTTCTTCGGGGAAATTGCCGATCAGGAACTGCGCAAACGCGTGGATCGTGTCGATCCTAAGCCCCCCGCCCGGACAATCGAGCACGCTGGCGAACAAGCTTCGTGCGCGTTCCCGCGTTTCTGGGTCGGCAGGCGCACCCAGATGACCAAGCTCTTCGTAAAGCTTCGTATCAGACAGCCGCACCCAGCGCGCGAGCACCGCATTGATGCGGTTGGCCATCTCCGCAGCCCCCGCTTTGGTAAAGGTGAGGCACAAAATCTGCGACGGAGCGACATCGTCGCGCAGTAGCAATCGCAGCACCCGGGCGGACAGAACCTGCGTCTTGCCGGTCCCGGCAGACGCAGACAGCCACACGTTGTCATGCGGATCAGCGGCCTTGAGCTGATTGTCCCGCAACGCAAACACTTTGCCCCCACCGCCGCTCATGCCGCGTTTCCGCCATTGCTCAAGGTTGCGTTCCATTCTTCTAGCCGCATCAGCTGATCATATTCGTTGTAGCCGTTGTAATCGGGGTTTTCTCGCGCGGTGAACGGCTTGGTACCCTTGATAAAGTCGCGGATCGCCTCGGAAAGCTTTTCGGCGTGAAACGGCAGATAATCGTCCGGTTCTAACCCGGTTCTAGCACCGGCCTCCTTCATCGGCGTTTTCCAATAGCCAAATGCACCGCTGTCTTTTTCCTTGCCCAGCGACCAGTATTCAAATCGCGTCGGCGTGCCGGACACGACAATGCCGCCGCGCTCGAATTGGCCATGCTTTGCAATCAGCCCAAGGATACCGAGTTGCAGCGCATATCCCGCCAAAACCTGCTTTTTTTCAGGCGGCGCGCCCGATTTGTAATCGACGATGGCGAGCGTGCCGTCAGCAAGCTGATCAATCCGGTCGGCGCGGCCGATGACCTTGACCCCGTCAAAGGTCATCGCGCCCGAAAACTCGCTGGCCAACACCCCCCTGCCCGGATGCTCGGGTGCGCCGATCAGGCCTTCAAACAGCTCAAGCGCGGCAATCAAGCGCGGCTGCCACAGCGCGCGAAACAACGGGTGCACCTGCTCGGCTGCGAACTGTTCGGCGGCAAACGGCGCAATCGCCAAGGCAGGATCATCGGCGCGCGCCAGTTGCCATTGGTCGAGAATGCTATGCACCAATGTCCCGCGCAATGCCGGGTCGCTGAACGGATCGGCGGCCAGCGGTTGCAGCGCTTGGAGTGCAAGGATCGCCTGCGCGTAAAACTGGTAGGGATCGCCCAGCAGCCGGTCGAGCGCGGTAACCTTGATCGTCACATCGCGCAGCGTTGGTGCCGGGTCGGGCGCGGGGCGCGGATAGGCCGCAGCCTTGGGCCGGTCGCGGTCCAGATGGGGGAGCAGCGCCGGAATCGCGGTTTCGCGGTGGTCCTTGGCCAGATCTTCGCCCAACAACGCCTCAACCCGCAACAGAAACCGCGATGGCAAGGTTGGCCCGTCTGCATCGCGCAGCGCCCGGCTCAACACCACTTGCGGTGCGCCCAGCGCTCCGGCCAAGTCATGCGCGGATAACCCGATCCGAAACTCCGCCCCCGGAACGCCGAGCGCGCGCAAAATTGCTGGTGCCAGCAGCGGATCAGCGCCGGGCGGCTGCGGCCAACTGCCTTCATTCAGCCCGGCACAGATGACCAGATCAGCCCGCGCCATGCGCGCCTCCAGCAGACCGTAAATCGCCACGCGCGGATGCCCGCCATATCCCGGACGCACCGCAATCTCGTCCATCACATCGCGCAAAATCCCTGCGATATCGGTGCTTTCAATAACCGTGCCCAGCGTTTCGGCATGGCCGCGCAATTCTTCGATCATCGTGCCAAGCGCGCGCCCGTCCTCGCGCTCCCACACCAATGACCCGGCAAGGCTTTCGGCGGCGATGGATAAGATGCCGATCGCATCGGCCAACCCGATCTGCTGCGGCCAATCTGCCAGCGGCGTGATTGAACCCTCGGCCCCAGCCCACCAATCTGACACGTCCGCTTTGGCCGCTGCTTTGCGCAGTGGCCCCATCCCCGGCGCTGGCGCAGGCCCGCGCAGTTCCCGGTCAAACGCGCGCAAACCCGTCAGCCACACCCGCCGCGCCGTGCCGTCCGTCCCGTGCACCAAGGGATGGCCGAATGCTGCAACCAAATTTCCCGGATCAGCGCCATGCACCGCAATTTCTGCCAGCAAACCAAACAGCCGCCCCGCCGGGGTCAACGCCAGCGGACGACCCGCAGTGTCGTCTGCGGTGATATTCCAGCGCGCCAGATGCTGCGCGGTCCGCAGCGCCAGACCGCGATCAGCGGTGACAACCGCGATGCGCCGTTCGGGCTGCTCCAACGCCTCGCGCACCAACAGCGCGATGGCCTGCGCTTCAACCTCGATAGTGGCGCTGGTCATCACCCGAACGCCCGCCAGCCGCCGTTGATTGGGCGCAAGCCCAACCCAAGACCGGCTCGCCTGAGGGGGCAAAAACAGCGCCGATATCGCACGGCTGCGTTCCGGTTCCGACGCTGCAGCTCCGCGCCGATGCCATTGCTGCACTTCCGCGCGATTGACCCCCATACGGTTCAGCAGCAGCTTCAGATGGTATTGCGGGTGGGTGAGCGCATCGTTGGCGCCGAACACCGCCCCGCCGGGTTCTTGCGCTGCGCCTGCGGGGCCAAGTTCGTCCCACGCGGCATCGTCCATTGCCAGATCAAGATCGGGCAGTACCGCCGCGCCTTGCGGCAGACCCGCCACTACGCGCAGCAACCGCGCCAATGCTGGCGACGCGCTGGTGACCCCAGCGGCAACAATCGCATGGGGCGGCGGCGCATCGTTCCAGCGCCGCGCTGCACGGTCGAACAACAGGTTGCGCCGGGTTGCGGCATCAACCTCGCCATGCAGCGCAAGTTCGGCCTGCCACCGGATGTTGACCCGTGCGAACAGGCGGATCGCGCGTTTCCAATGCTCAGCCACGCCTGCGACACTATCCAGCACCGCATCGCTCAACAAATCATCAGCGCTTTTCTCTTCAACCAGCAGCCGGTCCATCGCACGCGCCATTTCGCGCGCCAGATTGAGCCGTGCCCGGCCGGACAGCGGCGTCATGCCTTCAGCAATCCGTTCCTCGGCAATCAGACGGCCCAGCGCGAGCCAGCGCCGCACCGGATCACAGGCAGGCGGAATCTCAGCCGCCCCCAGCGGATCGAGCGCTGCGCCAAGCTTTTCATCGAGATCAAGATCCCCGACCGCAATCATCCGCGGCATCAACAGCCCGCTTTCGCCCGCTTCCCCGGCATGGCGGATAAAGGCTTCGGACAGGGTGCGTGCCGCACGGCTGCTCGGCACCAGCAGCGTGAGCCGGGCAAGGCCAAAGCCCGGTTCCCGGTAACGCGGCACCAACCCTGCGACCAGCGCATCGGCAAAGCCGCGGTGCGCGGCAATCGAATAGACCAATGGGCCAGCGCGGCGCGGATCAGCCACCGTGCAACGCTTCCTCGGTCGGGCGGATCGCTTGCGGGGTGCCGACTTCAAACCACTGGCCGGTGAACGACACGCCGAACAATCGCCCCTCGGCCATCGCCCGGTTCCAGAGGATACCGGTCGAAAACGGCCCGTCGGGCGCTTCGCGCAGCAGCCGGTGCGAAACCAGTTGAATGCCGGTGTAGATAAACGGCGCAATCCGCCCATCGCGGCGGCGCGAAAGCGTTCCGAGCGGATCCATATGGAAATCGCCCAGCCCGTCAAAGTTGGCCGCCCGCGCGTGCGGCACCACCAGCAACAGCGCGTCCATCACGTCTGGATTCCAGCGGCGCGACAGATCATGAAAAGCGGTTTTTGGCCCGTCGAGCCAGATGTTGTCGGCATTCAGGGCAAAGAACGGATCGGGCAGCAGCGGCAACGCCCGCATCATGCCGCCGCCGGTTTCGAGCAACTGCGCGCGTTCATCCGACACGGTAACCTGCGGCGCGCGGCGGGCCAGCACGTGGGCTTCGAGCGCGTCGGCAAGGTAATGCACATTGACCACCGCGCGGGTGATGCCTGCATCGAACAGGCGATCCAGCACGTGGTCGATCAGCGCCTTGCCCGCCACCCGCACCAGCGGCTTGGGCTGGCTGGCGGTCAGCGGACGCATCCGTTTGCCGAGCCCAGCGGCAAGGATCATCGCAGTATCTGACGCGAGCGGGGCTGCACTCATCCCGTGAAAGCCCCATGCGCCGCGCGCAGTTCGTCAGGGATATTGGCATCGAACCAGCGCGCCACCGGGGCCAGCGCGGGGTGCGCCAGATCGCGTTCGAGCGCAGCCCAAACACGCGGGATCATGGCGAGGTACTTGGGCTTGCCATCGCGCCGATCAAGCCGGGTGAAAATACCGACAATCTTGGCATTGCGCTGAGCGCCAAGCCGGGCGTAATCGGCCTGAAAATCATCACATACTGAGCCGCTCGCTTGGGCATAATGCGCCAGCATTGCCGCCTCCAACGCCTCAGGCACGTCGCGCCGCGCATCCTGCAACAACGAGACAAGATCATAGGCCGGATGGCCGACCAGCGCATCCTGAAAATCTATTAGCCCCTGCGGCGCGCCCGCTTGCCCGCCCAGCAGCATAATGTTTTCGGCATGATAATCACGCAGCACTGTCACGCCGGGAGTCTGGCGTTTCAGCATAGGAGCAAGCACTTCCTCCCACGCCGCAGCGTAGCCTGCCGCATCCACATTCAGCCCCTGCGCCGGACAATACCATTCGGTCAGCAGCGCAACCTCTCGCAGATAGATCGCCATGTCGTAAGGCGCGAATGGCCCCGGCGGCAGGCGATGCAACGCAGCCAGCGCGCTTACCGCAGCCTTATAAGCTTGATGCTCATCCGCCGGATTGTCATCAAGCCAGTCGCGCATCCGGTCATTGCCGAAATCTTCGGTCAGCACCCACCCCTTGGCCGCGTCTTGCGCCAAAATGTCTGGCGCACGCATCCCGTGCTTGTTAAGCCAGCGTCCCACGTGCAGGAACGGCGCAGGGTCTTCATGCGGCGGCGGCGCGTGCATCAGCATCGCCGACTCGCTCGCGCGGGAAAGCCGGAAATACCGCCGGAACGAAGCATCACCTGGCAACGGATCAATCGCGGCCCCACCCCAACCGGCGTGAGCGATAAATTCGGCAAGTCCTTGGGGCAGCGCGTTCATGGCATTCGCCCTACCCAATCCGCTCCGCCCTCGGCAATCGCAATCCGCCCACCTGACCCGGTTTCCCCCACCAATTCGAGGGTAATGCTGAGGCAGCCTGGCTCCCGGTCAAACCCGCCCGCGTGATCAGGCCACTCGGCCAACAGCACGGCGCCCTCACGATATTCATCCAGCCCGATTTCAGCCAATTCGTCCGGGTGTTCGAGCCGGTAGAAATCGGCGTGAACCACGGGCATGCGCAACTGCGGCGCGTCGTAGGTTTCAATGATGGTAAAGGTCGGCGACGGCACTTCGCCGGTGTGCCCCAAGGCTGCCAAAACGGCGCGGGCCAGCGTGGTTTTGCCCGCGCCCAACCCGCCAGTCAACGCCACCACATCGCCCGGTTGGACCCGCGCCGCAATCGCAGCTCCATAGGCCGCCATTGCCGCCAAATCAGGCAAAGCCATGCACGCCGCAGTCATGGCAGGTGGATCGTCGCGGTGGTGCCAGTGCCTTTGCGACTGATGATGTCGAGCGTGCCGTCATGTGCTGCGATCAATTGCCGGGCAAGCGGAATGCCAAGCCCCGTCCGGCGTTCGGGCGCACCGTGTCTGATTGGCTGCAACCCGCCCTGTGTGCGGGCAAGTTCCTGTGCGGTCATACCCCGGCCGTTATCTGAAATGACGATCGCGATGCCCGCAGCCGATCCTTCGGGCAGCTTGCGCAGGTCGATCACAATCCGGCCGCCATCAGGCGTGCCGGTGATCGCATTGTCGAGCAGGTTGCCGATGGCGCGGGCCATCTGGCGCGGATCGGCATCGACCACCCTGCCCTTGCGGCCCTTAAGATCAAGGCCAAGGCCTGCTGCGATAATCACCGCCTCGCGCTCGCGCACCAGCACGGTGAGGAAATCGAGCAGATCGACCCGCTCCTTACGGATCGGCAGCAAGCCCGCTTCGCTTTGCGACAGGTCGAGCACGTTTTCGACCTGTTCCGTCAGGCGTTCTGTCGCGCTTAGAATCGCATCAACATACTCGCCTGCCTGCGCCGGATCGGTCGCCGCCCCGCTTTTCAGCAGTTCGGCATAACCGCCAATCGTGGTCAGCGGCGTGCGGAATTCATACGACATATTGGCCAGGAACCGCGCTTTGACCCCGTCAGCCTCTTCGAGCGCCTCGGCGCGTTGGCGCAAAGCCTGTTCGGCCTGCTGCGAAGCTGTGATGTCGAGCACGGTCAGCAAGCCATTGCCATCGGGCAGCGGGATCCCGGCAAACCGCAACGTGCGCCCATCGGCCAGTTCAACCTGCCCGGCCTTTTCACGCCGGTCGAGGGTGGCTGCACGCACTGCCGCGCCGATCAATTCGGCTTCTTGTGGCCGCACCAGATTGCGCCCAATCGCGCTCAACAATTCATCGGCGCTAGGGTGGAGATCGAGCAGTTCAGGCGTCAGGCCCCACGTTCCCGCAAAACTGCGGTTCCACAACTGCACAGAACCATCAGGCGCGAAAATCGCAAGCGCTTCAAACAAGCTATCGAGCGTCGCGGTCCGGGTGCGCAGCAGCGTGTCACGCCCCGCCGACAGCGCGAGGCTTTCGGTGCGGTCTTCAGTGATCAGCACCAACCCGCCATCGGGCATGGGCTGCACCACCACCCGCAGATGCGTTCCGCCGGGCAATGGCCAGGCTTCCTCGCTCGTCTCGCGCAGTTCGAACCATGCCGTACGTTCGCGCCGCCATTCGGGAAAATCGCGCACTTCGGGGGTGCGGCCACGTTCGCGCGCTTCGGCCAGGAACCGATCAAACGGCGTGCGCGCCTCAATCGCTTCGTCGGTTAGCGAAAATAGCCTGCGGAACGGGAGGTTGGCAAAGATCAGCCGCTCTTCCGGGTCGAACTGTGCCACGCCAACCGATAGCTGATCAAGCATTGCGCGCTGGGCGTCGCGAAACGCCCGGAATTGGCGCGCAACCTGCTGTTGCTCCTCGATATCGATGGCATAGCCTGCCACGCCTTCCTGCCCCAAAGGCAGATCACTGACCCGCAACGTGCGGCGCTCGCCGTGGATCGTGGCCGCGACAACCCGTTCAGACTTGTCCTGTTTTTGCAGCGAAGCACTGGCGATTTCTGCCGGAGAACGCCCGGCTTCGGGTTCGAGCAGCTCGGTTTGTGCCTGCACGACTTCAGCAGCGCTGGTACCGCCGACCGCGTCGACATAGGCTTGGTTGACCAACTGTAAGGTCAGATCACTGCCCCGGAACCACATCGGCATTGGCGCAGCTTCGATCAGACCGACCAGAGCGGCAAAATCGCCGGTCGCCCGCGCAGCGGCGGTGCGAAGCTGCGCCAATTCGGTGTGGCTGTCCGTAAAGTCAAACACCCACACCAGCGCAGCGCCGCCGGGGGACACCTGCGGATCGGCAAGCGTGCCGTACAGCGCAAGGCTGCGCTGCGATCCGGGCAGGTTGATCGTCATGCGAAACGGCGCAGCGCTTTTCTGCGTCGCCTGCACCCGTGCCCATAATTGATCGACCTGATCGGCTGACAGCCCGCTTTTTGTCGTGCTGCCAGCAGCCGGGGTGAGTTCACTAAGGTATTTTGGTATAGCAGGCAGGCCAAGCAGCCGGGCCAGCTTGTCCGGCGCCTCGATCCGGCCATCGACCCGCACCACAATTGGCAAAGCCGGAGCGACATCGAGCAGCGCCTGCATTTGCTTGAGACTGGCCTTCAACGCCGTGGCCCGCCTCAGCCCGCGATTTGCGCGCAGGACGATCAGCGCCGCACCCACCGCCCAAGCAGCAAGCACCAGAGCGATCAGCACAAGCGAAAGGGGCGAGACGTCCATTGCTAAACCGCTATGCGCGCCCGCGCCTCAGTGCAACGGCGATGAACCCGCCCACCCCCAACCCCGTGATAAAACGGGGTAGAAAGGGCGGTTTCATGCCATCAGTAACGGTAATGATTGGGCTTGAACGGGCCAGCTTCGGGCACGCCGATATAGCTCGCCTGCTTTTGGCTGAGCTGGGTCAGCTTTACACCCAGCTTTTCCAGATGCAGCGCGGCGACCTTTTCATCAAGATGCTTTGGCAGAACGTATACATCGTTGCCGTATTCGTCAGCCTTGGTGAACAGTTCGATCTGCGCCAGCGTCTGGTTGGTGAAGCTTGCGCTCATCACAAAGCTCGGGTGACCCGTGCCGCAACCAAGGTTCACCAACCGGCCCTTGGCCAGAATGATGATCGACTTGCCATCAGGGAAGGTAACCAGATCGGTGCCCTCCTTCACTTCGCGCCAGTCGTAATTGTTGAGCGCGCTGATTTGAATTTCGCTGTCGAAGTGGCCGATATTGCACACAATCGCCATCGGCTTCATCGCTTCCATGTGATCGGCGGTGATCACGTCTTCGTTGCCGGTGGCCGTTACGAAGATATCGGCGCGCTTGACCGCGTCTTCCATTGTGACGACTTCAAACCCGTCCATTGCTGCTTGCAATGCGCAGATCGGATCAATCTCGGTCACCATTACGCGCGCGCCGCCATCACGCAGCGAAGCCGCCGAACCTTTGCCAACATCGCCGTAACCGGCAACGCAGGCGACCTTGCCGGCCAGCATCACATCAGTCGCGCGGCGGATCGCATCGACCAGCGATTCCTTGCAGCCATAAAGGTTATCGAACTTCGATTTGGTCACGCTATCGTTGACGTTGATCGCTGGGAAGGGAAGCTTGCCCGCCTTGGCAATCTGATACAGCCGCATCACGCCGGTGGTGGTTTCTTCCGAAACACCCTTGATCGCCTTGACCGTCTTGGTGAGGTAGCCAGGCTTTTCCGCGACATACGCTTTCAATGCGCGCTGAAATTCGATTTCCTCGGCATTGCCGGGGGCCGGCATTTCTTCGCCTGCTTCGATCCGTGCACCCCACAGCGCAAACATGGTAGCATCGCCGCCATCATCGAGGATCAGGTTGGTGGTTAGGTCATGATCAGCTTCGGTCGACCAATCGAAAATGCGGCCAACATAATCCCAATATTCAGCCAGCGTTTCGCCCTTGATCGCAAACACCGGGATGCCGCGTTCGGCAATTGCAGCTGCGGCATGATCCTGGGTCGAGAAAATGTTGCAAGTTGCCCAGCGTACTTCTGCGCCCAAGGCAGTCAGCGTTTCGATCAGCACCGCTGTCTGGATCGTCATGTGCAGCGATCCGGTGATGCGCGCGCCCTTAAGCGGCTGTGCTGCACCATATTCCTCGCGCAGCGCCATTAGGCCGGGCATTTCGGTCTCGGCAATTTGGATTTCATCGCGGCCAAACCGGGCGAGCGCAATATCCTTGATGACATATTCTTGGGTCGGGGCAGCAACGAGGGTAGCCATAGAATTTCTCCTGCGCGATCTCACGCGTGGTGGGCGTGTTGTTCTGGGCACGGCCCGTAGCCGCACACCCGGCAAAGCGCAAATATAAACTTATCTTTATATGTCTATTTGTTGCTCAAATGATTGTGGACGCTATAGCTGCACGAATTCATTTCTCTTGCACACAGGATACCCATTCCATGACGATTTCCGTTGGCGACAAACTCCCCGAAGTTACCCTGATCAAAGCCACAGCCGATGGCCCGCAGCCGGTCAAATCGTCGGACTACTTCGCGGGCAAGCGCGTGGCGCTGTTCTCAGTCCCCGGCGCATTCACCCCAACCTGTTCGGCCAAGCACCTGCCGGGCTTCGTCGAAAAGGCCGCCGACCTCAAAGCCAAGGGTGTTGATGAAATCGTCGGCACCGCCGTCAATGATGCATTTGTGATGGGTGCCTGGAACAAAGCAGCTGGCAGCGACGCAATCACCATGCTCGCGGATGGCAATGCCGAATTCGTCGAATCCATTGGTCTTACAATGGACGGGTCGGGTTACGGCATGGGCAAGCGCGGCCAGCGTTTCTCGATGGTCATCAACGACGGCGTGGTCGAACAGCTCAACATCGAAGAGCCCGGCGATTTCAAAGTGTC
>JBBRFG010000066.1:0-13276 GCA_038224685.1 Sphingomonadales bacterium
GTTCGGCAGCAGCGGCGCAATGATCGACCATTCAAAATCACTCAGCTCATATCGACGCGATGACATCTCCAATCTCCTCACAGAGACTGAATCAGAATTCTCGCCAATTGGGAATCCTTTTTATGAGTTTATGACCTAGAGGGGGTCAAGGCGGGGCAACGAGGGGTCTAGCGCGGGCTAACTTCGTCCAAACCAAGCCTAAAGCCCCCGCCAAACCTTCGCCGCCGCTGCATCCTTCGCTCCCCAGCGCGGCGCCGAGCAGCGCGCCGGGCGGAACGTCTTGCTGTAACACAGCCGGATTTCCTCCAGCCAGCCGCGGCCGTTCAGCTTTACCCCGATGGCATTTTCGGGCCACGCCGGGTTGGCATCGGCGAAAGCGGCGCGGATGCGGCCTGCGGTCAGCGCGTCTTCGCGGCTGATGCGGTCGTAATCGGGGATGCGCAGGCTCTGCCACAGAATGCGCGTGACCTTGAGATATTTGGCCGGGCGATTGACCATGCAACTGCCATGCTTGGCCCATTGCCGCGCGACCAGCCGCTGCGACGGCATCATGCACAGCGCCCCGCGTATTTCGGCGGGGGTGAGCGTGCCGCCTGCTTCGCACCATTGCGGCCAGCTTTTCCCGCTTTCCGGCCACAACCCGTGGACGATGAGGCCGAAGCTGCCGTTTTTGCCCGAACATTGCCCGGCATGGCTGCGATCACGGCTGCGCGGTTTGCAAAACTCCGGGCTCCAACTGAGCGCAAGCGTGTAACCCGTCACCGGCCCCGTAACCGATAGCGTGCGGCGCGGGCTGTCGGGGGTGATGCGCGGCACGGCGGTCACCTGCGGCGCGCGGCATTGATACGCCTGCGCGCTCAGCGTTGCAGGCAGCGCGATCAGCGCGGCGGCAAGAACATTATTCAAATACCGCAGAATCAACCTCCTGTTTCTGCGCAAACCAGCGGTTGCTTGCCGGGGTGAACAGCATCACGGCTGCCAGCAAACTCAGCGCCAGCGCCGTCAGCCATGCCGTATCGACCGCGCCGCCGTTGGCCATCGCAGCGATGCCATCGGGCGCAATGATCAGCTTGCCCAGCGCCAGCACCGTCACCATCCAGCGGGCAAAATTGGAGGCGCGCAGCCACACCAGCGCAATCGGGATCAGCACAATCGAGAACCGCGCGCTGAGCGTGACAATCACCGCATCGCGGCTCCATGCAATGCCGCGCAGGCTCCCGCGCAGCAACGTCTGCATCGCCGGGATGTCCCACAGCCCATCAAGAAAAGCGATCAGCGCGGCGGCCAGAAATGCAGCGGCAAACATATTGATGCTCAGCGGCCGCGCGCGCGAAAGCGGGATCATACCGGCGTAAAGTCCAGCCCAATATCCGCCGCAGGCGCGCTTTGCGTCAGGCGGCCGACAGAGATGTAATCGACCCCGCTCGCCGCTTTGGCCGCGATGCTATCGAGGTTCACGCCGCCGCTCGCCTCGGTCGGCACCCGGCCTGCGACCAATGCCACGGCGGCCCGCAGGGTCGCGGGGTCCATATTATCAAGCAACAGATGATGCGCGCCCGCCGCCAGCGCCGGTTCGATCTGATCGAGCCGGTCAACCTCGCAGATGATCCGTTCCACCCCGGCATGGCGCGCGCGCGCGACCGCCTCGCCCACGCTGCCCGCCACCGCAACGTGGTTATCCTTGATCATCGCGGCATCCCACAACCCCATGCGGTGGTTCTGCGCGCCGCCCATCCGGGTCGCGTATTTTTCAAGGAACCGCAGGCCGGGGATGGTCTTGCGGGTATCGAGCAGGGTGCAGGCGGGGTTGCTATCGGGTGCGTGCATCGCGGTGACATAGGCGCGGGTCATGGTGGCGATGCCCGACAGGTGTTGGGCGATGTTCAATGCGCTGCGTTCCGCCGTCAGCAGCGCGCGCGCCTTGCCCGCAATCCGCATCAGATCGGTGCCAGCGGGCACCGCATCGCCATCCTGCACAAGGCTTTCGATAATGCAATCAGGGTCAAGCGCGCGGAAGAACGCTTCGGCCAGCGGCAGGCCCGCGACCACAATCGCATCACGGCTGTCCATCACCCCGGTGAACCGCGCATCCGCCGGGATCACGCTTTCGGAAGTAACATCGCGCCCGCCGCCCGGCAGGCCCACGCCCAAGTCTTCGGCAAGGGTTTCACGGATGAATTTGGCGAGGTCAAAGCCGGGTAGCTCGAATATCATTCCCATTCCCGTTCCCGTTCGCGCTGAGCCGATTGGGGGAAAGCGAGGTAAGGCCCATCGGACCCACAAGGGTCCGCAAGCACGACCGTGCGCCCGCAGGTGCCCGGACCCCGGACTTGATCCGGGGGGAGGAACAGCACCGAGGACGAGCCCGCGGAGGCGGGCTCGCTCCCATCAATGCACAAACCGCGCCACCACATCGCGGTAGCTGCGCGAAACCTTCACCTCGCCGCCGCTTTCCAGCACCAGAAAGCATTCGCCATTGGTGTGCGGTTTCACCTGCCGCACCAGATCGAGGTTGACGATGGTGGAGCGGTGCACCCGCTGGAATTTGCGCGGGTCAAGCCGCCGTTCCAAATCCTTCATCGTTTCGCGCAGCACCAGCGAATTGTCGCCGGTCGAAATGATCATATAATCGCCCGCTGCCTCGATATGTTCGATGGTATCAACCTCAACCCGGAAAATCTGCCCGCGATCCTTGATGTTGATCAGCTTTTCAAACCGGTCGGCGCTGTCGGATGTGACAGTGGCGGTATCGACAAAATCAGCCGCGCGGTCGGGCGCAACTTCGGCCAACACATCCAGCAATTGTTCGGCATCTTCGACTGACCGTTTTTCGGCCAGACGCTGACGCACCCGTTCGATGGTGTCGGCGAGTTTCTGTTCGTCGACCGGTTTCATCAGGTAATTGATCGCGTTGGCTTCAAACGCGCGGATCGCGTGTTCTTCGTAGGCGGTGACGAACACGAACAGCGGCGGTTCAAGCTCCATCACGCCCTTGACCACCGAAAACCCGTCAAATCCGGGCATCTGGATATCGAGGAACACCAGATCGGGCTTTTCGGTTTTGATCTTGCGGATCGCTTCGCGGCCATTGGCGCAGGTGTCGATGATCTCGACATCCTCATACGGCGCAAGCCGCAGTTGCAGGCCCTGAATCGCGAGCTTCTCGTCATCGACAAGGATGGTTCTGATGGTCATGCGGGGGTTCCGATGGATCGTTGCGGGGGTGGTGGGGGATTGAGTGGGATGATGTTGTCACCTGCGCCGTTCGCGGCGGGGGGTGCGACGGGCGCAGGGGCGGGAACCGGCTCGGCAGCATCGTCGCGGGTAAACGGGATTTCGATCAGCACGGTAAAGCCGCCGCCCGGTTCGGACCGGGTTTCAAACAGGTGGTTGTCGCCGTACGCCTGCCCCAGCCGGTTGCGGATATTGGCCAGCCCGACCCCGGTCGATATCGGGCGATCCGGCGCATGGCCTGATCTGATCGTGGCGCGAATATCGGCGCGCAGTTCGTCCGCATCGATGGTTTGGAACGATCGCGGTTCATCCACCCCCGGCCCGGTATCTTCCACCGTCAGCCGCAGCCGCTCACCGATCACCCGCGCGGTGAGCGAGATGCGCGCGCCTTCTTCTTGCTGGCCAACCGCATATTTGATCGCGTTTTCGACCAGCGGTTGCAGCAGCATCGCGGGCAGTTGTGCGTGCATGGCGGCATCATCAATATCGAAATGGGTGCGCAGGCGTTCTTCAAACCGCATCCGTTCGATGTCGAGATACAGCTGCAAGGTCTCAATCTCCTGCGCCAGCGTCACCTGACTGCCGGGCTGCGCCACCAGCGTATGGCGCAAAAATCCTGACAGCCGGGTCAGCATCGCATTGGCCGGTTCGGTCTGTTTGAGCAGCACCAGCGTGCTGATCGAATTCAATGTGTTGAACAGGAAATGCGGGTTGAGCTGGTATCGCAGCATCGCGAGCTGCGCGGCGGTCGCCTGCGCTTCCAACCGTTCGAGCCGGTCGGCCTGCTGTTCCACCGTCAGGAAGAAATTGATCGCATAATACAGCGCGCTCCATCCGCCCAGCAAAGTGAGCGGGATGAAGGAAAGGCCCACAAATCGCTGAGCGAAGGTCGTATCGCGGCTCACCCCGTAATAGATGCCCTGCACCCACGTATCGATTGAGCTGAGCAGGATGACCGCCACAATCAGCACAATCGCGGTGACGCCCCACGTCACCAGCGGCTGTTGCCGGATCAAATAGCGATAGATCACCGACAGAATCAGGCTGATTGAAAAGCCGGTGATGGTGGTGATCAGGACCAGCGCAAGCAGATCAAGCGGCTGAGCGTTGGAGACGGCCACCACCCCGCGGTATATGAACGCGCCGCCCCACCCCGCCAGCTGGAGGTTCCAGAACGCCCGGTTCTTGCTTGCGAAGAACGGCGCTGCCTGGATCTGGAGCACTGCCATAGATTGAAGGCTCTACCCGATTTCGCCGCTCATCGCACCGCAAATCGTGCCGCCGGGCGCGGGGCTGCCACGGCTGGGCGCAGCGATCACCGCTTGCGCTTGGGCACTAGGCCGCCAGCAGGATCAATCTCGCGGCGGAAATGGGTGGACCAATCGGCCCGCCCAGCGCGCGCTATCGCCTCGCCAATCATCGGCAATTCGCCCGCGATGAAGTCGGCGCGTTCGTCCCAGCCATCATGTTTGCGCCACATCAACAGTCCGGCATCGCGGCGCGATCCCCATTGCTGCATGAACGTAACCGCAGCGGCCGGATCATAGCCCGCATTGGCGAGTAACCACGGCATCAGCCGGTCGGCCTCACGCTCGGTTCGGCGCACATGCTGGCGGCTGCGGCCATTGCGGTCGAGCCAGGCATCATGCCCCAGCAGATTATGCGCCAGTTCATGCGCGACCACGCCTGCAAACACCGGCTCATCATAGGCAAAGGCGGGAAAATCGATCCCGATCACCACCCGTGCGCCGTCGGCCACGGCGGTATCGCCCGCACCCAGCAGTTCGAACCGGGTGGCGCACACCTCCACCGGCTGCACCCGCACCGCGCCGCCATTGGCAAAGCTGACCGCGATGCCGCCATGTTCGGTCAGCAGCGCTTCGATATGATCATGCGCCAGCACCAGCCGCTGCCATTCCATTGCTCCGCCAGCGGGCCAGCCATTCGGGTCGAACTGATCAAGCGCGGTGACTTCGGTGTTGCGCAAAAATGCGCCGGATAGCCCGGCGGGCGATCCGCGCGCGGCGGTCTGCACCGCAAAATCGCGCTTGAGGCCGAGCGCGGCGCGCGCAATGGCAGGCGCGCCGTAACTCGCCATATCCTGCAATTGCAGCCCGATGGATGGCACCAGCTTGGGACAGAACCCGGCATTCCCGCGCGCCAATTGCCAGCCGACATCCTGCAACCGCTGGTCAGCGTCTTGGTAGCGGCCAATCGCCGCGCGTTCAGCGGCGTAGTCAATCGGCGGTGCCTGCGCTGCGGCGGCGGCCGGTGCGGTCAGCAAAACTGCGGCCGCCAGCAAATACAACCGCACAGCGTGCATCAGCCCGCCGCGTCCCCGGCAGCCCCGCCCTCAGCTATCGCAGCCTTAAGCCGGTCATACCCCACCGCGCCGCCCATCGGCTTTGCTCCTGCGACCCACGCCGGGGTGCCGGTAAAGCCAAGCGAGCGGGCCAGATCGAGGTTGCGGGCAATTTCGTTCGATACCGCTTGCGACGCAGCGTCGGCTTTGGCGCGCGCCACATCCAAACCAGCGGCCTTGGCAGCCGCGCCAACATCGCCGGTGCGGAACATCGCATCGTGGAACGCGGCGTATTTGCCCTGCATCCCGGCGGCCAGCGCCATGCGCGCCGATTGGTCGCTGCCTTCAAAGATCGGCCATTCGCGGATTACGACCTTCAGATCAGGGTCTTCGGCGACCAACCGGTTCACATCCTGCACGCTCGCTTCGCAGAAGGTGCAGTTGTAATCGGTGAATTCCACCAGCACCCGCGTGCCCGCTGGGTTGCCGAGCACCGCGCCGGGGAACGGCGTGAACACATCATCCCCCATCGCCGCCAATCGCTTGCCCGCCTGCTGTTCGTCGTAAGCCTGCGCCATCTGCGGCAACATATCGGGATTGGTCAGCAGAAACGCACGGGTGCGGTTGTCCGCCAGCCCGGAATAAGACCAGGTCGCCGCCCCCAAAAATCCGAACGTCAGCGCCAGCAGCGCGGTCAGCAGCGTGTGGCGCAAGGTCGAAGGCGCTTCGGGTGGCGGAGTGGATGACATGATGGTTCCGGGTGCAGCAGGTAAGGCGTCGTCAGACTAACGCCGGTCGCGCGCGCGTTCCAGTTGGCCGCGCGCTTCAAGCGCAATATCTTGTGCGCGGATCCAGTCTGGCGAGCCATAGGGCAGGTATGCTTCGGCAGCTTGCGCGTTTTGAAGCGCTTCAGGATAGCGGCGGTTCATCGCCAACTGTTCTGCGCTGGCAAGGCGCGCGCGCGGAATATCGCCGCGCGCAGCATAGACCACGCCCAGTTGATACCACGCGAATGGGTTGAACCGGTCGCGCGCCACCGCTGCGCGGAGCACGGTTTCGGCCTCGGCAAAATTGGCTGCATTCTCGGTCGCGATCAGCGCGTGGCCCAGGATCCCGGCAATCAGCGGATTGGCACGGGACAGCTCGGTCGCGCGCCGCAACGGGGGAAGCGCGTCCAATGGCCGTCCGGATTCGAGCAGCACCTGACCCTTCAGCTCAAGGAAGAACGGATTGTCAGGCTCAGCCGCCAACAGCGCGTCGGCTTCGGCCAATGCCATATCGATCTGCGCATCCTTGTGATAGGCATAGGCGCGCGCATAACGCGCCGGCACGCTGGTGTCGCTCGGCGGGAAAAAGGCCAGCGTCCGGCGCGGTTCGGCCAGAAAGCCATACAGTTTGGCCCGCACGCGCATGAACCGTTCCTGCAATGCCGGGTCGGGCGGAGTGTCCCACGCCGCATCGTTTTCCAGCAGCCCGCGCAGCACCTGAATGCGGTCGCCCGACAGCGGGTGGGTGCGCGCATAGGCAGCCTCATCAGCCTGACTATATCCCGCACGGATTTCGTTGTTGCGCAGCCGTTCAAAGAACCTGATCATTCCCGCGCCGGAAATTCCCGCACCCGACAAATACCGCGCGCCGGCCAGATCGGTCGCAGCTTCCTGATCGCGGTTGAACGACAGAAAACTGCTGGTTGCCGCCTGCTGTCCGGCGGCGATCACGCCGAGCGCGGCATCCCCTGCGCCCGCCAACGCTGCACCAACGCCCAGCAACAGCGACAGGATCGAGATGCCATTGGCCGCTTTGGTGCGTTCGTTGAACCGCACCGCGTGCCCGGCGGTAATATGCCCCAGTTCATGCGCGAGCACGCCTTGCACTTCGTTGGCGCTGCCCGCCTCGTTGATCAGGCCCGAATGAACGTAGATCGCCTGACCGCCCGCAACAAAAGCGTTGATCGATGCGTCGTTGATCAACACCAGTTCGACATTGCCTGGCTCCAGCTCCGACGCCTCAACCAGCGGGGCGACCATATCGGTCAGCAACTGTTCGGTCTCGGCATCGCGCAGCACTGATTGCGCGGCCACGGGCTGAGCCGCGACCAGCGCGGTGGCCAGCAGCGCCGCACCATAGGCGAAAAAGGATGGGCGCACGGACATCACTGCAACCCTACAGCGATTCCGCCTGAACTCAAACTGAAGCAGATTGCCCGTCGTCGCTAGCCCGGCAGTTTGCGAACCGCGCGCTCGATCAGGGCGAAATCTTCGGGGATTTCAGCGATCACCTGCGCGCAGCCAATTTCGTCGCGGCGGATCAACACCAGCGCGAATTCCGGCCCCGCTCCGTCAAGCTGTTCCAGTGACATCGCTTCCAGTGCCCGCAGCTGATCGGCCAGCGCTTCGCGCAGGGCCGTCGCATCGGGGGCGGGCTTGCCCTGTTCCTCGCGGCGCAGGCGGCGTTCGGCCTTGACCACCGCTTTTACCCCGCCGTCAGTTTCATTGAGGAAGCCGGCAAGGCTCCCCCAGCCAAGCTGTAACCGGTGGGCGTGGGTCAGCACGGCGGCGTATTCGGTCAGACGCGTTTTGTCATAATCATGCCCAAACACCAGTTTGACCACGGGCGTCATCGGCGCGCGGTCTTGCACACTAACCCCGTTTTCGGCGATCAGCTCGGCAAAGTCTACCGGCGCGGCCTGTGCAGCGAGCGAGAAATCATAGGCGCGGCTGACCGCTGCATACAGCGCGCTGCGGCTGCGATCTTCGGTCGATTCGGCATTGCGCGCCAGTTCGCGGGCCGATGCGAGGCAATCGTACAGACCGGCATATAGGCCAGCGTCGGCAGGCAGTTCATCACTGACCAGCAGATCACGATCGGCCGGGGCGTCAGCAAGGGTGAGCGCGGGCGCGACAAAGTGCAATTCTGGCGCGTAATTATCGGCGTCGCCGATACCGAAGCTGTCTTCGGCAAAACTGGCTTCGGCCAAGCTGTCTTCGGCATAGGGCTCAAGCGCGAATTCCGACGGGTCGATTGCCTTTTTCAGCGGGGGTTCGATGTAATCGGCAAGGCTGGCGAAATTGTAGGTGGCGCTTTCAGCCTCGCCTTCATCCTCGTCATAGTCCTCGTCATCGTCATCAAGCCCGTAGTTGCCGAAATCGGGCAGCGGCAAATCGTCGGGCAACGCAGCGTCGGAGCCGGGATCAAAAGGCGCGCCATCGAGCGGCGCGACATTGACGAAATCTTCCCCGAATTCGGCGGCATAGTCGCCGGCGAACGCGCCATCGCGCGCAGCTTCGGCGCGCACCTCGTCGTCTTCGTGCGCGGGAGAATCAGCCCATTCGGTGACCGGATACGCGGGGCGCAGCGGCTGGTTTTCAGCCACTTCAAGCTCGGCATCAAGCTCCATTGCCTGATCGATTTCAAGCAGCAATTCGTCCGCCGTCAGCTGATCGGCCATCTCCTTCCAATTTATCACGCCGTAAATGAAATCAATCGTTTCATCGTCACCCGAATAGGGCAGCAGGATCCCGCGATACAGGATCGCTGCGCCGCGTTGGTTGACGAATTCGGCTTCGAACCCGATGGGCGCCTGATTGGCGAGGATTTGCATATAATGGTCGGTAATCCGGCTGAGCAGTGAACGCGGCGGCACGTCCGCCAGCCGGTTGATGATCTGCCCGCCGATGCTGCATTCGTGCGCCAGGGTTTCACCCAGAAAGCGCACCGCGGGGTCGTTGATCCCATCTGTAAAATCGAGCAGCACGCTATAAGGCCCAAAATCGGGCAGATGCGCCGGTTCTAGGTCGGCGATATTGGGGAACATCCGTTCGCCCAAGAGGCTGGCCCAATGATTATAGGCGCGCACCTGCATCCGGCGTTCGTCCTGCCCGATCGCCTCGGGTGGCAGATCGCGGCGGACCGCCGGTTCAGCGCGTTCCTCATCATTGGCGTCCCAGCTACGATCGGCATTATCGCCGGGATCGAAGGTGCCGCGCAGAGTATCCATGGCTGTATTGCGCCCCTTTTGTGAACCTTTACGAGTTCGTTTTGGAGCGGCGTGGTAAACATCACGTTAAACGCAGGTTGGTTTTGGCGAGGAGCCTTATGCCGCGATACCCGCAGACCTAGAGGAAATACCGCATCTTGATGGTAAACCGGCTCAGGCCTTCACCCAGCTTGAAGACGGCGTCGGTAAACTTGGGCGGGGCCAGCTTGACCGGCGCATCGCGCGAAAAGCCGTAACCTTCCTTGGGGGCCATGCCCAAGGCGCGGTCAGCTTTACCATTGTTGTTTTCGTCATGCAGCAGCGCGATGGCGTAATCGCCGGGCTTGACCCCGGTGAAGCGGATTTCGACGGTTTTGCCCGCTGGCACGACGGTGCGGTGCGCATTCGGGTCTTTGATGCATTTGGGGAAGATATCGGCCCGCGTAGTCATGCAGGCGCGCACCACGCCGTTGCTGGAACGCAGGTCAGTCACTGTGATAACCACATCGCCCGCCAATGCGGGGCTTGCAGCGGCAAGCGCGCCGCTGCCTGCGAGTATCAGCGCCGCAAACTTCACGAAACGAACGGTCACAATATCGCTGGCGCGCGCGCGTGTCCGGCCTCGGCCACGATCCGCTGCGACAGGCCCTTGTCGGTGCCGCACAGCCTGTCCCAGACGCGAAAATACAGTCCGAAATTGCATTGATATTCCTCGTGATGGCGTTCGTGGTGGCTGGCCGTTATCAGCCAATTGCCCAACGAGGAATGAATACACCAGCGCGGAAACACCTCCCACCCCATGTGATTGGTCACCCCCATCATCGTTGCCACCGTCAGCACCAGACCCAGCATGGTGACATGGATCGGCAGCAGAAATACCAGCGCCGGGATCACAATCGCGCCGGTCAGCGCCTCAACCGGATGAAAACTCATCGCGGTCCACGCGGTTGGCGGGCGGCTTTGGTGGTGGACGGCATGGGCAATCCTGAACCAGCGCGGCTGATGCATCCAGCGGTGCGACCAGTAAAAACAGGTGTCCTGCACGGCCAGATAGATCAACACCGAGACGGGATGATACCACCACGGCAGCGCGGCGAAATCGGCGGTGATGCGAGTCCAGCCGTGATGCTGCCAGCCCCACAGCACGATGCCTGCTGGCGTGCCATAAATCGCCGCCGACAGCAGCGACCACCGGATTTCGCGCGCGATCTGTGCGCCGCGTCCAGCATACAGCCCGGGCCGCATCCGCGCCGTGGCGAGCGCAAACAGTCCGCTCGCCAGCAGATACCGCAGCGCCACGATCAACGTGACCGCAGCGCTGACAATCAGCAGCGCGACCGGAACGGGCAAATCAGATGACAGCATCGCGGCCCGCTATGCCGCAAATCGCACCCCTGCAACAGGACAAATGGGCAGCAGGGCAAACTCGCCTGCACCCTCGCCCGGTCAGCCCAGCGTGTCGAGCGCGGCGCACAGCGGGTCGATTGCCGCAGTATGCCGCCGCATTGCGATCCGCGCCAGACGTTCCACCTCGACCTTGCGCCGGGCGGCGGCCAGCGGGATCAGCGCGGCAGGACGCAGAATTTCGCCATCATAGCCATCGGCCACAATCACGCCGCAGGCTTCGGGCCGGAACGCCGCATTATCCAACGGGCCGCGGTCGAGCCCCGGCGGCAACCCCCAGTAAAACCGGTCGCAAAAATCGAGGTAATCAGGCCATTTGGCATCACCGAGCAGATCGGCGCGCGCGACCTTGATTTCGACAATCACCACCAGCCCTTTGGCATCAATCCCCATCAGATCAGCGCGGCGGCCATTGCGGATCGGCACTTCGCCAAGGCACCAGATGCCGTTGCGCGCGAACAGCCGCGTGATCCCGCGCGCAACGTCGCTGGCAGCCGGTCCGGCCAGCGGCGGCGGATCATTATGGAAGGGGAGCGCGCCAGCCATCATGCTGAAATGGAACAGAGTAGGAACGCAGTCAAGCCCGGCCAGAGCACACCGGAGCGCCCCAGACTGCCGCGCCGCGCGGTCACGGATAGTGCAGCACCGCCAGCAAGGCTGCGCGCGCCGCATCGAATTCACGCCGCAGCGCCAGCGCCGGGGCGGCGGCGTCCTGCCCGCGCGCTGTCAGCGTTGCCAAGGCGGCCATGCCGCTGCCAAGCATCGCGGCAACATCTCCGAGCCCGTCAGCGAGCAACGCCCGCTGCCACGGCTGCGCGTCGGCGATCAGGCCGGGGAGCGCGGGGCTGATCTGCTCCGGTTCGACAGCGATTTTGGCGAGGTGTGCCAACGCAGCGGCCTGCTGGTGCAAATCCAGCCATGCCTGCTCCAACGCAGCGGGCGACGCCGCTCCGGGACATACCGCAGCATCGCGCGGTAGAATCGGTTCGGGCGGAAGCGTGGCCATATCGCTGAGCCTAAGCGCACCTCCTTGCCGATTGGTTAAGCCGAACCGTGCCGATGGTGCGACCATCTGTGCCTGTGCACCTGTTCCGGTCCCACGCCCCCGAATACGCCGCGCCCATCCGGGCGGCCGAACAATTGTCTAGCGCCCCGCCTACGCACTTGCTAAGCGCCACGCCGAATACGGTGGTTCCGCTGCGCGTTGATCACATTGCACCCGTAGCTCAGCTGGATAGAGCGCTGCCCTCCGAAGGCAGAGGTCACTGGTTCGAATCCAGTCGGGTGCACCAATATTTCAATGATTTAGATAAGTGCCCATCGTTCCGTATGGAATGAGTATGGAAAACTAGGGGGTGCGATGCCCCTGTGAAGGCGGCGCAGCTTTCAGGTTGCGGCAGCGCCGGTTCGGGTCGGAACACGTCGCAGAGCAGGCTTGCCATTTCAGGCAATGGGCCCGGTGGAGGCTGGTGCAGTTCGGTACACACCGTACGCGACAAATCGCCGCTGAAAATGGCGGGATTCCCAGCTTTTCCAGCGGTGGCAGCTTCTCAATCAGATTTGACTTGCCGCTTACTCTTCAATCAGATTCAGATCATCTGCCATTGAGAACCGCCGAAAAGCGCCATTCTCAGGCGGCGTGACGCTACCCTGACCGCGACCCGGATTTGACTGGCTGGGATGCAAGCGGCAGGCGCAAAATTGTGGGTCCTACCGGGCGATTTTGTGGCAGGTAAGCGCATTGGGACCGCGTTTTTTCCCGCACAGTCACATTGGGGAATTAATTAGAGTCCGAAGTCGCAGTTTCAATCGTGTTTTTTGCTCGCTAGGCGTGACATGCTCTGTGTAAGTGACTGGGCATAGGAATGAATCATGGACATTTTGCACACCGTTTTTCGGTCATTGGCTGCGCTGGCGTTGACGGTGCAGGGCGCGCCTGAAAGCAGCTCTTTGCGGCAAGAGACCGCGCCGCAGAATGCGGTGTTAGATGGGACATGGGTGTTTGTGCAGGAAAGCGCATCGTGCGGAGTGACTATGAACTACACCTCGCGCGTTCGGCCCGCCGTAATGATTAAGGTCGATCAGAATGAAGGTTGGACACTCTTGAGCGTGATCGGCATCGAAGCCAAGAATTCGCAAGGCCGTACAGTTCCCCTGTTTCTCGATGTTGACGAAAGGATGGCACCCAGCAGCGAGAAAGGTGAGTTCACTTTGAAGGGCGAGCCTGCATACCTGTGGCGCTTTTCGTCAGACTACGGCGAGCGGTTGACCAAGGCCAAAACCCTCAAAATCCAATTCGGCGTCGAGAACTCGATCTTTATCCAACTTTCCGGTGGCAACGCTGCTCGCGATGCAATGCT
>JBBRFG010000067.1:0-12782 GCA_038224685.1 Sphingomonadales bacterium
CGGGCCAGCGCCAAGGCGCGCTGCATCGGCGGGGGGAGCGGCCACTGGGTCATCTTGGGCGGGCTAGCCGGGGTGCGGCAGCGACGCAACTTGCTTGACGATTCGGGCTGACCCCGTTAAGCGCGCCGCTTTCCCGAAATAGACCCGAACCCTGCGAGAAGAGACACACCATGGCGCGCATCTGCGAACTGACCGGCAAGGGCCGCATGACCGGCAACAATGTCAGCCACGCCAACAACAAGACCAAGCGTGTGTTCCTGCCCAACCTGCAGAACGTGACGCTGATGAGCGAAAAGCTGGACCGCAGTTTCAAGTTCCGCGTATCGACCCACGGTCTGCGCTCGGTCGAGCACAATGGCGGGCTGGATAATTGGTTGCTTAAGACCAATGACGAAAAGCTGTCGGCCAACGCGGTCAAGATCAAGCGTGAGCTGGTCAAGGCAACGTCAGCGGCGTAAATCGCTGGCGGACTGATGCGATCATGCCCAACCGGCGTGATCAGCAGGATGAAAAGCGCGCGGGGGCAACCTTGGCGCGCTTTTTCGTTCAGCGGGCAGCCGCCGCCGTGGCGGGGTCGCCTTCCCACCCGAACCGCAGCAGCAGGCTGCGCTGGAACACCGAAAAGTTGTCATCCGCGATCAGCCAGATTGATCCGCGCGCGGGATCGGCGGCGCTCGCTACAAACGCGATTCCTTCAAAATTCTCACCATAGACCGGGCCCGCCAGCCGCTGGAAAATGCGCGATTCCCATTGCTGGCCGCTGCGAATGTCGGCGGGATCGGCCAGCGCGATGGCGGTGTCGAACTGGGCGGGCACGGTGTATTTCACCTGCCGCAGCAGGATCAGCAGCTTGCCATCGGGCAGCAGCGCGGCATCGACCGGGTCATAGTCGGCACTGCTGGCGAACCGGAACGCCAGCGGCGGCGGCGCGCCCGGTGCCAGCGGGTCGCCGGGAAACAGCAGCGCGGGCCGATCAGCCATGCCATTGTCATCCGCGCCTTCGGCCAGCATCACAAACCGCCCATCGGCAAGCCGCTCCATCGTCTCAGGCCCGCTATTGGCGCTCCAATCGCTGATTTCGCGCGGATGCCGTGCAGTGCTGCGGCCATCGGCGGCGGTGCGCTGGACCAGATTGGCGTTTTCAAATGCCGCCCATAATGTTCCGGTGGACGGATCGCGCGCCAAGGCCTCAAGATCGACCACCTCGCCCCGCCCGCGCCCGCGCTGCCCGACGAAATGGAAACTGCCGGGCACCGCCGACGGCGCGTCGCCTGCAAGATTGAGCGTGAGCAGCCAGCCCCGGTCACTGCCCGTGATCAGCGTGGCTCCGGTTGGGGTAATGCCGCCTGCCACCAGCGCAGAAAAGCCGCCAAACCAGCCATGCGCGCTGGTGAGTTCCCACAAGCCGGTGGGGCGCAGCGGACCAGACAGCCCTGCACCGTCCGCAACCAGCGGCGTGACCGTGACCACCGCGACATCGGTGCGCGCGCCAGTGGTGGTCCGCACGAAAGTGCCCGGCGCACACAGCAACGCCACGGCCAGCGCCGCGATCAGCCGGCCGGGCCTGCGCACCTTAGTTCATCGGCCCGGTGAACAGGATCGGATCGAGCCGCGCGTCGTGCCATTTCAGGCTCCAGTGCAGATGCGGGCCGGTGGCGCGGCCGGACGCGCCGACATTGCCGATCTGCTGGCCCTGCGCCACGCGCTCGCCTTTACGCACAACGATCTTTGAGGCGTGGAGGAAGGCGCTGTTCAGACCATTGCCGTGATCAATAATGATCAGCGAGCCTTCGAGGCTGAAGCCCGTGCGTGCCAACACCACCACGCCGTCTGCCGGGGTGACGAAGGGCACGCCAGCACCGGGCGCGATATCAATCCCTGAATGGTAATCGCCCGGTTCGCCGCGATAGCTGCGCTGGCGTCCAAACTGTCCGGAAATCCGCCCTTTGACCGGCCAAATGAAATCCTGTTGCCACCCGGTAGCACCGGTGCGCTGCGCGCGCGCCGCGTTGATGGCGTTGAATTCAGGCTCGCGGATTTGCCAATAGGCTTCGCTGGTTCCGCCCCCGCTCTTGGCCACAGCGACCCGTTCAATCTGCCACGCGCGCGGCGCGATGTTCAGCGGTTCGCGCTGCACTTGCCCGGTTGCGAGCTGCGCGCTGAGCACCAATGCTGCGGGGCTGTCGCGGTCAAACGCGGCAAAAAAGCTGCCATCGGGGCCGAGCTCAAGCGGCGTGTCGCCCAATGTCACCTGCGTCGCCGCGCTTGGGGCTACACCGCGGATAAAGCCGCCTTGCGTCAACGCGCCGCGCAGTGAAAAGCGGGAATTGTGTTCAACGGTCTGCCTGTCTTGTGGCGCGGAATCGGCCAGAGCGGAGCTATCGGCTGCGCACCCGAACACAGCAATCGCGCCGAGCAGCCCCAGCGCCTTAAGGCTCGGCATCCCGGTGGCCTCAATCCAGCCCGAGCAGGCGGCGCGTGGCGATTTCGCACGAGGCATAGGCTTCCTGCCGCTCAGCGCTCCAGTATCGCAGCTCGGGCAGCGGGATCGTTTCGCCCGAAACCGCGCAATAGACATGTGCGCCAGGGCGCAGCACGCGGAAACTCGACGGGGCGTAGTAAAGCTTGGCAGCTTTGTCAGACGAAGACATCAACATGACAGGGGCAATAGCACCAGAGCGCTAACCGAACAAATCATCTTGTTTGGGCGCTGCTTTGGAGCGCGGTTTGGGGATCGGCGGCGGCGCCGCACTGCCAGCGGGCACGGCATCCAGCCGCCCATCGCGAAATTGCAGCACCAGCGCCGCCTCGCGCGCGGCGTCGGCGCGGGTGGTGAGCGCTTTGCCGCTGGCGGCGCGGATGATCGCATAGCCGCGTTCGAGCGGCTTTTCGGGGTGTAGCTGGCTCATCACCCGGCTCAGTGCGGCAAGCCGGGTGGCGCGGTCGTGCAAGGGCCGCTCGGCCAGCGCCGGGATCAGCCGGGCCCGCTCCAACCGCCGAGCGGCCTCGGCAGCGCTGCGGCTGAGCAGGCTGGGGGATAGCCGCGCCGCTGCACCTGCCAGCCGTTCGCGCCCCTGGCCCGCCCGCGCGCCCAAGCCGCGCCGCAACCGTTCGGCCAGATCATCCAGCCGCTGCGCGTGCGCCTGCAACAATGCTTCGGGCCGGGGCAACAGCCGTGCCCGCGCCGCCAACCGTTCGCGCCCCAATTCGACCGGGCGATACACCGCGCGCCGCTGCCGGGCCGCGAAATCGGCAATGTTGAGCATCAGGTCAGCGCGCACCGGCACCGCCATTTCCGCTGCTGCCGTGGGTGTGGGCGCGCGCTGGTCGGCGGCGAAATCGGCCAGCGTAGTGTCGGTTTCGTGCCCCACGGCCGAGATCACCGGAATGGTGCATTCGGCGATGGCGCGCACCACCGCTTCTTCGTTGAAACTCCACAGATCCTCGACCGATCCGCCGCCGCGCGCCACGATCACCACATCGGGACGCGGCACCGGGCCATTTGGGGCGAGCGCAGAGAACCCGCGCACCGCTGCGGCCACCTGATCCGCTGCGCCAAGGCCCTGCACCAGCACCGGCCACACAATCACGTGGCTGGGGAAGCGATCCGCCAGCCGGTGGAGAATATCGCGGATCACCGCGCCGGTCGGCGATGTGACCACCCCGATCACGTGCGGCAGATACGGCAAGCGGCGCTTGTTCGCGTCCGCAAACAGCCCTTCTGCCGCTAGCCGCGCGCGGGTTTTCTCCAGCAGTGCCAGCAGCGCGCCTTCGCCCGCCAATTCAAGGCTGTCGATCACGATCTGGTATTTTGATCGGCCCGGATAGGTCGTCAGCTTGCCGGTGGCGATCACCTCCAGCCCGTCTTCGGCGCGGAACGACAGGCGCTGCGCGGTGCCTTTCCACATCACCCCGTCGATTACTGCGCCTTCGTCTTTCAGCGCGCAGTAGAAATGCCCCGACGCGGCGCGTTTTACGCCGGACAGTTCGCCGCGCAGCCGCACATGGCCAAACCGGTCCTCGACCGTGCGTTTCAGCAGCGCGGATACTTCACTGATCGATAGCGGCTCGGCGTTGTCGCCTTGCCTCGCACGCGCTACCAGACCGGCATCGTCAATGTCATTGGGCGGAGGGGCCATGAATATCCTGCTTTTGGGTTCGGGAGGCCGCGAACATGCGCTGGCATGGAAGCTGGCGCAATCCCCGAGCCTGACAAAGCTTTATGCCGCCCCCGGAAATCCCGGCATCGCCGAACAGGCAGAACTGGCCGCGCTCGACGTGACCAATCATGGAGCGGTGATCGCCTTCTGCCGCGATCATGCCATCGGCTTGGTCGTGATCGGGCCAGAAGCGCCGCTGGTTGACGGGCTTTCGGACAGCTTGCGCGCGGCGGGCGTCCCGGTGTTCGGCCCTTCGCAAGCTGCGGCGCGGCTCGAGGGATCGAAAGGCTTCACCAAAGACCTGTGCGCCCGCGCGGGCATCCCCACCGCAGGCTATGTCCGCACCGCGTCGCTGGCCGCAGCCCGCGCCGCCCTCACCCGGTTTGCTGCGCCCTATGTGCTCAAGGCCGATGGACTGGCGGCGGGCAAGGGCGTGGTAATCGCCGAAACACTGGCTGAGGCCGAAGCCGCACTGACCGACATGTTCGGCGGCGGGTTTGGGGCGGCGGGCGCCGAGGTGGTGATCGAGGAGTTTATGCACGGCGAGGAAGCGAGCTTTTTCGCGCTGACCGACGGGATTGCGATCATCCCGTTCGGTTCTGCGCAGGATCACAAGCGGGTGGGCGACGGCGACACGGGGCCGAACACCGGCGGAATGGGCGCTTATTCCCCCGCGCCGGTGCTGACAGCGGCATTGCAGGCCCGCGTGATGACCGAAATTATCGAACCCACGGTGCGGACGATGCACGCAGACGGCAACACCTATTCCGGCGTGCTGTTTGCCGGGCTGATGCTGACGGCAGACGGGCCAAAGCTGATCGAATACAACGCCCGGTTCGGCGATCCTGAATGTCAGGTGCTGATGATGCGGCTGGCAAGCGATCTGGTGGCAGTGATGCTTGCCTGCGCGCGCGGCGACTTGGCTGGCGTGGAAGCGCAGTTCTGCGATGAGGCCGCGCTGACCGTAGTGATGGCGGCGAGCGGCTATCCCGGCACCCCGGAGAAAGGCGGCGCGATTGATTTGCGCCATTCTGAGGCAGGCGGCGCAAAGATTTTCCACGCCGGAACCGCGCTGCTAGACGGCGCGCTGGTGGCAAACGGCGGGCGCGTGCTCAGCGTCACCGCCTGCGCGGCAAATGTAACGCAGGCGCAGCGCCTCGCCTACGAAGCGGTTGACGCAGTATCCTTCCCGACCGGCTTCAGCCGCCGCGACATCGGCTGGCGCGAAGTCGAACGCGAGCGGGGTTAGAACCGCGCGGCGTAAGTCACGCCCGCGCTGTGGAAATCGCCCCAAGCGAACACTTTCGGGGCATCGGGGCGTTGGTGTCGTGTGATCAGCAGACCCGAGGCTGAACCGATCGCCGCGCCTGCCACCACGTCATACCAGTGGTGCTTGTCCGCTTTGACCCGCGCTACCCCGACAAAGCTGGCAAGCGCGAGTGCGGGGATCCCCTCGGCCAGACCGCGGCGATCAAGAATGCTGGTGGCGGCGGCAAAGGCGGTGGCGGTGTGGCCCGAAGGGAAGCTGTCATTGCCGCTGCCATCAGGGCGCTGTTCGGGGAACACCTGCTTCAGGCCTTGCGCTGCGCCAAAACCGACCACGACCGAAGCGCCCGACTGCAACGCGCCCTGCGTGTCGCCCTTGACCGCTGGAACGCCAATCGACCACAGCACCAGCGATCCAACCCCGATATCGCTGGCAGTGCCCCAATCATCGGGCGAGGCAGCCTGCGCGCTCTGGCTGGCAAGCAGCACGGGCGCGGCCAACGCGAGACTCCAGCGGCTAAGCAGGCGGGACTGGAAGGAGGCAGAAAGGGTGGCAGGCACTGGGTAATCTCCCTGGCATAAGCGATCTTTTTGGCTTCGAGATCGTGTAACGCGCAAACGTGCCAATGGTTGCCGGGTCGGCGGATGGCATCGCTGTCAGGTGGCCACCTGCTCAGCCTGTCCGGCGCGCTGCGGCACCAACCAGACCAGCGCGACAATCGCAATGCCCAGCACCAGCGAGGCCGCCAGCCTGCTCAGTTCCAGCCCCCCGTGGCTGACCGGTTTGTCCAAGAAATCGCCGACCACCGCGCCCAGTGGACGGGTCAGGATAAAGGCGGCCCAAAACAGCGCGACGTGGCTGATCCGGCTCCAGAAATACGCCGCCGCGACCAGCGCCAATGCGCCGCCAAAGATCAGCGCCGCCCCCGAATAGCCCAGCGGCCCATCGGCCACCCAATCACCCAGCGCCGTTCCGAGCGTCTGTGAAAAAGTGATTGTCAACCAATAGGACAGCTCGGCGCGGGGCTCGTGCACCGAACTGATCGCAATGCTGCCAAGCGCGCGGTGCCATACCAGCAGAGTGCCCAGCACCAGCGCAAGCAGCAGCAGCGATCCGCCGAGGTAACCGATCCCGAGCGAGCGGGTGGCGAAATCGGCCAGCGTCGTCCCGGCTGTGGTCGAAGCGATAATGGTCGCCCAATACAGCCACGGGTGGAACCTGCGGGCGCGGATCTGGATGGCCATCAGCACGGCCAGCAATCCGCCGAATATCGCTGTGCCCACAAGGTAACCATTGATCCCGCCCTGCCCGGCGGCGGCAGTTGTTTCCCCCAGCCAGCTCATGCTGACGGTATCACCCATCGTCTCGCCAAAAGTGGTGGCGAGAATCTTGATGATCCAAAACCCTAGCGTCACCGCCGGAACCTTGGTCAGTGCCTCTTTGAAATTATCGGTCATCGTGTATCCCCGCGCTGCATCTATCGGCTGCAAGCCATAAGGGGCAGCCGCAAGCGCGCCCATAAGCAGGAGTGCAAATGACCGCGCATCAGCAATTGTCGCATGATTGATTCTCCGCGCAGGAATGCGGGGATCGCGGTGATCGTGGTCGGGTTGCAGGCGACAGCGGCGCTCTATTTCCTGGCAGATGCGGTGCAGGAAAGCGGCGGCCGACTGGCGCTGGCCGATTTTGTCGTCGGCATCGCGCTGCTCGCGGGCACTTTGTTTGGCGGCATGATGGTGCGCCGCTTGCTGGCTGAGGCGCAGCGGCGCGATGCCGCCTTGGCGCTGGCGCGCGGGGCGTTGGGAGATCTGATCCAGCAGCGGTTTGCGGCATGGAGATTGTCGCAGGCAGAAGCAGAGGTCGCGCTGTTTGCGCTCAAGGGCTGCACCATCGCAGATATTGCACGGATCCGCGGCTCGGCCAGCGGCACGGTGCGTTCGCAATTGAGCCAAGTTTATACCAAGGCTGAGGTTACCGGCCAGCCGATGCTGATGTCGCTGTTCCTTGATGAACTGGTCGATGCGGACACCGCGCCGCGCCAGATATGACCAGATTGCGGACTATTTGATCATGCTGCACCGCGCGGGGTTTGTTCCCGACGAGTGAGTTTATATTGGTTTTGTGCCTATGGTCGCGAAGCGGCGCTGAGGACGCTCGCCCGGAGGGGCGAGCGCACATCATCAAAGCCGCTCTTCCATCAGCCTGATCATATCCGCCTCGGGCCGGGGGCCGTAGTGCGCGATCACTTCCGATGCGGCAATGGCCCCGCGCTTCAAACAGCGGGCGAGCGGCTCGTCCCGGACGTAGCCCGACAGGAATCCGGCGGCGAATTGATCGCCTGCGCCGGTGGTGTCGATCACCTTGATTACCGGCTCGGCAGCCACCTCGGCGCGCTCGCCGTGCGCAATCGCGACCGCACCCTTTACGCTGCGGGTGGCGACCAGCACCGGCACCTTGCCTGCAACAGCGGCGAGGCCCGCTTCGAAGTCATCCTCGCCGGTCAGCGTGGCAAGCTCGCCTTCGTTGACGAACAGGATATCGATCACACCGTCTTCGATCATCGCGCGGAAATCATCGCCGTGGCGGTCAATCACGAAGCTCTCCGAAGCGGTGAAGGCGATTTTGCGGCCTGCGCTGCGGGCGACTTCAATCGCACGGCGCATTGCGCGGCGCGGCTCTTCCGGATCCCATAAATAGCCTTCGAGATACAGGATCGCGGCGCTGGCGATCAGGTCTTCATCAAGCGCGGCGGCGGGCAGATATTGGCCTGCACCAAGAAAAGTGTTCATCGTGCGCTCGCCATCGGGGGTGACGAAAATCAGCACGCGCCCGGTGGCCGGTTCGGTTTCGGCGCTGCTGGTGGGCCGTGCCGGAGTGTCGAAATCGATCCCGGTGGCGCGCATGTCGTGGCGAAACACTTTGCCCAGCTGATCATCGGCAACCTGACCGATAAACGCGCATTGCAAGCCCAGCGTGGCAAGGCCCGCCAGCGTGTTGGCAGCTGATCCGCCTGACAATTCGCGAGCAGGCGGCATGGCTTCGTACAGTTCATCGGCGCGCGTTTCGTCGATCAGGGTCATGCCGCCGCGGTTCATTTGCAGCTCGTCGATCAGGTCTTCGTCGCAAGCGGCAATCACATCGACCACGGCATTGCCGATGGCGATGACGTCGTAACGGGCGGGCGTGGGTTCGGGCACAGCGGAATTCCTTGGATATTGCTTGCGGAAGATCGTTCGGGGCCGCCTAGCCGCGTTAAGCCTGCGCGCCAAGCGCCTGTGTGCGGGAGGGGCGTTTGCGTTGACTTCGCCGCCGGGCCGCCGCATCGCTCCCGGCATGTCTGCTGTCTCCGGTGCCGTCCCTTCCGCTTTGGCCAAAGCCTTTGCCCAACTGACCGACCGCGCGATTATGGCTGTGGCGGCGAAGAGCATCGGGATCACGCTGGCGCTGTTTGCGGGGCTGGGCTTGGGATTATATTTCGCGTTTGCAGAGGCGAGCCAGCGCTTCAGTGTGGACGAGAACTGGGGCCAGAGCTTGATTGCGGGCTTGGCCGGAGCGGTCGCCGTGCTGCTGGGGCTGGCGGCAATGTGGCTGTTGTTCCGGGTGGTGGCATTGGCGGTGTTGCAATTCTTTGCCGATGAGGTGGTGGCAGCGGTCGAGGCGCGGCACTATCCGTCATTCGCTGCGCAGGCCAAGCCGCTGCCATTCCGCCGTGATCTGGGCAATTCGCTGCGCGGGCTGGGCCGCGCGATTGGCTACAACCTGCTCGCCCTGCCGCTGGCGGCGCTGCTGGCGGTGACCGCGATTGGCCCACCGCTGGTATTTCTGGCGGTGAATGCCGTGCTGCTAGGGCGGGAGCTGACCGATATGGCGTGGTTTCGGCACAGTCATGGTGACGCGAGCGCCAATCCCGTGGGCCGGGCTGATCGGGTGCTGCTTGGCGCGGCGATTGCGGGGATGCTGCTGGTGCCGTTTGCCGGGCTGCTTGCTCCGCTGATGGGAGCTGCGGCGGGAACGCATCTGGTGCTGCGGCGGCTTGAGCGGGGGGAAGGCCAGCGATGATAAGATGGTTTGCGCCGCTCGCCGTGCTGGCGCTATCAGGCTGCGTGACGGCGCCCAAATTTGCCTCTGCGACTGTGACTGCGTCGGCGACCAGCGGGGTTGTGCGGGTGCCGCTGGTCATGGCACCCCAAGGGCTCGAAGGGGTGATCGGATCGCCCGCCTCAGCGCTTACTCAGCGGTTTGGTGAACCGCGCATCGATCTGGCCGAAGGTGATGCGCGCAAGCTGCAATTCGCGGGCAGTTCGTGCGTGCTCGATATCTATCTCTACCCGCTGCGTGCCGGGGCCGATCCAACCGCTGCCCATGTCGAGGCGCGGTTGCGGCTGGGCGGGGCGGTGGTCGATCAGGGCGCCTGCATCCGCGAAGTGGAAGCGCGGTGAATCGCCCGACAGGCCGGTCTTAAACCTGTTCGCGGTGTGCCCCGGTGGTTAGCGATTACGACAACGAATGGCTCAACAAGATGATCAACGGCGATGGGCGCGCTCGAAGGCCGACTCGTCGAGCGGCTCGCAGCAGAAGTTTGAAACTCAGGCGTCGAAGGCGAGGGCAGCAGCAGCGCCGCCCTGCTTTGGCAACGGCCCGCTGGGCGGGGTGGCGGGCACAGGCATGCCAGCTTCAGGGGGTTTACGGCGGCGACCGGGTCGATTGCGCAGCAGCTCGTCAAGCGATCGCGTGCCAGATCGCACGTCTGGCTTTGGCCCCCGTTGGCGGGCGGCAAGACCACTGGCTGCCAAGGCAAGCACCATACCGAGCCCGGCTGCGATATGCGCAAGATGAGCGCGCGCTGAGTTGTCACCGTTAATCATAAGGCCCACTATACCATAAAACTCTCACCGCAGCCACAGGCACCTTTGGCATTGGGGTTTTCGAACACGAAACCGGCGGTGAAATCATCTTCGCGCCAGTCCATCGTGCTGCCGATCAGATATAACACGCTCGCCCCGTCGATATAAAAGATGCCGCCGGGGGTGGCGATCTTCTCGTCGAAGCGGGCCTCGGTTGTCACATAGTCGACCGAATAGGCGAGGCCCGAACAACCCCGGCGCGGGGTTGACAGTTTGACGCCGATGGCATCGGCGGGGGCTTTCGCCATCAGGTCGGCAATCCGCGCTTCGGCCCCGGGGGTGAGGATCACCGCCGCTTTGGGCGCGGGCCGCGTGGTGGTGGTCGCTTCGGTCATCATAGCATCCCCAATTCGAGCCGGGCGTCATCGCTCATTTTGTGCGGCCCCCACGGTGGTTCCCACACCAGCACCACTTCGGCATCGCGAATCCCCGGCACGGATGCCGCGCGCAGCTCGACTTCGGCGGGCATGGTTTCGGCGACCGGGCAATGCGGGGTCGTCAGGGTCATCGTGACAGTGGCATCGCGGTTATCATCCACCTCGACCCCGTAAATCAGGCCAAGATCGTAGATATTGACCGGGATTTCCGGATCAAAGATTTCGCGCAAGGCCGCGATTACATCGGCTTGCAGGTCGCTGCCTTCCCCTCCGACCGCAGCGTCACCGGTCTTGGCGGCCAGAAAGCCGTCAAGATAGTCGCGGTTACGCGGGGCTGCTGAAACTGCCGCGGTATCGAGGTCCACCGCATCAGCCACGCGCGCGCGCGGCGGCTTGCTGACGGCCATCTCCGACTGATCTGCTGAGCTGTCCATTGCTGTCATCCTTTGCCAAAAATGCGCCGGGTGCGAGCGATCCCGGCCAATAACGCGTCGATATCTGCATCGCTTGAATAGAGCCCGAAACTGGCGCGCGCGGTGGCGGGCACGCCAAGGTAATCCATCAGCGGTTGCGCGCAGAGGTGGCCCGCCCGGATTGCCACGTTCGCTTCATCAAGAATCGTGCCCAGATCATGCGGGTGGATGTCGTCCACCGCAAAGCTGACAATCCCGGCGCTGTTATCCGGCCCAAACAGGCGCACATCGTTCATCGCGCCCAGTTCACGCCGCAGCCGGGCAACCAATGCTGCCTCGCGCTGGTGCATTCCGGCAAGGCCGATATCGCTTACGTAATCCACCGCTGCGCTGAACGCGATGGCTTCGGCGATTGCAGGCGTGCCAGCCTCGAACCGCTGCGGCGCGGGGGCATAAGTGGTGCCCGCAAACGTCACGCGGTCGATCATCGCGCCGCCGCCTTCCCACGGCGGCATCGCGTCAAGTATTTCCGCCCGCGCCCACAGCGCCCCGATCCCGGTCGGGCCATAAAGTTTGTGCGCGGAAAAAACGTAGAAATCGCAGCCCAGCGCGCCGACATCGACCGACATGTGCGGCGCTGATTGGCACCCGTCGAGCAGCAGCTTTGCGCCGACCCGGTGCGCCATCGCTGCTGCGCGGGGGGCATCGAGCACGCTGCCAAGCACGTTGGAAACATGCGCAAGCGCGACCAGTTTGTGCCGCTCGGTCAGCATCGCGGCGGCGGCGTCCAGATCAATCTGGTGATCATGGGTCAGCGGGCAGACGTCGATCACTGCCCCGGTCACAGCAGCAACCATCTGCCACGGCACGATGTTCGAATGATGCTCCAGCTGCGACAGCAGAATGCGATCACCCGGTTTCAGGTTCGCCCGGCCCCAAGTGTTGGCGACCAGATTGATCGCCTCAGTCGCGCCGCGGGTGAATACGAGTTCGCTCTCCGCTCCGCCGATGAACCCGGCGACCTTGCGCCGCGCGTCTTCAAACGCCAGCGTCATCTCGGCCGAGCGGGCATAGACCCCGCGGTGCACGGTGGCGTAATCTTCGCCCATTGCGCGCGCCATCGCGTCGATCACTGCGCGTGGTTTCTGCGCAGTGGCAGCGGTGTCGAGGTAGTGCCACGGCTTGCCTTCAGCGGTGTTGAGGCCGGGGAAGTCGTCTCTCAACATACCAAGGTGATCCCCCGCGAAGGCGGGGGTCTCAGGCGGGAGGGCGCTATGCTGCGGGAGGCCCCCGCCTGCGCGGGGACTCGCGAACGGGGATGGGTTCACAGCCGTGCCCCTTCCAATGCCGCCAGTGCCGCATTGAGCAACCGGTCATGCTCGCCTTCGTCATTCAGCGCGACAAACGCATCGCCTAGGAACGCCTGCACCAACAGCCGCTGCGCTGCGGCCGGATCAAGCCCGCGCGCCATCATGTAAAACCGCGCCGCTTCATCGAGCGCGCCGATGGTTGCGCCGTGCGCGCATTTCACATCGTCGGCGAAGATTTCGAGCTGCGGGACGGCATTGGCACTGGCGCCTGCCTCCAGCAGCAGGCCCTTGAAATCCTGCGCGGCGTCGGTCTTTTGCGCATGGCGGGCGACCTTGATTTCGCCGAGGAAA
>JBBRFG010000068.1:0-12598 GCA_038224685.1 Sphingomonadales bacterium
TAGAAGCTCATCACCGCTTCACGCAGTCCGACAATCTTAGAACCCGGGCCTGAATTGCAGGCGGTTCCATTGGGACATTCACTCATTGACCCGGTTACGTCGAGTACGAACATAATGTCGGTGTTCGAAATGTTGACTTCGGCGGAACAGTTGACCGCTAGGTCGACCCCGTCGTACCCAAAGGCTGCCATGATTGTGGAAGGCAAAGTGCCGCTAGCCGTGCCATCAACCCGGCCTTCGCCATCGGAGGTGTAGCTGCGAACGCGATTTTCGGTGCCGAACATGTCAGCGTTGTAGTTCTGGTCGAAAAAGTTTTCGCCGACCTGTCGATCTTCAGCGGAAAAGGTATCGTCTACCATCGAGCGGCGCGCGGCCAGCGCGCCCGCATCGCAAGCGGCCTGCATCCGCGCGGCGGCCATGTAATACCGGCTGGCGTCGATCCCGCCGCCGACCATTGCCAAAATCGGGAACATCGAAGCCGCTGCAATGACGATGGTGTTCGCCGTTCTGTCGTGCAGCAATGCACGCATAAACGATTTGCGAATCTGTGTCTGTTGCCCCATCGGAACTCGATCCTTCTTCTGTCTCCCACGCAAAAATCGCGCAGGAATCCCAGATGCATCGGTCTTTTATAAGCCGGTCTGGTAAGCGGATTGCGAAAGAGCGTGGTTAGCAAATGGTTAAAGCCAGATAAGTTGGCGGCGTCCCCGACCGGGACAGATCGCTTGCCAAGCATGAAAGCGCAGCGCTAGGCGCACGAGCTTATGACTGCTGAAAGCCCCGAACCGCTGCCGCCCGAGCTGGATCTGGCGCTGGCGTGGACACCGCCAAAGGTTCGCGCTGCATTAACCAGTGCCTTTCACCTTGATCGGCGGCTCGCCCGGATTGCTGCGCGGACCACTGAATCGATGCTGGGCCAGATGCGGCTGGCATGGTGGCGCGATGCGTTGGGCACGCCGGTCGCGGATCGCCCGCGCGGTGATCTGGTGCTCGACAGCATTGGCGCGAATTGGGCCGGGCGGGAGGCAGCGCTGATCGCGATGGTCGATGGTTGGGAAGTGCTGGTGACGGCGGGCAGCCTCGGCATTGATGACATCGCGGCGTTTGGCTCGCAGCGCGCGGCGTTTTTCGGCGCGTTGCAGGATGACAGCAACTACACCGCAGCCAACCGGATCGCTGCAGCCGGTTTCCGCTGGGCGGTGGCCGATGCTGGGACCGGGGTGTCTGACGCGGGTGAGCGGGCCGCGCTGATTGATGCGGGGCTGGCGCGAACCGATGCAGATGGGCGGTTGCCCAAAGCGCTGCGCGGGCTCGCCGTGCTCGAAGCATTGTCGCTGCGGGCGCTGCGCCGCGGCGGGCGTCCGTTGATGGAAGGGCGGGGCGCATCGCTGGTGGCCATGCGGGCAGCTATATTCCTGACGTGATTGGCTTTCCGACCTAATCGGGTATATTCACGCAAAGTGTTCAGCAACAGGGGGCAAACCGTTGCGTGAAGCCGTTGTCGGAGTTGTTGCAGGCCTCGCCTTGGCCGGGATCGGGGTGTTCTGGTGGCAGGGCCGCGCCGAAATCGAGGCCAACGCGCCGCCGCCGCCTGCGGTGGAAGCGCCCGCGCCTGATGCTGAAACTCTGCCGTCCGGTGATCCCGGTGCAATGCAAGGCCCGGCCCCGCCCGAACAAAGTGAATTGTCACGCGAAGAGCTGCGGTTCTTCCGCTATGATCGCAACCGCGACCGGTTGATTACCCGCAATGAAATGCTGTCATCCCGGTCAGATGCGTTCCGGGATCTGGATGCTGACGGCAACAATCTGCTCACGTTTGAAGAATGGGCAGTGGCGACGGTTGATCGGTTTGAGGGCGCCGACGCCGATGGCAATGGCCGCCTGACCCCGCGCGAATTCGCCACCACCGCGCCAAAGCCCGCAGCCAAGAAACCCGCCTGCAAATGCTGATTTGTTTGTGAGTTCCCGCGCAGGCGGGAATCTCATGCAAGTGAGCGCAACGTCCCCGCCTACGCGGGGACTCGCTCTTGATTTGCCGCAATCCAGCCCGCAAGATCAGCCTTGGCGCGGTTGGTATAGGCTTCCTTGCGAACCTTTTTTCCAACCTCGTGCAGTGGCGGGAACAGCCCGAAATTGACATTCATCGGCTGAAATGTCGCGGCCTCGGCGTCGCCGGTAATGTGGCTAAGCAATGCGCCCAGCGCCGTGGTTGCGGGCAGGGGCTGCCAATCGCGCGCCGCCAATTCGTGCGCGGTCATCATCCCTGCGACCAGCCCAATGCCTGCGCTTTCGATATAGCCTTCGCAGCCGGTGATCTGCCCGGCAAAGCGGATATGCGGCGCAGCGCGCAGGCGTAACTGGCGATCAAGCACCTGCGGGGAATTGAGGAAGGTATTGCGGTGCAAGCCCCCCAGCCGCGCAAATTCCGCATTCTCCAGCCCAGGGATGGTGCGAAACAGATCAACCTGCGCGCCATATTTCAGTTTGGTTTGAAAGCCGACCATGTTCCATAGTGTGCCAAGCTTGTTGTCCTGCCGCAGCTGCACCACCGCATAGGGCCAGCGCCCCTGCGGAAATTCGGGCGTGGTATCGAACGGATTGTCGAGGCCCACGCCTTTCATCGGGCCATAACGCAGCGTTTCCCACCCGCGTTCCGCCATCACTTCAATCGGCATACAGCCATCGAAATAGGGCGTGTCCTTTTCCCACTGCTTGAATTCAGATTTCTCGCCATCCATCAGCCCTTGGTGGAATGCGAGGTATTGGTCTTTGCTCATCGGGCAATTGATGTAATCACCGCCTTCATTGGATGCCGCCGTGGTTTTGTTCCAGCGCGATTGGACCCAGCACTTGGTCATGTCGATGCTGTCGAGGTGGATGATCGGGGCGATGGCATCGAAGAAAGCGAGCCGCTCAGCGCCGGTTGCCTGCACAATGCTGGCAGCGAGCGCCTCTGCCGTTAGCGGCCCGGTGGCGACGATGGTCAGCCCGGCGGCGGGCAGGGTGTCCACCCGTTCACGCGCGACGGTGACATTGGGGTGCTGGCCCAGTGCCTTTTCAACTTCCGCAGAAAACACATCCCGGTCCACCGCCATCGCGCTGCCTGCGGGCACCCGCGCTGCTTCGCCCGCGCGCATAATGATGCTATCAAGGCTGCGCATTTCGTGGTGCAGCAGGCCAACCGCGTTCTTTTCATCATCATCGGAACGGAAAGAATTGGAGCATACCATTTCGGCCAACCCGGCGGTCTGATGGGCCGGGGTCATGTTGCCCCCGTCCTTGGCACTGCCGCGCATCTCTGACAGCCGCACTGTGAACCCGCGCTGCGCCAGCTGCCATGCAGCCTCGGTCCCGGCGAGGCCGCCGCCGATAATGTGGACATCGTGAATAGTCGGTGTTGCTTTCATGACAGGGCAGGTAATTGCGTGATAGCCCGCCTGCAAGCCTTTCCAGGGTGATGCGCGGTTTGGACATAAGGGAACGGCAGCGATGGCAAAGCAGGCGCTGATCGAACAACGGCCGTGGTTGCTGGCGAGCATCGCGGCGGCGACCGCGTTCTATTTCCTGCGCGACAATCCGATTGGCGAGGGGACGTGGGGCATCTTGGCCAAGGGCGCCTCGGTTGGGCTGTTGGCGGTTTATGCGGCCGCGCGGGTGCCGCATGATCGGCGCGGGATAGACGTGGCGCTTTTGGTGCTGGCGTTGGCGCTGGCCGCAGCGGGCGATATGGCGATTGAAATTGATTTGATGGTCGGCGGCGCGTTTTTTGCAGCGGCGCACTGCGCCGCGGTCATCCTGTATCTCAGGAACCGCCACCAACGGCCGTCGCCGGTGCAGAAGGTGTTCGGACTGGCGCTGCTCGTCGGCACCCCGATTGTCAGCTTGATCCTGAGCGGGCAGGTGAACATCGCGATCTATGCCAGCTTCCTGGGCGCAATGGCTTCGGCGGCGTGGATGAGCCATTACCCGCGTTACCGGGTTGGCACCGGGGCGGTGCTAATCGTGATCAGCGATTGGCTGATCTTCTCGCGCATGGGTGCATATGAGCTGACGCCGCTGCCCAATCTGCTGATCTGGCCGCTGTATTATGCCGGGCAGGTGATGATCGCGACCGGCATTGTGCAATGCCTGCGCGGTGAGCAGCCCGTCAGGTAACGGGTGGCTCACTCGCGCCGGAATCTTCAGTCATACCACTCATCTCGGCAGCGACCGCTTCTTCGGCAGGGTTTTCCGGTTCCGTCGTCTCGTCAATCAACGCCGCACCAACGATATGTTCGCCTTTGGCTACATCGAAGATTCGGACACCAGACGATCCGCGACCGGAAATCGAATAACCCTTGAGAGCGTCGAACCCGTCTTCAACCATATGGCGCAGATCAATGCCGAGCCGGATCAGTTTGGCCTGATCGGTGACCAGAATCAGCTGCGATCCGTGCTTGACCGGGAAGCTCGCCACCACGGGGCCATTGCGGTCTGGATTGCTGTCTGGCGTGCCGATATTCGTAATGCCTTGGCCCCCGCGCGATGTGGTGCGGTATTCGTAGGCCGACGAAATCTTGCCATAGCCATTTGCGGTGATGGTTAGGATGAACTCTTCGCCCTCGGCCATTACCGCGACGTGCTCTTCGGCCAGAGTCGGCGCGGCCTCGTTGTTCTTCCAGGCGGCGGCGCGCAGATAAGCCTCGCGCGTTTCCATGTCGGCAGTCAGCGGATCAAGCACCGCCATGCTGACAACTTTCGCGCCGCCCTTCAATGCCATCCCGCGCACACCAATGCCGGTCCGGCTCTTGGTTTCGCGCGCATCGGTAGCCGAAAAACGGATCGCCTTACCCGAATCGCTGGCGAGAAAGATCTGTTGCTCCTCAGTCAACAGCTGCACGCCGATCAACCGGTCGCCCGATCCTTCGACAAAGCCCATCGCGTATTTGCCGGCGGTGGGAATGTTGGCAAACGCATCCATCGAATTGCGCCGAACCATGCCCTGTTCGGTCGCAAACACGATGTTGAGGTTATCCCACGATGCCTCGTCTTCGGGCAGGGGCAGCACATTGGTGACCCGTTCATCATCACCCAACGGCAGCAGGTTTACCATCGGGCGACCCTTGGTCTGCGGGCCGCCTTCGGGCAGTTTCCACACTTTCTTGCGATAAACCCGGCCCGTGTTGGTGAAGAACAGCACCGGGTTGTGGGTGCTGGTGACGAACAATTCGACCACCGCGTCTTCATCCTTGGTCGCCATTCCGCTGCGGCCCTTGCCGCCGCGCGCTTGCGACCGGAAAGTGTTCAACGGGGTGCGTTTAATGTAGCCATCATGCGTGACGGTGATGACCATTTCTTCGCGTTCGATCAGGTCTTCGTCTTCCAGACCATCCCACGCAGGAGCAATCTCGGACAGGCGCGGGGTTGCGTAAGTCGCGCGGATTTCGGTCAATTCGGCGCGCATTACGGCGTAAAGTTTTGCCCGGTCGGCAAGGATTGCCAGATGCCCTTCGATCGCCAACGACAGCGTTTTCAGCTCGCCGCCAATCTCGTCCCGGCCCAGCGCAGTCAGGCGGTGGAGGCGCAGTTCAAGGATCGCGCGCACTTGCCGTTCGGACAGGCGATACGTGCCGCCAGTCTGATCCGCGCTTGGCTCAATCGCTTCGACCAGGCTGATATATTGCGCAATGTCGCCAATCGGCCATTCTTTGCCCATCAGCCGCGCGCGCGCTTCGGCAGGGTTGGGCGCGGTGCGGATCATCGCCACCACTTCATCAAGGTTCGATACCGCCACCACCAAGCCAAGCAAAATGTGCGCCCGTTCGCGCGCTTTGGCCAATTCAAACTTGGTGCGGCGCGTGATCACTTCCTCGCGGAAGGTGATGAAGGCCGCGATAAAATCGCGCAGCAGCAGCGTTTCGGGCCGCCCGCCGCGAATTGCCAGCATATTGGCGGGAAAAGATGATTGCGCCGGGGTGTAGCGCCACAGCTGATTGAGCACGACGTCCGGGCTGGCATCGCGTTTCAGATCAATCACCACCCGCACGCCTTCGCGGTTGGTTTCATCGCGGATATCGGAAATGCCTTCGATCCGCTTGTCCTTGGCGGCTTCGGCAATTTTCTCGACCAACGAATTCTTGCCGACCTGATACGGGATCGAGGTGAAGACGATGCTTTCGCGCCCTTCGGTCTTGGCGCCGCGCGTGGCTTCGATTTCATGACGGCAACGCATCAGAACCGACCCGCGCCCGGTGGTGTAGGCTGATCGCGCACCGTGGGTGCCAAGGATCAGCGGTGAAGTCGGGAAATCAGGGCCGGGAATGTATGCGATCAATTCTTCTGACGTGATCGCCGGGTTGTCCATGTAAGCAAAACAGGCATCGATCACTTCGCCCAGATTGTGCGGCGGGATGTTGGTTGCCATGCCAACCGCGATCCCGCCCGCTCCGTTAACCAGCAGGTTCGGGAACCGTGCTGGCAGCACGGTCGGTTCCTTGCGACTACCATCGTAGTTTTCGGTGAAATCAACTGTGTCTTTTTCGAGATCGTCGAGCAGACTGTTCGCCACCCGCGCCAATCGCGCTTCGGTGTAACGCATTGACGCTGGCGGATCGGGGTCCATCGATCCGAAATTGCCCTGACCATCGATCAGCGGCACCCGCATCGACCACCATTGGGTCATCCGGGCCAGCGCATCATAAATCGCGGAATCGCCGTGCGGGTGATAATTGCCCATGACATCGCCGACGATCTTGGCGCTTTTTCGATATGCCTTTCCGGCGACAAACCCGCCTTCCTGACTGGCGAACAGGATGCGCCGGTGGACCGGCTTCAACCCGTCGCGCACATCGGGCAGCGCGCGGCTGACGATCACGCTCATGGCATAATCGAGATAGCTCGATTTCATCTCATCGACGATGTCGATGCGTTCAAACCCGCTCATTGGAACAGGGGCAGGGGGATCGATGATGTCGCTGTCGTCGCTCAAGGGTGGGGCCGTTTCTGTTGGTGTTTGTCGCGCCGCGCGGGCGCGATTGGCCGTCAATCAGCCAAGCACGTCATCTGTCTACGCGCATGTCCACGTTTTGCCCACCACTGCATGCGAACACAGCGCGAACACGCCCGATTTTTCCACATTTGAACATGTATGTGTCCGCAAACCTGTCGCGGGCCAGTGGTCAGCATTCAATGGTGGTTCAGCACGGCTCGCCTAGTTGGAATTGCAAATCTGCCTTCAGCCGTCCAAAGGCAAGGCAGGTATTCGCCGCAGCGCATCCGCCAATCAGGCAGGGCGCGGCGCAACCACTTGGAGGATGCAGTGACCCATTTGTCTTCGCCCCGTCTTCGTCCCGCTGGACTTACCCGGCAGTTTGCGCTCGCTTTGGCGCTCGCCAGCGGCACTGCGATGTTGGCCGTTCCGGGTTTCACCGACGCAGCGCACGCCCAAAAGAAGAAAAAGAAAGACGACAAGGAAGAAGCTGCCCAGCCGCTCTATTCCAAAGAATTTGTCGCTGCCTATCAACCGCTTGAAATAGCGTCGAAGGCGATTGCGCCTGATTACGCTACTCTCAAGCCGCAGGTTCTGGCGTTGGTCCCGCTCGCGGTTTCGCCTGATGAACGACAGGCACTGGGCGGGCTGATGTTCAACACTGGCATCGCAGCCAAGGACAACGCCTTGCAATTGCAGGGCGTGGAAATGATGCTGGCCAGCGGCAAGCTTCAGGCTGCTGAACTTGGCCGCTTTAACGTGGTGGCGTTCCAGATTGCCTCGGGGCTCAACCAGTACGACAAGGCCCGCACCTATCTTCAGCGCGCGATCGACTACAACTATTCGGCCCCCAACGTCACAACGTCCGATCTGCAGATGAACATGGCTGAGCTGTTTTTCAGCGAGAGCCGCAATGTTGAAGGTCTGCAATATCTCACCGATGCAATTGCAGCGCGCAAGGCGCAAAGCCTTGCGGTTGATCCGAAGTGGTATCGCCGCGGTGTTTCAGTTGCGTACTCCAACGAAATCGTACCGCAGGTCTACGATTTTGTGACGGCTTGGGTGATCGACAATCCTGCGCCTGAAAACTGGCGCGACGCGGTCAACCTGACCCGCAACCTCAACGACTTTGAACCGCAGGCGCTGCTCGATCTGCTGCGTCTGGGCAAGCGGGTCGATACGCTCAAAGAAAAGAACGATTACATCTTTTTCATCGAAGCCGCCGATGCGCGTCGCCTGCCCAAAGAGGTCAAGGACATCATTGATCAAGCGGCAGCTCAAGGCGCGATCCCTAAAGGTTCGGATAGCTGGGTTGAGGAACAGTTGAAAATTGCCAGCGGCCGGATCGCGGCCGACAGGGCCGACCTTCCGGCGTTGGAACGTGACGCCAATGCCGGTTCGGCAACTTATCGCACTGTGGTGGGAGCAGGCGACGCCTTCCTGAGTTACGACCAGCCTGCCAAGGCAGCCGGGTTCTATCAAAAAAGCCTGTCGCTGGCCGGGGTTGACCGCAATCTGGCGCTTACTCGCCTCGGCATTGCTCAAATAGCAATGGGTGACAGCGCCGCAGCGCGCGAAAATCTGGCGAAGGTAGAAGGTGCGCGGGCGCCAATTGCCAAGCTGTGGAGCGCTTACGCCGCGCAGCAGCAGGGCGGGGCGATGGCAAAGGACGCGATGGCCGCCGAAGCCCCGGCGACCACCAGCTGATCCTGCCCCAGCTTCGAATATCGCAGGAGCGCCGGGCGACAACCCGGCGCTCCTTTTTTTCTCAGGGCAAGTGCCAGAATTGCAAGATCAGGCACGCTTGCGGGAGCGGGCTTGCGCTCCTAAATAGCGCTGTATGAATGATCTCACCAACACACCTCAGCCCGGCCAGCCGTCCGCCGAACGCCCCGTGCGTCAACGCAAGCCAGACTGGATCCGCGTCCGCGCGCCGGTGAGCGAAGGGTATCACGAAACCCGCCGGATGATGCGCGAGTTGAACCTTAATACGGTGTGTGAAGAAGCCGCCTGCCCGAATATCGGCGAATGCTGGAGCAAAAAGCACGCGACGGTGATGATCCTTGGCGACGTTTGTACGCGGGCCTGTGCATTCTGCAACGTCAAGACCGGGATGCCGCGTGCGGTTGATCTGATGGAGCCGGAAAACACTGCGATTGCCGCTGCGAAAATGGGCCTCGAACATATCGTCATCACCAGCGTTGACCGCGATGATCTGGCCGATGGCGGAGCGATGCAGTTCGTCAAAGTGATCGAGGCGCTGCGCCGCAATACGCCAAACACCACTATCGAAATCCTCACTCCCGATTTTCGCGGCAAGATGCGCCGCGCGGTAGAGATGATCTGCGAAGCGGGGCCGGATGTGTACAACCACAATCTGGAAACCGTGCCGCGCCTGTATCCCACGATCCGCCCCGGCGCGCGGTATTACGCTTCGTTGCGGCTGCTGGAGGAAGTGAAAGCGCACAATCCCATGATCTTCACCAAATCCGGCATCATGCTGGGGCTGGGCGAGCAGCGATTGGAAGTGCATCAGGTGATGGACGACATGCGCTGCGCCGAGGTGGATTTCTTCACGACGGGCCAATCTCTGCAGCCCACGCCCAGGCACGCGGCGGTGGAGGAATTTGTCACGCCCAAAGCCTTTGCCGCATACGGGGCGATTGCACGGGCAAAAGGGTTTTTGCAGGTCGCCGCGACCCCGCTGACCCGGTCAAGCTATCACGCGGGCGACGATTTTGCCGTGATGCGCGCCGCGCGCGAGGAAAAGCTAGCGCGCGCGGGAGCGAAGGTCGGCGTCTGATGCCAGGCATCCGCGAAACCCGGCGGCTGCCTTACAGCGCCGAACAGATGTTCGATTTGGTCGCGGATGTGGGCCGATACGGCGAATTTCTGCCGTGGGTCATCGCCACCCGCGTAAAATCGGATAGCGAGACCGAGATGGTTGCGGACATGGTGGTGGGCTTTAAATCTCTGCGCGAAAGCTTCACTTCGCGCGTGAGGAAAAACCGGCCACTGGAAATTGATGTCCACTACCTCGATGGGCCGCTTTCTGATCTCGACAATATCTGGACGTTCCGGGCGCTGGATGGCCGCACCTGCGAAATCGATTTCGTGGTCGAATTTACGTTCAAAAACCGCCTGTTTGAAAGAATCGCCGGGCAATATTTCGACCGCGCTTTTCGCAAGATGGTCGAAGCGTTTGAAACCCGCGCGGCGCAGCTTTACGGTAGCAACAGTTCGAGCGCGCAGAGCGTTGCCTGACGCCGAATTTCGGCGCGGCCTTCGGGGCCTTCGCCGCCATCAAAGAATTTGAGTTCACCTTCGGGCTCGCCATCTGTTTTGCGGGTGACACGGGCGAACACCACTGTGCCGACCGGCTTGTGCACAGTACCACCGCCGGGGCCAGCGACCCCGCTGATCGCTACCGCCACATCTGCGCCCGACCGGTCAAGTGCACCGCGCGCCATCGCCCACGCGCAGGCAATCGATACCGCGCCAAAGGTTTCGATAATGTCGTTCGCCACCCCCAACATCTGCATCTTGGCTTCGTTGGAATAGGTCACGAAACCACGGTCGAGAATGGCTGACGAACCGGCGATTTCGGTAAGCGCGGCCGCGACCAGACCCCCTGTGCAGCTTTCGGCGATCACCACCTTGCGCCCGGCAGCGGCGTTTTCAGACACCACCCGGGCGGCAAGCGCGGTGATATCATCGGGCAGCAATGACAGCGGCACGTTGCTTACTTATCCATCTTTTCAGGTGAGGAGCCGCAGATGGGCGGGTTTTTCAGATCGGCCATCTCGGCGATGAAGGCGAGTAATCCGGCCACATTATCGGTCGGCAGCGGGGCGATGAGTTCCAGCCCGCGTTCGATCTTGGCGCAGCTGTCACCCTTGATTTCGGTCGCGATCATCTGGCCCACCAACCCATCGACGAATGGACGCAAGGCTTCTTCGGGCAGCGAAGCCAACATCGCTCCGAAATTTTCATCGAAAGAGGCTTCCGCACCATCTTCGCCGGCCATGAACGTCTTGATCAGGCGGAAAGCGCCCGGCCACGCTTTGTCCTGCCTGACGCGGAATTCAGTAATAAACGCTTCACCGCCCGTTGCCATAAAGCCATCGCGCATGAACCGGTTGGCGCAGGCGGTTTGCACGGCATCAAACGCAATCGGCATCGCATAGACCGCCGCATCGCCAAGATCGGCTGAGGGAACGCAGGCCGGTTGTTGGGCCTGTGCGGTCTGGGCCGTGGCCAGCGCCGCGAGCGCAAGAGCAGGGGCAAAAATGCGAGAATTCATAGTGAGGTTCCTTCCGGGGCACGAGAGATAAGCACAATGGCCTGCGCTGCGATCCCTTCGCTGCGGCCAGTAAAACCAAGTTTTTCTGTGGTGGTCGCCTTGATACTAATCACGCTTTCATCCGTGCCCATTATCTGGGCAACAGCAGTGCGCATAGCTTCGCGGTGCGGCCCGATTTTTGGCGTTTCGCAAATGAGGGTGAGATCGACATTGCCTATTAAATAACCAGCATCACAGGCCAATGTGACAGCGTGTTCCAAGAAGCGCGAAGAACGGGCACCAGCCCATTGCGGATCGCTGGGTGGGAAATGCGTGCCAATATCGCCTGCGCCAATCGCGCCAAGAACGGCGTCGGTGATAGCATGCAGCGCGACGTCGGCATCCGAATGGCCGGACAATCCCATATCATGCGGAACCTGCACGCCGCACAGCCACAGTTCCTCACCCGGTTCTAGCCGGTGGACATCATAGCCCTGTCCGATACGGAAAGCGGGCGCTGCCACGGTGTTTTTGAAATCCTCAGCAAAGGTGATTTTCTTCAGGCGTTCATCGCCATCGACCAATGCGACTGAACCTTGGCTGTCTGCCAGCACCTGCGCGTCGTCGCCCGCATCAACCGGGCCGCTCCACGCGCGGTGTGCGGCAAGAATTGCCTCAAAATGAAACGCCTGCGGGGTCTGCACCCGGCGAAGCTCTTCGCGTTTCGCCTTGCCTGCCATCACATTGCCTTGGCCTGCCACGGCAAGGCTATCGACAACTGGCAGCACAGGAATTGCACCGGCGTGATGGTCCAGCGCATTCAGCAATGCGGCGATGACGCTAAGCGGCAAGTCAGGCCGGGCGGCATCATGGATCAGCACGTATCGCGGTGCGTTGCTCGCCAGCGTTTCAAGGCCGTTGCGCACCGAGACCTGCCGGGTCGCACCGCCAATGATGAACTGGATACCCGCAATGCCGACAAGCGATGCCTCGGCATCTGCGAGTGCGTCAGCGGCAATCACAATCACCAGCGGAGCAGCCCCAGCAGCCGCCAAAGCCTCAACAGAATGGCGGATCAACGGCTTGCCGCGCCACATCTGGAACTGTTTGGGGATGCCGCCGCCCACGCGCTGCCCTTTGCCGGCAGCGACCACGATCGCAGCAAAACGGGGAAGGGAGTCGATGCCTGCCATTGCGGGTCGCGCTTAAGGTCTGGACGGGCTTTCGGCAATCCACTATGCGCTGCCCATTATTTAGGCACACATTCTCATGACCGCGCTTCCCACCCCCCCGGCGATCAAGCCGATTGCTATCGGTCCGGTCACGATTGCCGAACCGGTCATGCTCGC
>JBBRFG010000069.1:0-12518 GCA_038224685.1 Sphingomonadales bacterium
GATCTCCGAACGGGGTCTGGATCACGCGCGGTTCGGCGTCGTGCTCTACCCGCTCGCCATCCTTCTCGGTGATGTGCGGCACGAGGAAGCCCTCGGCCTTGAGCCGTTCAACCACCGTCTTGCGCGCAACAAATCGGTCTATCTCGACAAACTCTGCCGGGATCAGGCCATCTGCCACCTGACACACCGCCGCATCGGCATCGAGCATGTTGAGCATCTCGGCGGGCGCAAACCCGGCGCGCTTGCCGACTTCGAAGTCGTTGAAATCGTGCCCCGGCGTGATCTTGACGCAGCCTGATCCCAGCGCCGGATCGGCGTGTTCATCCGCGATAATCGGGATGCGCCGCCCGGTGATCGGCAGGATGACGTGCTTGCCGACCACGCTGGCATAGCGCTCGTCCGCCGGGTTCACCGCCACTGCCATATCGGCCAGCATGGTTTCTGGCCGGGTGGTGGCGACGATCAGGTGATCCGCGCCTGCATCCGTCGGCACACCGTCTGCGAGCGGATAGCGGAACCGCCAGAAATGGCCCTGTATCTCGCGGGTTTCGACCTCAAGATCAGAAATCGCGGTCTTCAGCTTCGGATCCCAGTTCACCAGCCGCTTGTCGCGGTAGATCAGTCCGTCATTGAACAGGTCAACGAAGGTCTTGGTCACCGCGTTGGTGAAATGCGGGTCCATCGTGAACTGTTCCCGACTCCAGTCCATCGAACAGCCCAGACGGCGCAGTTGGTTGGTGATGGTGCCACCGGATTCGGCTTTCCATTCCCACACCTTGGCGATGAAATCTTCGCGGCTGTAATTGGTGCGCTTGTCCTGCGCGGCTTCCAACTGGCGTTCGACCACCATCTGGGTGGCGATCCCGGCGTGATCGGTGCCGACCACCCACAGCGCATCTTTGCCGCGCAGACGTTCATAGCGAACCACAACGTCCTGCAAGGTGTTGTCGAGCGCATGGCCGATGTGCAGGCTGCCGGTAACATTGGGCGGCGGGTTGACGATGGTGAAAGCTTCGGCATCCGGGCGATGCGGGCGGAACAGCCCGTTTGCCTCCCAATGCGCATACCAGCGGCGCTCGATTTCGGTGGGGTCGAAAGTGGTGGGCAAGGTGGTCGGTGCAGGGTTTGGCATAATGCCCTGCGCCATGCCAGCACCCTAGGTGCGATGCAATGATGCAAGCAGTGCGAAGCGCGAAGGGACGCTAAGCCTTGTCGCGCAGCCAAAACCGCCCCATAACTGCTAACCGATGCAGCATGCCGCGCAATACACGCTGGAGGATTTGGGTGAAGGCGGCGGCGCAGGCGGCACCCGGCTATTGCTGTCAGGGCAGTTGACGCTGGCCGCAATCGCTCCGCTGGAACGCAAACTCGCACGCCTGACCGGCACAATCAGCGCAGTCGATCTGTCAGCGGTGGACGAAATCGACACCGTTGGCGCGTGGGTGGTGTGCCGGATTGCGCGTGAACACGGCTCGGACATCACCGGGGCAAGCCCAGCGGCGCAGCGCCTGCTCAGCGCAGTGCGCGATATCGATGCCAGCAGCGATATGCGTCCGCCGCGCGTGCCAGTGTGGGAGCGGGTGCCTGAGGCGGTGGGCGAGAGGGTCTATGCGACCCGCACGGGCATTTACGGCGTGGTCGGGTTTTTTGGGCAGATCTTGATCGGCGGGCTGAGCCTGCTGCGCCATCCGCTGCGCTTTCCGATCCGCGCGCTGGTGCACCAGATGGAATTGGTCGGCGTGTCAGCGCTGCCGATCATCGGCTTGATGAGCTTTCTGATTGGCGTGGTTATCGCGCAGCAAGGTTCTGTCCAGCTTGAACAGTTCGGCGCAGAATCGTTGACGGTGAACCTGGTCGGGCGGATCACGTTGCGAGAATTGGGCGTGTTGATGACCGCGATCATGGTGGCCGGCCGATCAGGCAGCGCGTTTGCGGCGCAGCTTGGCACGATGAAACTGACCGAGGAAATCGACGCAATGCGCACCATCGGCATCTCGCCGATCAAAGTGCTGGTGATCCCGCGCATTCTGGCGGTGACCTTCATGATGCTGCTGCTGGGGTTCTATGCCTCGGTCGTGGCGATTATTGGCGGGGCGGTGGTTGGCGAAGTCACATTGGGCATCCCGTTTTTCACGTTTCTTTCTCGCATTCAGGAAGTTGTGCCCCAGCATGATTTGTGGGTCGGGCTGATCAAGGCACCGGTGTTCGGGCTGATCATCGGGCTGGCGGGCTGCTATCACGGCCTGCAAGTGCGCGGCAATTCCGAAGAAGTCGGGCGCCGCACCACGATGGCGGTGGTCTCGGCGATTTTTGCCGTGATCGTGATCGATGCGTTCTTCGCAGTGTTCTTCACCGAAATCGGCTGGGGTTAAGCGATGCGGGTCAACCACCACCCTGACGATGAGGCCGACGATGCGCCGCCGATTGTGATCGAAGGCCTGGCCAACCAGTTCGGTGATTTCGTGGTGCACGAAGGGCTCGATTTGACGGTGCGGCGCGGCGAGATTTTGGGCGTGGTAGGCGGATCGGGCAGCGGCAAATCGGTGCTGATGCGCTCGATCATCGGCCTGCAACAGCCGACCGCTGGGCGGATCGACGTGCTGGGCCACACCATCACCGAGGTTGATCTTGACCAAGGCATCGGCGTGCGCCGCCGCTGGGGGGTATTGTTCCAAGGCGGAGCGCTGTTTTCGACGCTCACCGTCGGCGAAAATGTCGAGGTGCCGCTGAAAAAATTCTATCCCGATCTTGATCCCAAACTGCGGCATGAGATCGCCCGGTACAAGGTGATCCTGACCGGATTGCCCGAGAGTGCGGTGACCAAATATCCGTCAGAATTGTCGGGCGGGATGAAAAAGCGAGCCGGGCTGGCGCGCGCGCTGGCGCTTGATCCCGAATTGCTCTTCCTCGATGAACCCACCGCCGGGCTCGACCCGATTGGCGCGGCCAAGTTTGACCGGCTGACCCGAGATCTGAAGGAAACCTTGGGCCTGACGGTGTTCCTGATTACCCACGATCTCGATACGCTGTATGCAATCTGCGACAGGGTGGCGGTGATCGCGGACAAGCGGATTATCGCGGTTGGCACGATCCCGGAATTGATCGCGACCGGGCATCCGTGGATTGAGGAATATTTCAACGGCCCGCGCGGCCGCGCTGCGCAGGCGTCGCACGAGCGGAGTCAAACGGGCCGCAATCAGGCTAGCGGGGGGGATAGAACATTGGACACATCTCCCATCGGGCGTTCATAGGAACCGGACATGGAAACAAGAGCGAACCATTTGTGGGTCGGTGCGGTCACGCTGGTGCTGTTGGCAGCGCTGGCGGCGTTCATCATATGGATTGCGCGGCTTGGGCAGGGCCAGCAGGACGAATTTGACATTTTTTATGGCCAGTCGGTTACCGGGTTAGCCAATGGCAGTCAGGTCAGCTTTGCCGGGGTGCCGGTGGGGCAGGTGACCGAAATCGCGCTGGCCAAGGGCGATCCTGAATTCGTGCGCGTGCGGGTCAAAGTCCGCGACGACGTGCCGATTCTGGTCGGCACGCAGGCGACCATCCAGGCCAGCTTCACCGGGGTATCGACCATCCTGCTCGACGGCGCACGCAAGGGCGCGCCCAAGATTACCTGTGAGACCACCGCCTGCCCCGAAGGCCGCCCGGTGATTCCCCCGGGGCGCGGCGGGTTTGGCGAAATCGTCGCCAATGCGCCGTTGCTGCTGGAACGGCTGGCAACGCTGACTGAACAATTGAACACCATTCTTGGCCCGGACAATCAGGACGAGATTGCTGGCATACTTCGCAATACCAACCGGCTGACCGGCGGGCTCGCGGATGCGACGCCTGAACTCACCGCAAATCTCAAGGAATTCCGCACAACCATGCAGGAACTCAACCAGACGCTGGATGCGGTTGAGAAGGTGGCAGCCAGCAGCGATGCGTTGCTTAAAAATGAAGGCCAGCCGCTCGCACGCGAACTGCAAGCCACGCTCAAATCAGCCAATTCGGCGCTTGCATCGCTGGCGGCCACGCTGGAGGATACGCGCCCGGCAGCACGGCAATTGCGCACCACGACACTGCCCAACGCCGAAGCAACGCTGGAAGATCTGCGTGCCACCAGCCGCAGCCTTCGCGCGATTACCGAAAAGCTCGAAAGCGAAGGGGCGGGCGCTTTGGTAGGTGGCAAGACGCTGCCGGATTATAAGCCGTGAGGAATCTGGCCTTGAAAGGGATCGACCGCATGAAACTCTGGAACCGGCCCGTCCTGCCCGCTCTGATCGGTCTGCCGCTGGTGCTGGCGCTGGCTGGTTGCATCAGTCTGGGCGGGCCGCCGCCTGAAAGCTTGCTGACACTGAGTGCAGAAACGCGGGCGCCTGCGGGCGACGGCGTTGCCGGAGCCGGGCGCCCGGTGATCGCGGTTCTCAGTATTGACACCCCGGCCAAGCTGGACGTGCTGCGCGTACCGGTGGCGATTAGCGACACCGAGGTGGCCTATTTGCAGGAAGCGTTCTGGGTGGAAAAGCCCGCGCGCCTGTTCCGGCGGCTGGTAGGCGAAACCATCCGCGCGCGCGGAGCCGCGATGGTGATAGACGGCGATAGCGCTGCAACCTTGGCGAGCGTCACGGTTCGCGGCACGTTGATCGACATGGGTTACGAAGCGGCCACTTCCGCCGCCATCGTGCGGTTCGATGCAGTGCGGCTTGATGGCGAGGGCAAGGTGACCACCCGCCGGTTCGAAGCGCGCGAAACCGGAGTAATCGCCGATGGCCGCGCCGTGGGCGCAGCGCTCAACCGCGCAGCAAACCGGGTCGCAGGCGAAGTCGCGGATTGGGTGGCGGGGGGTTAGGCTGTCCTTTTTCCGTTCGTCATGAGCTTATTTTCCGTTCGTCATGAGCCTGTTTTTCGCTCACCCTGAGCTTGTCGAAGGGCGAGCTCACTGGCAGGGTTACTGTGGCAGATGCATCCTTCGACAAGCTCAGGATGAGCGTGGTTTGGTAGCTCTCATCGCCGCACCAACTGCGTAAACGCGCAGGCGCGCAGGAAATCGCTCTCGCGCCGGGCACGGCGGTGTTCGGCGTCTTCATCACGGCCCCATAGCTCGGCCTGCCATTCTTCCTCAAGACAGACGGTCTGCCACGCCGCTTGCCACGCCGCCTGCGATTGCGTCAGCGGGTCGTCCTCGCCGCTCGCATCCAGCGCGGTCAGGGCAATGACGAGCGATGCCGCCAGCGTGGTCATCGTCTCCGCCGCAGCCAGCGTGAACGGATCCAGCGTCAACAACCGCGCGCGCAGCACCGCCAACGTTTCTGGCGGCTGGTCGCGGTGCAGAATGCCGCTCACCCGCACAAAAGCAATATTGTGCGCCGCCTCAAACCGCGTCAGCAGGGGCTCCCACACCGCCAGTTGGTGCGCATGGAGCGGTTCGCCGGGATCAGCGCGGTAACACAGCGTATCGGTTTCGCCGTAGCTGACCATCCCCTGCACAATCGTCGCCGGATCGGCCGCCACAACATCAATCGCATAATCGGTCAGATCGCGCAGCGGCAGGCTGGCGGGATCGATGGTATCGCCTTGCAACCGCCATTCGGCTGCCAGCGCTTCGCCCAGGCTATGCGTCGGAGCAATCTGCGCCGCGCCGCCCACGGTTTTGACCCCGCGCCCGTCAAGCAGCACCTGCCATGCTCCGGGCACTTCGGCCCCGGACACTTGGGCGAGCGTCACATCGTTGTAAAACCGCCGGATCATGGGCGCTGCCGGTCTGCGGCTTTCCAGCGTTTGGCGATAATCGGCGGCAGGAAAAAGAATTCGAGCATCCCTGCGACCGCCATGCCTGCGCCCACGATCCACTTTGGCGACAGATGGGGCGCATTGCGGGCCATGGCGATCCCGATCAACAGCATTGCAAGCCCGCCAATCCGCGCGGCATTCATGATGAGATAGCGGTTCCGCGCCGCTTTCTCTTCGGCATTTCGCGGCGACAGGCTGCTCATGGCAGCGCCGCCTCCAGCGATTGCGCCAGCGCAGCAACGCTGCCGGCGACGCTAACCGCTCCGCTCGCCAGCAATTCGTGCGGCGCGTGGTAGCCCCAGCCAACGCCAATCGCGCGCACCCCGGCAGCGCGGGCCATCAGCATGTCAAAACTGGTATCGCCTATCATCACCGCCTGATGCGGGGCCGCGCCTGCTTCCAACAGCGCAGCTTCCAGCATGGCGGGATGCGGTTTGGACGGGTGGCGATCAGCGGTCTGGAGCGAGACGAACAGATCGGCGATCCCGTGGGCTCTAAGGCAGGCAGCCAGGCCCCGGTCGGATTTGCCCGTCGCCACCGCCAGCGCCCAGCCAGCGCCGTGCAACGCGGTAAGCAGTTCAGCGATGCCATCATACAGCGGTTCGTCCAGCAAGCCTTCTTCGCGCCGCGCGCGAAAGCTTGACCGGTAAAATTCGGTGACCGCTACGACCTGCTTGTCTGACAGGGTCGTGGCAAGCTGGCGCACCGCGACCGGCAGGCTCAGCCCAACGATCCGCCGCACCGCTTGGCTGTCGGGCGCGGGCAGGCCAGCACGCGCAAACGCGCGGTCCATCGCCCAGCAGACATCGGCCTGCCCATCAACCAGCGTGCCATCGCAATCGAACACAGCCAAGCGGGTGGCGGTTATTCGGGTGGCGGTCATTCGGCAAAGCCCCGCACCTGATTGGCGAGCGCCTTCGCGCCAGCGGCGTCCAGCCCGTCGGCAATCCGGGTGCGGTCTGCGGCGGGTTTGTTCTGCGATAGCTTAAAGGTGGGGCGCAGCGCCTGCACTTCCATTTCAAACCCTACGATGCCGCGAAACAGCCCCGACCAGACCTTTTCCGACGATTCCTGCGCCTGCCACGGCGCGCCCGGCAGCTTGCCTTCGTGCTTGATGATGGCGGCGTGCAGGAACGCTTCCAGCCCGGCATCGTCCATTGGCTGCACCCGACCTTCAAGCTCAATCGCAGTGTAATCCCACGTCGGCACAGTATCGCGGTTGCCATACCAGCGCGGTGAGACATAGGCATCCGGCCCGTTGACCACGATCAGCGCCGTTGCTCCGTCCAGATGCCGGGCAAGTGCGTTGTTACGCGCAAGGTGGAACTGCACGGCACCAGATGTCGCCAGCAGCAGCGGGGTATGCGCCACCCGCAGCCCATCAGGCGTCGGCGCGAACACCATGCCGAACCCGATCTGGTCGATCATGGCATCGCAGGCATCGCGATCATCGCTGCGGTAAAGCGGATTGGGATGCATCAGCGGCGCGGGGCTTTTTTGGCGGGGCCTTTCAGGGCGGGCTTGCTTGCTTTTGGTGCGGCTTTGCTTGTTTTTAGCCCCGGCTTTGGCCCTCCCTTGGACACCGTTTTGTCCTTGACCGGTTTGCCTTTGACGCCGTCCGCCTTGGCCAGATCGCCGCGTGACCGGCGCGGGCTGCGGGTTTCCTTGCGCGCCTGTTTGAAATGGCGGCGGGCTGCCTGTTTCTTTTCTTCGCCTGACTTTTCCGGCGTTTCTTCGCGCAATGGCGAGGCATCGGACAGGCCCTGATCAAACCCCAGCACATCCATGCTCATCGCGAAGTGCGGCGGCAGTTCCGCGGTGACATCCAGCTTGCTGCCGCTGGCATCCTTGGTCGCTGGTTCCGAGATGATCAGGCGGCGGGCATGCAGGTGCATTTTGCGGCTGACCGCCCCGGTCAGAAACGAATCGGGCCCGCCATATTTGCCATCGCCCACAATCGGATGACCGATGGCCGCCATATGCACGCGCAGTTGGTGCGTGCGCCCGGTGAGCGGTTCCAGCTCCACCCAGGCCGCGCGTTCCCCGGCATGATCGACCACCCGGTACCGGGTTTTCGCAGCCGCCCCGTTCTCTTCGTCGATATGCATTTTTTCGCCGCCGGTACCCGGCTGCTTGGCGAGCGGAGCGTCGACTATCCCCTCGGCCAAAGCGGGATTGCCGACCACCAGCGCCCAGTAAACCTTACGCGCACTGCGGCTGGCAAACCGTTTCGAAAAACTCGCTGCCGCACTCGCCGTGCGCGCGATCAGCAACACGCCGGAGGTATCCTTGTCGAGCCGGTGGACAAGGCGCGGGCGCGGGGTCTTCTCGTCAGTGACAAATGCATCAAGCAGCCCGTCGACATGCTTGGTCATCTTGCTGCCACCCTGCGTGGCGAGACCCGGCGGTTTGTTGAGCACAATCGCGGAGGGCGTTTCGCGGATCACCATGTCGCGGGCTTCGGCGATCTGTTCGGGCGTGAGCGCGCGGCGCTGCGGCGCGGCTTTGCGTGTGCCGGGCTGTTCCTCCCCGCCGGGCGGTACGCGCAGCACCTGGCCTTCTTCCAGCCGGTCTTCTGGCTTTGCGCGTTTGCCGTCCACGCGGATTTGTCCGGTGCGCGCCCAGCGCGACACGGTGGCAAAACTGATCAGCGGCAGATTGCGTTTGAACCAGCGATCAAGCCGGATGCCGCCATCATCTTCGGTTATGGTGAATTGGCGGACATTATCAGTCGCAGTCGCAGTCGGAGCGGGATCGGTCGGGACGCTGGTCATAGCGCGCTCTGCGCGAAGATCAGCCCGGCGACAACCGCCGCCATGCCTGCGACCAGCGAGACCGCAGCATAAATCAGCACGTCGATCATCTGCCCGCGGTGCAGCATCGTCACCAGTTCCGAACTGAACGCACTAAAGGTGGTAAGGCCGCCCAGCAGCCCGACGCCGATCAGCAGCCGCATCGTTTCAGCCATTGCAACCGAAGCGCCGGGACGCGCGAACCATCCCAGCAGCCCCCCCATCAGCAGGCTGCCGATAATGTTCACGCTGAGCGTGGCCCACGGGAAGCCATTGTCCGGTCCGGCGAGATGGGTCGCCAAACGGCCCAGATGATGGCGCGCAACTGCGCCCGCTGCGCCGCCCGCGGCGACCAGCACCGATGCGATCAGCGCAGAGGGTTGAGAAAGGGTCATCGCCAAAGCCTTTAGCGGCGGCATCGCATTCTGCCTAGCAGGGGCGGTGAAAGCGTGCTCTTGCATCAGTGCACCGCTTGATGGGTTGCCTTTGGGCTGCTGTTGGACTAGTGGCAGTTCGTGTTGAGGGCGTGTCCTGTATGGGATTCGCCCGTCTTTCATTTGAGTTCCAGTGGAAATTCACTCGCGAATCCCCGCGTATGTATCGGCGGGCTCTGGCGTTTTGAAAATGAGGTAATCGTCGTTTATGCAAATCATGGTTCGCGATAATAATGTCGATCAGGCTCTGCGCGCGCTTAAGAAAAAGTTGCAGCGCGAGGGCGTTTATCGCGAGATGAAGCTGCGTCGCCACTTTGAAAAGCCGAGCGAAAAGCGCGCCCGTGAAAAGGCAGCCGCTGTGCGCCGCGCCCGCAAGATGGATCGTAAGCGGATGGAGCGTGACGGGAGCAAATAATCCTGTCGCGGCGCACGGTTTGCCGCGCAGTGCCGCTTGAATCCCCTCACTCAATCAGCCATCAGGGCGCGGCTTAAACCCGCGCCCTTTTAGCGTTATCAACCGGCGTACCGCGCCCATTCACTGCCCACCGCCAGTCAGGATGATACCATGACCGAGATTACCGCCGTTCCGATTAAGCCTGTTGCCAAGGGTTCGTTGACGAAGCTGTGGCTGGGTGTGGGCCTTGCCATCGCTGTCGGCGGCGGGCTGGCATGGGCCGCGATACCGCGCGGGGTTGATGTTGATACCGAGGTGGCCGGCACTGGCCCGATGCCCAAAATCGGCGACGTGGTGTTCCTGAAATACAAGGGCAAGCTGGCGTCTGACGGCACGGTGTTTGACGAATCGCGCGACATTCCGCTGCCGGTGAAGGGCATTTTTCCCGAAGGCACCCCGTTCCCGCTGGAAGAAGGCGCGACTATCCCCGGCTTTTTCGAAGGGCTGCAACAGATGCAGAAGGGCGGCAAGTATGAGCTTTTCATTCCATCGGCCAAGGCATACGGCGCAGAACCACCGCAGGGCGCGCCAATCCCGGCCAACGCCGATCTCGAATTTGAGATCGAGGTGATCGATATCATGAGCAAGCAGACGTTTGAACGGAACCTCGGCATCTTGCAGCAGGCGATGCAAAGCCAGCAGGGTGGGCAAAGCCAGCAGGGTGGGCCGGGCGGCGCACCAGGTGGCGCTCCGGGCGCTGGGCCTGCCCCGGGGCCAGCACCTGCACCCGGACAGTAAGGACGTCCAATGTCGGTGGACAAGGCAACCGTCGCCAAAATCGCCAGTCTGGCGCGGATCCGCATGGATGATGCTGCGCTCGAACGGATGGTGCCCGAACTGAACGGCATCCTGCAATGGATTGAGCAATTGGGCGAGGTCGACGTGACCGGGATTGAGCCGATGGCGGCGGTCATCCCGAACACGCTGCGGCTGCGCGATGATGTGACCGACGCCGACCCGCTGACCGGCGGCGGGCGGCGCAGCGACGTGCTCGCTAATGCCCCTGCGGCCGAACATGGGTTTTACGGCGTGCCCAAGGTGATCGAGTGAAGGCAGCATGCCTTCACCCGATCATCCTGAGCTCGTCGAAGGATTGTTTTTTCTTTTTTGAACCTGCGCCAAACGAAGGACAGCCCTTCGACAAGCTCAGGGCGAACGGCTGGAAATAATGACCGACCTTACCCAACTCGGCGTCAAATCCATCCGCGACGGCGTGCGCGCAGGCGATTTCACCGCGCGCGAAGTGGCCGAAGGGTTTAACGCCGCGGTGGCCGGGGCCGCTGCGCTCAATGCCTTTATTGTCACCACGCCCGATCACGCACTGGCAGCGGCCGACGCGGTAGACGCGGCGCGCGCGGTTGGCGGGGAATTGGGCGCGATGGCGGGCGTACCGATTGGCATGAAAGACCTGTTTGCCACCAACGGCGTGCAGACCACCGCAGCCAGCCACATCCTCGAAGGTTTCATCCCCCGCTACGAATCGACCGTCAGCCAAAAACTGTGGGATGCCGGCGCGGGGATGCTGGGTAAGCTCAATCTTGATCAGTTCGCGATGGGTTCTTCCAACGAAACCAGCTATTTCGGCAATGTCACCTCGCCGTGGAAAAAGGCTGGATCGAACGCGGCAATGTCGCCCGGCGGATCGTCAGGCGGATCGTCATCGGCTGTCTCGGCAAGGCTGGCACCGGCGGCCACCGGCACCGACACCGGCGGATCGATCCGCCAACCCGCCGCGTTTACCGGCATCTGCGGGATCAAGCCAACCTATGGCCGCTGTTCGCGCTGGGGGATCGTCGCCTTTGCCTCCAGCCTCGATCAGGCCGGGCCGATGGCGCGCAGCGTTGAAGATTGCGCGATCATGCTGGGCGCAATGGCGGGGTTTGATCCCAAGGATTCGACCAGCCTCGATCTGCCCGTGCCCGATTGGGAAGCCGTCTTAAACGCCGACCTGCGCGGCAAGAAAGTCGGCATTCCGAACGAATACCGGATGGATGGCACCGATGCCGCGATCATCGATTCTTGGGAACGCGGCAAGCAATGGCTGCGCGATGCTGGCGCTGAAATCGTCGAGGTGTCGCTGCCGCACACCAAATATGCGCTGCCCGCCTATTACATCCTTGCCCCGGCAGAGGCATCGAGCAACCTCGCGCGGTATGACGGGGTGCGTTACGGATTGCGCGATTTGCCGGACGGCAGCGGCTTGCAGGATATGTACGCCGCCACCCGCGCCGCAGGGTTCGGCGACGAGGTCAAGCGCCGCATCCTGATCGGCACCTATGTGCTGTCCGCCGGGTTCTACGATGCCTATTACACGCAGGCGCAAAAGGTGCGGGCGCTGGTCGCGCGCGATTTCGAGCGTGCTTTCGAGCAGTGCGACGTGATCCTCGCCCCGACCACGCCGACCGCTTCGTTCCCCTTGGGTGAGAATGTCGATGATCCGCTGGCGATGTATCTCAACGACGTGTTCGCGGTGCCCGCCTCACTCGCAGGCCTCCCGGCGATGAGCGTGCCTGCGATGCTGAACGAGAGTGGCTTGCCGCTCGGCCTGCAACTGGTGGGCCGCCCGTTTGACGAACAGGGCGTGCTGAATGCGGGCCTTGCAATTCAGCAACGCGCCGGGTTCAGCGCCAAGCCGGACAAGTGGTGGTGAAGTGGCTGAGGTTTCTCGTTGAGCTGCTGCTCGTACTTGGCAGCAACAGCCCTCCGGACTCCACTGCCTCCGACGCGTCAAGCAAGCGCAAGCGGCGGCTCGATTACGAAGAGTGGCAGAAGAAGCACGGATCAAAGTGGGACAAAAAATCATGATCTCTGATCTGCCGCTCTGGCTTGCCGGAATCGGCATCGCCCTCGCGGTGCCGGTGACCTTCATGGTCGCCAACTGGGTGAGAAAAAACGTCGATCACGGCGAAGCGCGCTTCGGGCCGGATGGCAAGGTGATCGAGGACGAGGATAGCAAATAAAGCCCCGTGTGCTCCTGCGAAAGCAGGAGTCCACCGGCGCGACGTTGAACTGGACTCCTGCTTTCGCAGGAGATCACGAGGGTGAAGACAATGA
>JBBRFG010000070.1:0-12362 GCA_038224685.1 Sphingomonadales bacterium
GATGCCTTCGGGCACTTCGCTCCCGTCCGCGAGGCGGATCGCCGGGTTCGTCATCAAATGGCCGACATTGCGCACAAACAGCAGGCTGCGGCCCGGCAGCGTATGGGCGGTGCCATCGGACGCGGTGTAAGCCTTGTCGCCGGTCAGCTTGCGAGTGAGCGTGCGCCCGCCCTTCTCGAAACTTTCGGACAGATCGCCGCGGATCACGCCAAGCCAGTTTGTGTAAGCCAGCAGCTTGTCCTGTGCATCCACCGCCGCGACCGAATCCTCGCAATCGGCAATCGCGGTGAGCGCGGATTCCACGATGATGTCAGCGATTCCGGCCTTGTCCGATGCGCCGACCGGGGTGCTTGCATCGAACACCAGTTCAACGTGCAGGCCGTTGTTTTTGAAGAGCACGCCCGTCTCGGTCACGCCGACATACTGGCGCGGATCGGCGAGCATTATCGCATCCCGCCCGGTCAGATCGGCCCAACTGCCGCTCGCCAGTGGGAAGGTGCTATCAAGAAACTGCCGCCCCCGCGCGATCACCGCCGCGCCGCGCTCCGCGTCATAGCCGCCGGGCTTGGCGGGCGGCGCATTGAGCGCATCCGTGCCATAGAGCGCATCATACAGGCTGCCCCACCGCGCATTCGCCGCATTGAGCAGGAAGCGCGCATTAAGGATCGGCACCACAAGCTGCGGCCCGGCCATCGTGGCAATTTCGGGATCGACGTTCTGAGTGCCGATGGTGAAATCGCCCGGTTCGGGAACGAGATAGCCGGTTGTTTCAAGGAAATTGCGATATGCCGCTGCATCATGCGGTTTCCCAGCCTGCGCGATGTGCCACGCGTCAATCTGCGTCTGCAATTCATCCCGCTTGACCAGCAGCGCGCGGTTGCGCGGCGCGAATTCGGCGAGCAAAGCGGCAAAACCCTGCCAGAACGCCGCCGCATCGCGCCCCAATGGCGCCAGCACCTCGGTTTCAAGCAAGCGCGCCAGCCGGGCGTCAATTGCGATTCCGGCGCGGGGGATCATGTCAGTCATCGGTGTCCTCGTAGAGCTAGCATGTGGCAAGTCCTGGGGAGGAGAGAACGGGCTGCGCTATGGCGCAGCGTCAAACCCTTTGCAACGGGTTGGCGATTGCAACGGGTTGGACTGGCACGCCGGGATGGCTAAAGGTTGTCGGACATGAACATCTCCACACCCGTTCCCGCCACCTTCGATACCGCTGCCATGTTGGCGCAGGTTCAAACGTGGAGCGCGATTAACACCGGCACCAGCAATCTGGGCGGCCTCGCCGAACAGGCCGCCGCGCTGGCAGAGGCCTTTGGCGCGCTGCCCGGAGAGGTCGCCTTGGTTGATGCCGCTCCTGTCACCGCAATAGCCGCCGATGGCAGCGCCTTTGACAAGCCGAATGGCCAGCATATGGTCATACAGGTGCGCCCCAATGCCAATCGCCGCATCCTGCTGACCGGCCATATGGACACCGTGTTCCCGGCAGACCATGCGTTCCAGCACCAGCGCTGGCTGGACGGGGCAACGCTGAACGGCCCCGGCGTCGCGGACATGAAAGGCGGGATTGCGGTGATGCTGCATGCGCTGCTGGCGTTCGAAACGACCGCCAGCGCATCCAGCCTTGGCTATGATGTGCTGATCAATTCGGATGAAGAAGCCGGCTCGCTGGCGAGCGGCGCGCTGATTGCGCAGCTCGCCGCAGGCAAAGTTGCCGCGCTGACTTACGAACCCGCCGCCTTGCCCGACGGAACGCTGGCGCACGAACGCGGCGGCACGGGCAATTATTCTGTTATCTTCACCGGTAAATCCGCCCATGCCGGGCGCAACCCGCACGAAGGGCGCAACGCCATTGTCGCAGCGGCGGATCTGATTTTGCGGCTGAAAGCGATGGAGAGCGCCGATCTCACCATCAACCCGGCCAAGCTGGAAGGCGGAAGCGCAAACAATGTCGTGCCAGATCATGCAGTGCTGCGGTTCAACATCCGGCCCAAATCCTCTGCTGCGATGGATGCTTTCGATAGCGAACTGAACGCTTTGTTGCGCAGCATTGAAGCTGCCCATGACATCGCCGCCCATCGCCACGGCGGCGTGACCCGTCCGCCCAAGCCGGTCGATGCCCGCGCCCAAAGGCTGTTCGATCTGGTGCGCGAATGCGGCGCAGAGCTGGGTCAGGACATACGCTGGCAGGCGAGCGGCGGGGTGTGCGATGGCAACAATATCGCGGCTTGCGGTGTGCCGGTGGTTGATACGATGGGCGTGCGCGGCGGCGCGATCCACTCTCCAGGCGAATATCTAATCGTCGCCAGCTTGGCCGAACGGGCCGCGCTGTCTGCCCGCGTGATCGAGCGATTGGCGCAGGGTGCACCCACCGAAGGAACCCCCGCATGAGCTTTCGCCTACGCGCCGCCCGGCTGGCTGATCTTGAGGCGCTGTATGAAATGGCGAAGCTGACCGGCGGCGGGTTCACCAACCTGCCGCCTGATCGCGCCGCGCTCAAAACGAAACTCGAACGCGGCGAGGCTGCCTTCGCTCAAGACACTGACGTGCTGGGGGATGAATTGTTCGTGCTGGTGCTCGAAAATGCCCGCACGGGCGCGGTGCGCGGCACCTGCCAGTTGATGACGCGCGTGGGCCAACGCTGGCCATTTTATTCGTACCGCCTCAACACCCTCACCCAATATTCGCAGGCGCTAGACCGCACGGTGCGCGCCGAACTGCTCAGCCTGGTCACCGATCTCGAAGGATCGAGCGAAGTCGGCGGGCTGTTCCTGCATCCCAACGAACGTGCGGGTGGGCTTGGCCTGCTGCTCGCCAGGTCGCGGTATATGTTTGTGGCGATGCACCGCGCGCGGTTTGCCGACCGGATTCTGGCCGAACTGCGGGGAATCATTGATGAACGCGGCGGTTCGCCGTTCTGGGATGGGGTTGCGGGCCGATTTTTCGGGATGAGTTTTCAGGATGCGGATTATTTTAACGCCATCAATGGCAACCAGTTCATCGCCGATCTGATGCCAAAGCATCCGGTCTATATCGCGATGCTGGGTGAGGCTGCGCGCAGCGTAATCGGCGTGCCCCATCCCACCGGGCGCGCAGCGATGCGAATGCTGGAGAACGAGGGTTTCCGGGCCGAGGGCTATGTCGACATTTTTGATGGCGGGCCGACCATGGTGGCGCACACCAACGATGTGACCAGCGTAAAAGGCAGCGCCAGCGCGACAGTCACCGGGCTTTCGGTCAGCGAAGGCGAACGCGCTATTCTTGCCACGGGGCACCTCGGCACGTTCCGCGCGTGTTTTGGCGCGCGGGTGCTGGACGCGGACGCCAAGAATGGGGGCGGCATCGCAATCGATTCGGTCAGCGCCGACCTGCTCGACATCTGCGAAGGCGATACGGTGTGGAGCGCGGCGCGGTAGTCTGAAACCCTTCCCGTTCGTGTCGAGCGAAGTCGAGACATAGCGGCCCACAGAATTGTCGACTTCGCTCGAACCAAACGGAAATTTCCCAATGCTCACAGAAATCAACTTCGATGGGATTGTCGGCCCCTCGCACAATTATGCTGGGCTGAGCCTCGGCAATATCGCGAGTGCGAGCCATGCGGGCGATCCGTCCTACCCGCGTGCGGCCGCGTTGCAGGGGGCGGCGAAGATGCGCGGCAATTGGGCGCGGCTGGGGGTGCAAGGTTTCTTGTTGCCGCTGCCCCGCCCCAACCATGCGCTGACCGCCGCACTGGCATTGGATGGCAGCGAGCCGCCGCAATTGCGCGCTGCGCCTTGGTCGGCATCAAGCATGTGGACCGCCAACGCGGCCACCGTCTCGCCTGCGCCCGATACCTCAGACGGGCGTTGCCATCTGACGCCGGCGAACCTCGTCACCATGCTCCACCGCGCGCAGGAATGGCCGGACACCAAACGTCAGCTCAAAATCGCGTTCGGCGACAACCGGCATTTCGCGGTGCACGACGCTGTTCCTCCGAGTTTTGGCGATGAAGGCGCGGCCAATCATATGCGGCTGTGCGAAAGCCACGGCGCTGCGGGCATTGAAGTGTTCGTTTATGGCAAAACCGGCGGCCGCTTCCCCGCGCGCCAGCATGAACAGGCGGGACGGTTGGTCGCACGCGCGCATGGGCTTGATCCGGCGCGGACTGTGTTCGTCGAACAAAACCCCGAAGCCATCGCGGCAGGCGCGTTTCACAATGATGTGGTCGCTGTCGCCAATGGCGCGGTGTTGTTCACCCATGCCGAAGCATTTGCCGACCAACAGGGCGCTTACGCCGCGATCCGTGCCGCTTTTCCGGCATTGGAAGTGGTCGAAGTGCCCGCCAGCGCAGTTTCGCTGCAAGAAGCGATCCGTACCTACCTGTTTAATGCGCAACTGATCACGCTGCCCGATGAGACGATGGCGCTGATCGTGCCCCAGGAGTGCCGTGCAAGCGCCAGCGTGTGGGGTTGGGTCGAATCGATGCTCGGCAACAATGGCCCGATCCGGCAGGTGATCCCGGTTGATGTCAAGCAATCCATGGCGAACGGCGGCGGCCCGGCCTGTCTCCGCCTACGCGTGGTGTGCGACCCTGGCACCGTCGATCCACGCTTCCTGCTGGACGAGGCCAAGGCCGACATAATCGAAGGCGTCATTGCTGCGCATTGGCCGGTGCAAATCGATCCGTCCGACCTTGGTTCAGACAATCTGGCGAACAGCGTCATTGCTGCACGCCTTGCCTTGTTGGATGCGCTCAATTTGGCACAGCTTAGTTAACGCGTTTGCGCGATGTGCTGCGTCAAGGGTAAGACCAGCCCCAAGAAAAGACCAATCCGTGTGCTCGGAGTCGGTCTGGAATGGGAGACGAAATGCTGCGCAAGCTCAAACGGCTGTTCGTCATCAAGACGCGGTTTGAAGCGTTCCTGATCATTTATGCGCTGGCGCTGGGTGCAACGGCGCGGGGCAGCGCGTATTTGCACGAATATCCCGGTTTCGGCGGCAAGCTGTTGTTTTTGGCGACCACAGGCGCGGTGTTTCTTGGTGGGGCAAAGATCCTCGACTGCATCCGTCTGGAGCGGGAGTTGGCTGGATTGCGCGGCGAAGGCGTAATATCAGAATAGCGTTGGGGTAATGCGGGGCCTGAGGCGCAGTTCGGCACATTTCGCCAGATAGCTTGGGGAGCACAGGCCAGCGCCCGGAATTCGCCGCTCAAGCTGCCGTTATACGGGATCAGGTGGGGGTTTCTGTTGCTAGCTACCCCCGGAGCCCCGGTATCCGATTCTGTTGCCCGGTTCGGTCCAACCGCGCTTTTTGGCCTTATAAAAGAAGGGCGTTAGCCCATCAATTACGCAGCGATTGCGAGTGCTTCGTTATCGTTGGCACTTATGGGTTTTGAGCCTTATGCGGGTTACTCAGCCCGGGCAAAAACTACGCTTTTCAATACACGTCGATCCTAGTTCGGCCCCTCCAGGAGTTGCGGCCAGCCAATTTGTGACCGCCGCTTCTGGTGGAGCCGCCGGGTACTGCCCCCGGGTCCGTTGCATCTATTATACGCAGCCATTTATCGCCATATTCGGTTGCCCGACATGTTCGCTATAGCGCAGCATCTATGAATGTGAAGTGAGCAAACACGATCTGCCGCCGCGCACAGGTGTGAGCCTAATCGCGACAAGGTGCTATGCAGATGGAGGCCCCCGCCTTTGCGGGGGCAGCCCGTGGTTTCGCTCTACTTCTTCAACGCATCGCGGATTTCGACGAGCAGCTCAACCTCGGTCGGGCCAGTCGGTGCCGCCTCCTCAGGCTTTGAAATCTGCGCGCTGATCTTGGTCACATAGCGCACCAGCAGGAAAATGATGAAGGCGAGAATCACGAAATTAATAATCACCGACACGAACGCGCCCAGCCCCAGCACATTGGCCCCGGCCTCACGCGCGGCGGCCAGCGTCGCGCCCGGCGCAACTTCGCCTGACAGGACGAAATAACGGTCAGAAAAATCAATATTGCCAAAAATCGCGCCGACGATTGGCATGATGATTTCATCGGTCAGCGATTTGACAATCGCGCCAAACGCCGCGCCGATAATCACCCCCACGGCGAGGTCCACGACATTACCTTTGGCGATAAAAGCCTTGAAATCAGAAACCATGGTAGTCCCCTGTTGTCCTTGTGCGCCGCCTTTTGGCACTCCCAGCCAGTGCTGCCAAGTCATGCAAATTGCGAATACCGCCGCTTGAACCGGCAACGCGGTGTGCTATATTGGCAATACAGGAGTTTGCTGCGCTGCCTTCGACAACGGAGCAGCGCTATCAGGAGGGATTGCCACATGACACTCACCACTATGCTGCGCGGTGCAATTGCCGCTGGTGCCGCTCTCGGCCTGGCCGCCTGCGGGATCAACTCGGTGCCCGCAGCCGAAGAAACCGCCAAAGCGCAGTGGGGCAATGTCGAAAGCGCGCTGCAGAACCGCGCCGACAAAATTCCCAACCTTGTCGCCGTGGTGCAAGCCGCTGCCATCTCGGAAAAGGACATTCTGCAAGGCGTGATCGACGCCCGCGCCCGTGCAACGTCGATCAACATCACCACCGATGATCTGTCGAACCCGGAAGAATTCAAGAAATTCAGCGATGCCCAAAACCAGTTGACGCAGGCTATGGGCCAATTGCGCACGGTGGTGGAAAACTACCCGACGCTGACCAGCCAGCCCCGGTTTGCCGATCTGATGGTGGCGATTGACGAAGCCAACAATCAGATCAACACCGAACGGGTGCGTTACAATGACGCCGCGCGCGATTATAACACCGAAATCCGCACCTTCCCCAGCACCATCGGCGCCAACATCATCCACGGTTCCAAACCGCTCGAATATTTCGAGGCTGACGAGGCGAGCAAAGCCAACCCCAAGGTGGATATGAGCGGCATCACCGGTGAAAAGGCCCCGGCGGCCGCAAACTAAGGTGACGCTCACGATTGCTCGATTGCAGTTTGGGCTGCGCGCTGCGTTGCTGCTACTGGTGGCAGGCCTCTGGCTTGCCGTCAGCACAGCAGCGCAGGCGCAAGACTATCCGCCGCGCCCCGAAGGCCCGGTCTATGACGGGGCCGAGATTCTCTCGCCCGAGACCGAGACGCGGCTTGATGCGCAGCTGCGCGCCTATAATGCACAAACCGGACGCGCGATCATCGTGGCCACGGTGCCCAGCCTTGGCGGGGCGAGTATTGAGCCTTACGCCACCGGATTGTTCAGCACTTGGGGCATCGGCGGGGAAAAACGCGACCAGGGGCTGCTGCTGCTGATCGCGCGGGATGATCGCAAGCTGCGGATTGAAGTCGGCTATGGCCTGCACGGTTATTTCGGCGGGATCATGGCCGGGCGGGTCATCAATGACGTCATCACCCCGCGTTTTAAAGAGGGCAATTTCGATGCTGGGGTCAGCGACGGCGTGGCCGCAATCCTTACCCACCTCGCCAAAAGCCCTGAAGATGCGATTGCCGTCGAAGAAGCTGCCAAGGCTGCTGATCAGCAACGCAGCCGCAGCGACGGCGGTTTTCCTGTTGGCGTGCTGATCTGGCTGGCCTTCATGTTTTTCTTTTTCGTTCTGCCGCTGCTGGCCGGGCGCAACCGGCGGCGAAAATACCGGGCGAAGGGTGCAGGCCCGTGGGGCGACAGCAAGGACTCGTTTGGCCGCGACGTTGGCGACACGGCGCGCGATATCATTCTGTGGGAAGTCGGCAGCGCGATCCTGCGTGGCGCGCTATCGGGCGGCGATAATGACGGCGGCGGCGGAGGTTTCGGCGGCGGCGGCGGGGGATTCGGCGGGTTTGGCGGCGGTAGCTCCGGCGGCGGCGGCGCTTCGGGGGGATGGTAGCGGTGGCCTATCTCGATGACACCGGGCGCACGTTGGTAAGCGAAGCGGTTACTGCCGCAGAAAGCGGAACCTCGGGCGAAATCGTCACGGTGCTGGCCGACCGCTCTGATGGTTACACCGATGTCGCGCTGCTGTGGGCAGTCGGCGCAGCATTTACCGCGATGAGCGTGTTTGCTGCCCTGCCAGAGCCTTTCCTTGACACATGGGATTGGGCTTTGGGCGGCTGGGGCCACCAATGGACTACCGGCGAGCTGGCCAGCATGGTAATCGGCCTGGGCCTGCTCACATTCGTTGCTGTGATGCTGGTGCAGCAGTGGGAACCGATCAAGTTCATCCTGATCCCCGGCCCCACCAAAACCATCCGTGTCCATTCGCAAGCCGTGCGGCAGTTCAAGGTTGGTGCAGATCGCCGCACCACCGGGCGCACCGGCGTGATGATTTACCTTTCCATGCGCGAGCACCGTGCAGACATCGTCGCTGATGAAAGCATCGCCGCCAAAGTGCCCGCCGAAGTGTGGGGCGAAGCGATGGGCGATATGCTGGCCGAAATCCGCAAAGGCCGCATTGCCGAAGGGCTGGCGGCGGGCATCCGTGACGTCGGCTTTGTGCTTAGCGAGCATTTCCCGCGCGGCGCAGATGACGTGAACGAACTGCCCGACCGATTAATCGAGGTTTGATAGGGCACCTCGCAACTCGCCCCTTGACCCGCTCACCCTGAACCTGTCGAAGGGCGCACGCTGCCTGTCCGACGGAGTTTCCCTTGATCAAAGACCGCGACGCTGACCTGCCCGAACAGGTGATGTGGGAAGGCCGGTTCATCACTGCCAAAACGCGCGGCCGGTGGGAATATGTCGGGCGCGCGCGCGGCATCCGCGCCGCTGCAATCATCGCGCTGGATGATGACGCCGACGGCACCCGCCACGTCATTCTGGTCAGCCAATTCCGCGTGCCGCTCGGACGGTTCAGCTTGGAAATCCCCGCCGGGCTGGTCGGCGATGATGCGGGCGGCGAAGGCGAGGATGCCGCCGCCGCCGCCGCGCGCGAGCTGGCGGAGGAAACCGGCTACCGCGCCGCGCGGCTGGATGTGCTGGGCGAATTCTACTCCTCGCCCGGAATGGTGTCGGAATGTTTCACGCTCTTAAAGGCGACGGGCCTCACCAGCGTTGGCGAAGGCGGCGGCACTGAAGGCGAGAATATTACCGTCCACCGGGTTGCGCTGCGCGATCTTGCGCGCTTCGTGGCCGAATGGCGGCGCGCTGGCCACGCGGTGGATGTGCGCATAGCGATGTTACTGACACCGGGATATTTGGGAGAGGATTTAATTATGGCAGGACGGCCAAAAGCAGGACGGGTAGCGGGCAAGCTCGCACTGGTCACAGGCGCAGCGCAGGGACTGGGCCGGGCACACTGCATCCGGTTGGCGCAAGAAGGCGCGCGGGTGCTGGCGACTGACATCAACGCGGCGGGCGCTGCCGAAACAGCGGCGATCATCAATGCCGAAATGGGCGCAGGCACTGCCTTCGCCATCGCGCATGACGTGACCGATCCGGCCCAATGGGAAATCGCCGTCGATGCGGCGCGCGAACATCTGGGCGGGCTTAGCGTGCTGGTCAACAATGCCGGGATCGGGGTGGCTGGCAATATCGAGGCCTGCACCTTTGACGATTGGCAGCGCTGTTTTGACATTAACGTCAATTCGATTTTCCATGGCTGCCAAAAGGCACTGCCGCTGATGCGCGAACACGCACCTGGATCGATCATCAACATATCGAGCATTGCGGGCCTGATCGCGAGCGACACGATGCCCGCTTATAATGCATCAAAGGCGGCGGTGTGGATGCTGTCGAAATCAATCGCGCTGCACTGCGCGAAAAAGGGCATGAACATCCGCAGCAATTCGATCCACCCGACCTTTGTCGATACCCCGATCCTGGATGGGACAGCCAAGGCGGCGTCGCTTGACCGGGATGTTTTGCTGGAGAAGCTGGCGCGCCAGATCCCGCTGAAATTCGTGGGTGAGCCCAACGATATTGCCAATGCGGTGGTCTATCTTGCCAGCGATGAAAGCCGGTTTATGACCGGGGCAGAGCTGAAATTGGATGGCGGTATCAGCGCGATGTAGTTGGGCAGGCGGCGGACGGTTGTGGGTTGGCCGCGCTCAGTCAGCGATCAGCGCTACTGCGAGATAAATCAACACCGGCGCGCCGAAGCTGAACAGGGTCGCGGCGACAAAGCCGATCCGCACCAGCATCGTATCGATGCCGAAATGGTCACCAATCCCGGCGCACACGCCAAAGACCTTGCCGTTGGCCTTATCGAGGCGGAAGCCAGCGCGGGGCGGCTTGCCATCGGAATTGCGGGTTAGGTTGTTCATTTCAGTCGAACTCCTAAGAGAATGGTGGACGATCAGGCGATAAGGCCGGGGCTGGCAGGAACGATCGCATAAGCAAAGCTAGCAAACGTCAGCACAATGGCAAAGGCAGCAGAGACGAAGCGAGCGCCGGTTTCAGAAATGAACATGGTAGTTGGTCCTTGTAAATGAGCGGGGTGACGTCAGGCTTAAGCAACCAGGCCGGGGCTGGCAGGGATGATTGCACAGGCAAAGAACGCTGCCGAAATGGCGACCGAGAAAGCAGCGGCAAACAAGCGGTTCGAAAGGTTAATAGCGTTCATGATCTTATCTCCGTGGTGGTTTTCACTATCCGGCGGGACCATCCCGGGGACGTAGAACACTCTGCATAGGCCGTGCCAAATTCAAAAAATGGCTGATTTGCGCCATTCTTATGCTTTCACGGCGACGACAGTCCATTCACCTGAACGAAAGCTTGGCAAAAATTCCCAAAGGTTGGGATTGTCAATTTTGCCGCTCGCGCGCTGGCCAAATCGCCGCCCTGTGCTACCCGCCGGGACGCTATGGCGCTCAGCAAGATCAGCCTTGAAAATTTTCGCAATCACGCCGCGACCACGCTGGCGGATACGGCGCATTTCAACCTGCTGGTGGGTGATAATGGTGCAGGCAAAACCAATCTGCTCGAAGCGCTGTCGCTGCTCGGCCCCGGGCGCGGCTTAAGGCGCGCGAACCTCGGCGAAATTGCGCGCCGCGCTGTTCCGAGCGACCAGCCTCTGCCCTTCGCCGTCGGTGCCAGCCTGATCGAAGCGGGCACCATTTCTGCGCGACTTGGCACCTACACCGAAGCCGGGCAGCCCGGACGGCGGCTGGTGCGGGTCAATGGCGCGCCGGCCAGCGCGGCAAGCTTGGCAGAATGGCTGGCGCTGAGCTGGCTTACCCCGGCAATGGACGGATTGTTCACCGACAGCGCCGGCGCGCGGCGGCGGTTCGTGGACCGTATGGCTCTCGCCATCGCGCCGGATCATGCGCGGCGGGTGGGCGCATTTGAAGCGGCTTTGCGGGAACGCGGGCGCTTGCTGGAAAATGGCGGCGATGCGCGCTGGTTGGACGCGATTGAGACACAGGTGGCCGATCACGGCGCAGCGGTGGCAAGCACGCGCGCACAGCTGGTCGCGCGGTTGGTCGATGAACTTTCGGCCCTGCCGCCCGAACCCTTTGCCCGCCCTGCCCTCACTTACCGCCCCGGCGGGCCGGTGGACGAGGTTGGTCTGCGCGCCGAGCTGACCCGCCAGCGCCCGCGTGACCGCGCGGCGAAGCGCGCGCTATCCGGCCCGCAGCGCGATGAACTGGAAGTGGTTATGGCAAGCACCCGTCAGGCCGCAGCATCGTGTTCAACTGGCGAACAAAAAGCGATGCTGATCGCGATTACGCTGGCCCACAGCATCCTTGCGTCTGCCGGGCGGCCCAGCGTGCTGTTGCTTGATGAAGTCGCCGCCCATCTTGATCCCGTCCGCCGCACCGAACTTTTCCGACGGCTGCGCGGCGGCGCGGCGCAAGTATGGATGACCGGCACTGAACTCGCCCCGTTCGATGCGATCCGCGCCGAAGCGGCAATCTGGCGCGTTTCCGGTGGGAGCGTCGAGCGTTTGTGAGTCCCCGCGCAGGGGGATCTCAGGCGGCTCAGCTTTGGCGCAAGAGGCCGCCGCCTACGCGGCGGAGCGCGCAATCGGTTACTCCTTCGCCGGAAGTGCGCCCTCAACGTCGCCCAGAGTTGCCGCGACCAGCCGCTCGATCCCTTCCGCTGTGGGGTGGATGCGGTCAGACTGGAACAGTTCGGGATCGCGGTAAATATCGTCCAGCCAGAACGGGATCAGGTCTGCGCCATATTGCTTGGCGAGATCGCGGTAGACCGCATCGAACTCAGCTTGGAATTCCGGCCCGTAATTGGGGGGGCTGCGCATTCCCATCAGCAGCACCGGCACATTCTGCTGCTTGAGGATCGCCAACATCTTGCCAAGATTGGCTTTGGTCTGTTCCGGCGCAAGCCCCCGCAGCAGATCATTGCCGCCCAATTCCAGTATCAACAGGTCGGGCGCTTCGTCCTGCGCCGCCAGCGTAAATTCCAAGCGGTTCAGCCCTGCGGCGGTCGTATCGCCGGAAACGCCGGCGTTGATCAC
>JBBRFG010000071.1:0-12267 GCA_038224685.1 Sphingomonadales bacterium
CTTGCCCGCCTGCCAGCCGCGCGGCGTTTTCTCACCCGCCAGTACGATGCCGAGCGTTGGCTTTTCATCGCTCAAGCCATCGCCAGCGCGGAAATAGCGCCGCCCAATCTCGAACAGCCGCGAGACGTTCGCGCCGCGATCCGCGTTACGCTTGGCCGCCATCAGCAGGCCGGGCAGCAACGAGGGGCGCATCGCTTTCAGATCTTCGCTGATCGGATTGGCGAGCACCCACAGGGCTTGGTCTTCGGGTGCAAAATGCTCCGCCGCCCATTCGGGCAAAAAGCTCCAAGTTATGGCTTCGTTCAGCCCGCTCGCCGCAGCCGCGCGGCGCAATCCGCGTTCGAGTTTCTGCTGCGCCGTCGCGGTCGGGCGGGCAACGCCTTCCGCGCGCGGCAGGGCGACGCTTGCCACCTTGTCGAGCCCGTAGATGCGCACGACTTCCTCAACCAGATCAGCCGGGCCTTCGATATCGGGGCGGCGCAGTGGGCAGGTGACCACAAAATCCGCGCTAACGCTAAAGCCGAGACTTTCGAGGATACGCTGTTGCTCGCCGCGCGCCACATCCACCCCGCCAAGGCGGAGGGTCAGACCGGGATCGAACGCGATTACTTTCGCCGCGCTCGGTGGTGAACCGGCGCGCACCACGTCGCTGGCAGTACCGCCTGCAAGTTCAACGATCAGGCCGCTCAGCAGTTCGAGACCAATATCCAGAAACTCAGGGTCCACTCCGCGTTCAAACCGGGTGCGCGCATCGCTCGCTAACCCAAGCTTGCGCCCGGTCGCGCCGATACGGGCGGGATCGAAGTACGCGATTTCGAGCAGCACATCGGTGGTCGCATCGCTAACGCCCGAGTGCTCGCCGCCCATGATCCCGGCGATGTCGTGGACTCGAACGGCGTCGGTGATCACCACCATGCTGTCATCCAGCGTGTAGGTCTTGTCGTTGAGCGCCAGCACCTGCTCGCCATCCTTGGCTCGCCGCGCCGTCACCGCCCCCGAAAGCTTGGCGAGGTCATAGACATGCGCCGGACGGCCAAAGCCCAGCATCAGATAATTGGTCAGATCGACCAACAGCGAGATCGAGCGTTGCCCTGCGCTTTTCAACCGCGCTTGCAGCCAGTCGGGCGACGCGCCATTGGTGACCCCGGTAATCACCCGGCCATAAAACGCCGGGCAGCCCGCAACATCGTCAGTGCGAATTGCGACCGGACATGCGCCCGCTGCGGCGAAAGCGGGGATCGCAATCGGCTTTAATGTCCCCAGCCCCTTGGCCGCCAAATCGCGGGCGATGCCGTAAACCCCCATGCAATCGGGCCGGTTGGGCGTCACTGCAACTTCGATCACCGGGCTTGATCCGTGGTATTCGGCAAAGCTTTTGCCGATCGGAGCCTCATCATGCAATTCGATGATCCCGTCGTGATCCTCGCCCAGTTCCAGCTCACGCACCGAACACATCATGCCGTTGGATTCGACACCCCGGATCGCGCTTTTGCGCAGCACCATGCCATTGCTGGGCACCACCGCGCCCGGCAGCCCCAGCACGCCCTTCATCCCCGCCCGCGCATTGGGCGCGCCGCACACAACCTGCAACGCCGGGCCTTCGCCGGTGTCGACGGTGAGCACCTGCAACTTGTCAGCATCGGGATGGCGCGCGGCGGTCAGCACGTGGGCGATGCGAAAGCCCGCCAGCCGCTGCGCCGGGTCTTCGACACCTTCGACCTCAAGCCCGATGGCGTTGAGCGCATCGCAGATTTCTGCGAGCGTGGCGGTGGTTTCAAGATGATCCTTGAGCCAGGTGAGCGAAAACTTCATCGGCGCGCTCCCACCCCGGCGGACAGCGTCGGCTGATCGAGCGGGCTGAATCCATAGTGCTGCAACCAGCGCGGATCGCCATCGAAGAAGGCGCGCAAATCATTCATCCCGTATTTCAGCATCGCAATCCGGTCGATCCCAAGGCCAAATGCAAAGCCTTGATATTCATCCGCGTCGATCCCAGCGAATGCGAGCACGCGGCGGTTGACCATTCCGCTGCCGCCGATTTCCATCCATTCATGGCCCGGCGCATCGCCGTGCCCACCGACCACGCGGCGGCCACCTTCGTTCGAATAGCCGACATCAACCTCGACACTGGGTTCGGTGAAAGGGAAGTAGGACGGGCGCAGGCGCAGGACAATATCCTCCCGCTCAAAGAACGCCTTGAAGAAGGTCTCCAGCGTCCATTTCAGGTGGCCGAGGTGGATGTCCTTGCCCACCACCAGCCCTTCGACTTGGTGAAACATCGGGGTATGAGTGGCGTCGCTGTCGCTGCGATAAACGCGGCCCGGCGCAATGATGCGGATCGGCGCGCCTTGGGCAAGCATCGAGCGGATCTGAACGGGTGAGGTGTGGGTGCGCAATAATATCTCGCGTCCGTCGGAGGTTTTATCCGGGAAATAGAACGTATCGTGCATCGCCCGCGCCGGGTGGGTTTCATCCATATTGAGCGCGGTGAAATTGTGCCAGTCGTCCTCAATCTCCGGCCCGGTCGCCACTGCAAAGCCCAGATCGGCAAAGATTTCCGCCAGTTCATCCATCACCTGCGAAACCGGATGCACCGATCCGCGCGGCGCAGCTTGGGCCGGAAGCGTCAGGTCGACCGTCTCGCGCCCTAACCGTGCCTCCAGTTCCGCCGTCTCCAGTGCAGCTTTCTTGGCATCCAGCGCTTCGGCAATCGCGGCGCGCGCGGTTTGGATCGCGGGCGCCGCAGCGCTGCGTTCATCCGGACTCATCGCGCCCAGCGTCTTCAGGGCTAGGCTGACCCAACCTTTCTTGCCCAAGGTTTCGAGCCGCTGCGCTTCAAGCGCGTCAAGGCTCGTCGCTACGGCAATCGCGGCCAGCGCGGCGTCTTTCTGGGAGGTAATGTCGGTCATGGCCCTGAGTGTTCTGCAAGCGGGATTTCGCGCCCGTCCGCTAGCGGTTAATCACACATTTTGCAAAGCGCGACTGGCCGCGCCGGTCAGGACTGACCAAGCGCGCGGCAGAGATCAGCAGCCAAACGCGATAACGCTATGTCAGCGGGGCGTTAAGGATGGCGCGTCGAGCGTTTGCGCCGCGCTACCCCAAACCCGCGCCCGCGCTTCCATGAACGAGGTCAGGATCGGATGGTCGAGCGCGGCGTATTCGCTCGGGTTCATGGTCATGAATTCATGGAACTCGCGGGTGAACTGCGCCTGATCGTGGTACTCGGCGTCCATCGCTTCGGTCCAGCGGCTGCCGCGGTGAAGCATGAAGGTGGTCACCGTGCGCATAAACCGTTGGCGGCGCATCAGCAGCTTGGGCGAAAATCCGAAATGGCGCATACACAACCGCTCCATCGTGCGAATGCTCATCGCGCAGGCATCGGCCAGATCATGCACCGACAGATGATCGCCGCCCACCAACTCGCTATGAATACGGCGGATGCGGGAATCGTCACGCGCGGGGCGCATCAGCCGCGCCATGGTTGTGACCAACGCATCGAACTGTTCTTCGATCTGCGCCTCAGGATTGCACAGCGTATCGGTTAGCTCGGCGAACCGCTGGAACGCAGGATGGGCCGCGCCGTCGCAGATGATATTGGCGCAGCTGCTGGCGTCGGCGTTAAGCAACCGCGCCCAGCCAAGCGGCAGGATTCCCACTCCCCACATCCGCACCGGCCCAAGGGTAAACCGGCAAGGCAGCACGCTCGCCCCGCTGGCAACGAACCGGGCCCCGCTGATGCGCGTCGCGCCCATCGCGGCATCCGGCGTGCCGCCGCAGAAAAAACGCAGGTTGGCCCATTCGGGCTGGAGGTAATCGGTCAACCGCAGGCCCGGTTCATCCGCCTCCAGCGTCAGGTGGTAAAAGGTGGTGAAGCATCCTTCAAACTGCGCGGGCGGTTCGCGGAATTCTGCTTTAAGCCGGTAGCTAGCCGGAGGCACCAGTTCGCGCGCGGCGCCGCTGTCTGATGTGTCCCCCATCACCTACACGTGGCGCATCTGACGCGATTCTACAAGGATGTTGGCGGTTTCATACAATTCCAACAAAAAAGGCGAGCCTGCACCGGTATAATCCAGGGCGGCTCGCCGTTAATCGTGCATCTTATCCCTACGCGCGGAATTGTCCCGCTGCCGGTTTAGGCTGGCAGGGCTGCCTTGGCCTGTGCGATCACAGCGGCAAATGCGCCGCCTTCGTTCATCGCCAGATCGGCCATCGCCTTGCGGTCGAGTTCAATCCCGGCCAGCTTGATACCGTGCATGAACTGCGAATAGGTCAGCCCTTCGATGCGGACAGCGGCGTTGATGCGCTGGATCCAGAGCCCGCGGAACGTGCGCTTTTTGATCTTGCGATCACGGTAAGCGTACTGGCCAGCCTTTTCGACCGCCTGACGCGCGACGCGAATGGTGTTCTTGCGGCGACCGCGATAGCCCTTGGCTTGTTCGAGTAACCGCTTGTGTTTGGTGCGGGTGGTAACCCCGCGTTTGATGCGAGTCATATCTTTGTGTTCCTTTCAGTCACGAGACCGGGCCTACCCGCTCCCCCGCCCTTCCACCCGGAACCTACCGGGTGATCATCCGGGTGGAAGGGCGGAGGAGCGGGTAGGCCCGGCAGCGGCGTTAGCCGCTCGAATCAATCCAGCCCGTAGGGCGCCCATTTCTTGATCGTCGGCGTGTCGTGCGACGACAACACCGATGTCCCGCGATTCTGGCGGATATACTTCGCATTGTGGCTCATCAGGCGGTGACGCTTTCCAGCGACGCCGTGCTTGACCTTGCCGGTGGCGGTGATTTTGAAGCGTTTCTTCACACCGCTCTTGGTCTTCAGCTTGGGCATTTTGATCTCCTAGGTGAGACACGTCGAAACCGGCCATGGCAGCCCTTTTCGCCAGGCAGGCAGATTGATTCGTGTCAGTGAAGAGCGCGCGGATAAGCGCGGGGGGCACGAAAGGCAAGCGGTTTGGGTGCGACGGCCCTCTTGGTCCCGCGCCTGCCTTACCCCCCTCAGTCGCCAGCCAGATCGCCGGGCGTGCCTTCATGCGGGGCTTCATGCGTAGCCCAATCGGCCGTTGCCGAGGGCGCAAGCGGCGAGCCTGCCAAGCCGACCGGTTCGGTCGGGTCACCCTGCCGCAGCCGGTGCAGATGCACCTTGGCGATCATGTTGGCCGATATTGGCGCGGTGACGAACAGGAACACCGACACCAGCATTTCATGCGTCGTCCATTCGCCCCTGACGATCTGGAAATAGGCGACCGATCCCACCAGCATCGCCCCCAGCCCCAGCGTAGTTGCCTTAGTCGGGCCGTGCAGCCTCTCCATCAGCGATGGCAGGCGCACCAGCCCCCAGCTGCCAACCAGCACGAACCCGCTGCCCAGCACGATCAGCGCGGCGACCAGCACTTCGGCCCAAGGCACGCCTGCGATCATTCGATGATATCCCCGCGCAGCAGGAATTTGGCATAGGCAACCGTGCCGACAAATCCGACCATCGCCAGCAGCAGCGCGGCTTCGAATGAGGTGCCATTGCCCCCGGCGATCCCGCCGAGCACGATGATCCCGATAACATTGATCACCATCGTATCGAGCGCCAAAATCCGGTCAGTCGCTCCCGGCCCCTTGAACAACCGCCACAGGTTAAGCGCCAGCGCGATCCCAAGCGCGCCAAAGCCGACGCCGAGCGCCCAAGTCAGGACAGGGCTGATCATACGAAAATCCTTGTCAACCGCGTCTCGTACCGCGTCTTGATTTTGGCGATTTCTGCGGCTGGATCAGGGGCGTGGAGCGCGTGCACCAGCAGATACTGCCCGCAGGCAGAAATGTCGCTCGACACCGTGCCGGGCGTCAGGCTGATGGTGCCAGCAAACACCGTGATCGCCTCGGGCGAAGTCAGTTCGAGCGGAATTGTCAGCCATGCCGGGCGCAAATCGCGGGTGGGCTTGAACAGGATGATCGCCGCGACCTGAAAATTGGCCACTATGATGTCCCACAGCACCATGCCGACATAGGCGATGGCTGGCAGCAAGCGCACCTTGGGCCGCCCCGGCCACCACGGCGCGGTGAACAGCGGCACGCCGATGCCCATCACCAGCCCCAAAAACAGCGTGCCAAAGGTGAGATCACCCACCATCACCATCCACATCACCACCAGCAGTAAACTGAGGCCCGGGTGCGGCAACATACGGCTCATCGCGCGCCCTCCCCCAACACCGCGTGGGCGCTAGCCGCTCGGTCCAGCACCTGCGCGGCGGCGGCATTGGCATAAGCGCTCGCCCAGCCTGCGCCTGCGGATAGCGCGGCCAGCAACGCCAATGCGATGGCGGGCGCGGCCAGATCGGCCCGGGTTGCGGCTGATCTTAGCGCTTTGGCATCGCCTGCCAGTTTCCAGAACACGCTGCTGCCCACCCGAGCAAAGCCGATTACGCCGATCAAGGTTGTGCCAAGGATCACACCCCACGCCCAGCCCCAGTCTGGCAGCACGGTGACCGATTTCAGGATCAACAGCTTGCCAATAAAGCCAGACAGCGGCGGCAGGCCGGTGGTGGCAATCGCGGCAAGCATGAACATCAGTCCCACCGCGCTGCGACCGGCAAAGGCCGGGCCGGGCTTGGCGCTATCGCCAAAGGTGCCCCGCCGCCGGGCAACCACATCTGCGACCAGAAACAGCGCGGCTGCGGCAATGGTCGAATGAACCAGGTAATACAGGCCCGCGCCCAGCGTTTCGGCCTGCCAGCCTGCTACTGCGATCAACAGCGTCCCGGTCGATCCGATTACGGCATAGGCGGCCTGTTCCGACAGGCTGCGCGCGGCGAACACGCCTGCAAACCCGATCACGGCGCTCACCATCGCGGCGGGCAACAGATAAGGCGCAGGCACCCATGCCGCTGCGCCCGCGCCATCGCCGAACACCTGCGGCACCACCCGGATCAGCGCATAGACCCCAACCTTGGTCATAATCGCAAACAGCGCAGCGACCGCCGGGGTCGATACCGCATAGGTGCGCACCAGCCACAGGTGCAGCGGTGCCACCGCTGCCTTTAACGCAAACACACTGACGAGCAGCAGCGCGGCAATCCGCAGCAGACCCTGATCTGCGGGCGAGACTGCGGCCACCCTCAGCCCCATATCGGCCATGTTGAGCGTGCCGGTCAGCGCGTAAAGCAGCCCCAGTGCGATCAGAAATACCGATGACCCGACCAGATTGACCACGACATATTGCACCCCTGCCTTTAACCGCGCCGGGCCTTGGCCGTGCAGCATCAAGCCATATGATGCGATCAGCAGCACTTCAAAAAACACAAACAGGTTGAACAGATCGCCGGTTAGGAACGCGCCGTTCAATCCCATCAGCTGAAACTGGAACAGCGCGTGGAAATGCCAGCCCTTGCGATCAGCGCGGGTGACGACCGCGTGCAGCAGGGCAATCAGCGCGAGCGTGGCAGCGAGCACCAGCATCATCGCCGCCAGCCGATCCGCCACCAGCACGATGCCGAACGGCGCGGGCCATTCGCCCAGCGCATAGGCTGTAATTGTCCCGTCGGATGCCCGCGCCAACAATGCCAAAGCAACGCAAAGCATCGCAAGGCATGACGCAAATGCAATGCCGGTCGCAAGACCCCGCCGCCGCCGCATCATCAGCAGCGCACACGGCGCCGCAATCGCGGGGATAGCGACCGGCAAGATTGGCAGGTGATCGGCGAAAGTCATGGCGGTCACGGCTGCTCCGGTGCGTCTTGACCGGCGCTATTGCCCGCCGTCCCGTCCTGCGCATCGCAAGGCACGGCGTCGCCATCGACATGATCGCTGCCGGTTTCCAGAAAACTGCGCAGCGCCAGAATCACCACAAATGCGGTCATCCCAAAGGTGATCACGATCGCGGTAAGCACCAGCGCCTGCGGCAGCGGATCGGTGTATTCCGTCACCGCCTTGTCCCAAATCGGCGGGCGGTTCAGCACCAGCCGTCCAGATGCGAACAGGAACAGATTGACCGCGTAGGACAGCAGCGTGAGGCCCAGCACCACCTGAAAGGTGCGGGCGCGCAGGGCCAGAAAAATGCCGCCTGCCACCAGCACGCCAATCGCGCTGGCCACCAGGAATTCGTAAGTCATGGCCTGGCACCCTCCGCAGCCTTTGCAGGGCTTGAAGGGTCTGCGGCGCGGGCAGCGCGTCCAGAGATATGGCTCAGCTGCGCCAATGCCAGCATCACCGCGCCAAACACGGTCAAAAACACGCCGGTGTCGAACAGCATGGCGCTCGCCAGTTCAAATTTGCCGATCAGTGGCAGGCTGAAATAGTCGAAGGTCGAAGTGAGGAAATTTGCACCCAACGCCATCGCACCAAACCCGGTCACCATCGCCGTCAGCACGCCCCACGCAATCATCTGGTGTTCGCCAAACCGGCGCCGCCGGTCCGACCAGTCGAACCCGGCGGCAAGATATTGCACCAGGAACGCAATCGCCACTACCAACGCAGCGATGAACCCGCCGCCGGGCTGATTGTGCCCGCGCACGAACAGGTAAATCGCCACCGTCAATGTCAGCGGCAGAACGATCCGGCTGGCCATCACCAGCATGATCGGGTGGCGTTCGGGCGAATGCGGCATGTCCGCGCGCCATTGCCGCAGCCGAGCAGCGGCCGCGCCGACCGCAGTGGTATCGAGCAGCGCGAAAATGCCCAGCCCCGCGATGCCCAGCACGATGATCTCACCCAGCGTATCAAACGCGCGGAAATCAACGAGGATTACGTTGACGACATTGGTGCCCCCCCCTCCGGGCTTGGCATTGGCCAAGTGATAGGCGGCAATGCTTGGTCCCGGATCGCGGGTCAGCATCGCCCAAGCCACGCCGCCAACCAGCATCCCGCCGATGACCGCCAGCGCCCCGTCACGCCACTTGCGCGGCGCGGACGACAACAGCGGCGGCGTTTTTGGCAGCAGGTTCAATGCGAGCAACAGCAGCAACACGGTCACCACCTCGACTGAAATCTGCGTCAGCGCCAGATCGGGCGCGGAAAAGCGTACGAACGCAAGGCTCATGACCAGGCCAATGACGCTGATGGTGATCAGCACGCGAAACCGCTGGCGCGCATCGTTGACCACCGCGGCGGTCGCTGCGATCAACAGTGCCCAAGCGGCAATCGCCGGGGCTGACGCTGGCAAGCCGGGGCGCGTGCCCGTAAACACGCCGCCGCCGACCAGCGCGCCGTCGATCATCAGCGCCGCAATCACCGCGAAACTGGCCAGCAGCATGTTTTGCAGCGACGGCGTGTGCGTCGCAACCAGCGCCTTGCGCACCCATTTGTCAGCAAAGCCCAGCACGCGGGTGAAGATATGCTTGGCATCGGGCCAGTGCGCGCGCTCCCACAGCGCCAGCAGGCCTGCGTGCCGCCACAGCAGCAACGCGCCGCCCGCCACCGCGATCAGGCTGAGGATCAGCGCAAGGTTGACGCCGTGCCACAACGCCAGATCAAATTCGGGCACCGCGCCGCCAGTCACAGCCCCCGTCACCCCTCCCACCAGCGGAGCGGCGATCAGCATCGGAACAAGTCCGAGCAACACGGCCACCACCGTCAGCAGCGCAGGCGAAGCCCACATTCCGGCCACCGGATCATGCGCGCGGGCAAACGGCTCTGCCTGCCGCGGTGCGCCAAAAAACAGATGCGCCGCCAGCCGCAGCGAGTAACCGACTGACAGCGCCGCGCCGATGGTCGCCAGCACCGGCACCAGCCACGGCAGGCCAAACAACGCGACCTTTGGTGTTTCGTAAAGCATCAATTCCTTGGAAATAAACCCGCCCAGCGGCGGCAGCCCAGCCATCGAAGCCGCCGCCAGCGTCGCGACAATTGCGGTGATCGGCATGACCTTGGCCAACCCGCCCAGCCGCCGGATATCACGCGTGCCGGTTTCATGCTCGACGATCCCCGCGCTCATAAACAGCGCCGCCTTGAATGCTGCGTGGTTAAGAATGTGTAGCACCGCTGCCAGCGCCGCTGCCTCAAGCGAAAAGCCCAGCAGCATCACCAGCAGACCCAGTTGGCTGATGGTAGAATAGGCCAGAATGCTTTTAAGATCATGCCGAAACAGCGCCACAGCGGCGCCGAAAATCATCGTGATCAGGCCGACGCTGCTGACGATGACGGTGTAAAGATCGGTGCCTGCCAACACCGGCCACAGCCGCGCCAGCAGGAACACCCCCGCTTTCACCATCGTCGCCGAATGCAGATAGGCGCTGACCGGGGTCGGCGCAGCCATCGCGTGCGGCAGCCAGAAATGGAACGGGAACTGCGCCGATTTGGTAAAACATCCCAGCAGGATCAGCCCCAGCAACACCGGATACCACGACGATCCGCGCACGATGTCGCCGCGTTCCAGCACCGTCGCCAGATCAAACGATCCGGCCACCACGCCGAGCAGCACCATCCCCCCGATCAGCGCAAGCCCCCCGCCGCCGGTCACCGCCAACGCCATGCGCGCGCCCGCCCGCGCTTCGGCCTTGTGCTGCCAGAACCCGATCAACAGGAACGAGGTCAGGCTGGTCAGCTCCCAGAACACCAGCAGCAGCAGCACATTGCCCGCGATCACGATCCCCAGCATCGCACCCTGGAACAGCATCAGGCTGGCAAAGAACCGGGCGGTCGCCTCGCCTTCGTCAAGATAGAAATGGGCAAAAACCACCACCAGCCCACCGATGCCAAGGATGAGCCCGGCAAACATCAGCCCCAACGGGTCAACCATCAACGTGAGGTTTAGCCCGAGCGCAGGCACCCAATCCCAGTTGGCCGATGGGGTATTTCCGCCAATCACGCGCCCGGCCAACGTCGCCAACAGCCCAAGCCCCAGCGCACTTGCTCCGCCCGCGATACCCGAATGCACCGCCCGCGCGCCCGTTGGCGCCAGCGCAATCGCCAGCGCGGCAGCAAACGGCAACGCTGCCAGCGTCAAAAGCGTCAATGGGATAGCCATCGTCGGCTCCGGCGGTCCTTGTGCAAGAATGATGATTAATGGTGCGCCGCTGTCCATAGACGAGTGGTTTGTGCAGCGACAACCCACCTTGCCCGAACATCGCGGCGCGCCAGTGCAGACTATTGGCGACTATGCCTGCGCTTGGCCCGCCCCAACCAAAACTGTGGTTGTCTTGGGCCTCGCAGGGTGTAGCGGCGATGCCATGCGCAGCCTGACCCATCTTGAACGGCTTGAAGCCGAAAGCATCCACATCTTTCGCGAAGTCGTTTCCGAGGCAGAAAACCCGGTGATGCTCTATTCGGTGGGTAAGGATTCTTCGGTCATGCTGCATCTGGCGAGGAAAGCGTTTTACCCATCGCCCCCGCCGTTTCCGATGCTGCACGTGGCGAGCGGATGGGACTTTGCCGACCTGCTTGCCCACCGCGACCATACCGTGCGCGAATATGGCCTGAACCTGATTGTTGCGCAGAACGACGATGCCGAAGTGCAGGGTATCAACCCGTTTGACACTGGCAGCGCGTTGTATTCGCAGGCTCAGCTGACCGACCCGCTTAAGCGCGCGCTGACCGCACATGGGTTTGATGCAGCGTTCGGCGGTGGACGGCGTGACGAAGAAAAGGCGCGCGCCAAAGAACGGATTTTCTCGTTCCGCAACGCCGCGCACCGGTGGGATCCCAAACACCAGCGGCCCGAGCTATGGAACCTCTACAACGCCAAAAAATCCAAAGGCGAAAGCATTCGCGTATTTCCGATCTCGAACTGGACCGAGCTTGATATCTGGCAGTATATCGCGATTGAGCAGATCGACATCGTGCCGCTGTATTTCTCGAAAGAGCGCCCGACGGTGGAGCGCGATGGCATGATCCTTGTGGTCGATGACGAACGCTTCCGGCTGGAACCCGGCGAAGTGCCTGTGATGCGCCCGGTCCGGTTCCGCACGCTGGGCTGTTATCCGCTCACTGGCGCCACGATCAGCGACGCGACCGAGATGAACGACATTATTCAAGAGATGCTGCTTGCCACTGGTTCCGAACGGCAGGGCCGCGCCATCGACAAAGGCCAGTCAGCTTCGATGGAAGACAAAAAGCAGGAGGGGTATTTCTAATGGACGCCCCTTCCAGCTTTCAAACCGATGCGCTCATCGCCGACGATATTGATGCCTATCTACAAGCGCATCAGAACAAAAGCCTGCTGCGCTTCATCACCTGCGGCAGCGTGGATGATGGCAAATCGACCCTGATCGGGCGGCTATTATACGATTCCAAAATGATCTTCGAAGATCAGCTCGCCGCGCTCGAAAGCGATAGCAAGCGGCAC
>JBBRFG010000072.1:0-12053 GCA_038224685.1 Sphingomonadales bacterium
GCGAATACTGACCAGCGCTCCCCTTCCAGCCCAACCCGCATATCCACCACGCCGAATGCATCGCGCCGCGTGTTGGAAAAATCAGCGTCGCCAACAAAGGCCGGCAGCGCCAGCGCCGACCCCGGCAGTAACCCGCTGAACAATGTCGGATTGGTATTATCCTGCAAGGTGTGGAACGATGTTGGCCCGGTGATGCGATAATCGGCCCGGGTGACGAAATCGATGGCATTGCTGATCGGCAAATCAAGCTGGGTGCCAAGGTTGATCGTGTAATCAGCCGTATAGGGCGAATTGTTACCGACCGTGACCGGGCGCGAGGCGTTTTCCTTGATCTCGCTTTCAGTGACATTGGCCGAACCAAACACGGTCCACCCATCAACGATCTTTGCGGTCAGATTGACCTCGCCGCCGTAAACTTCAACCTTGTCAATGTTCGACACCACCCGCAGCAGGCCAAAGCCGCCGACGAAAAATTCAAAAAACTGCATATCGTCGATGGTGGTGTAATAGCCGGCCAGATCGAATGTTACCGCGCCGTTCAACAGGTTGCCCTTGATCCCGCCTTCAAACGCACTCGACACTTCCTTACGGTATTGATCCTCGATCAGCACATTGGTGCCGATGAACTGGTTGAACGCCTGATCCACAATCGCGGCTGACCCCTGATTGTTGAACCCGCCCGATTTGAACCCAATCCCCCAGTTGCCATACAGATTGACGTCGTCGGTCAACTCGTACCGCAGCGAAATCTTGGGCTGGAACTGCCGGAAGGTCGCTGACTGATCGGGGATTGGCTGAATAACGCCTCCGACGACCAGTTGGCCGGGATTGATCGTGCCGCCGGTAATCGGATCAAACGCGGCGGGCACCAAGCTGCTGACGCTGCGATCCTCGATATCATAGCGTCCGGCAAGACTGACGGTGAACCGATCCGACAGATCGGCATCGACCGATGCAAACAGCGCGTAAACGTCGGTCGAAAATGCGTCATTATACAGCTGCGTCGTGGGGTTGTTCGAACCCGGCGCATTGAACAATTGCTGCGTGACCCCAAAGCCCAAATCTGCGCCAAGGCTGACCCCGACCTCGCGGTCGATATGGAGGTAATAGGCACCAAGCTGCCAATTAACGTCCCCATCCCCGTTCGAGGCTAGGCGGACTTCGCCGCTGATATCGCTCTGTTCGCGGATCTGGAACTGGGTGCCGTCGCAGGTGGTCGGGCTGTATGGCCCAAACGTCGATCCGGTTGCCGGGTTGAAGATGAACGGGATCGGGCTGGCGCCGATAAAGCCCGGGGCATTGACCGGGAACCCGGTCAGTGCGGTCGTGCTGGCAGCGCAGGCATTGGCAGCCGCAACCGATGCCGGGGTTGCGCCGGGGAAGGTGAAGCGTGCAAAGTCAGCCGAGGTGCCGTCTGCCGTCAGCGCCTGATCAACATCGCTGTAAAGCGCCCACGCGGTCAGTGTAACAGCGTCAAACTCATGCTCGACCTTGCCCGAAACCTCGAACGTCTGCTGATTGTTGGTGGGGCGGATATTCGAATAGAAATTGAACGGGTGGTCGTTCACGTCTTCGAAGAACGCCGGGTCAACTGCGGCAAAATTGGGCAGATGGAAGGTGGCGTTAAAATTGATCGACGCGCCCGACAGCTCGGCATATCGCGCTTTGATATCAATTTCAGTATTGGGGCCAAGCTCGGCCACGAACCGCCCGTCGATCCCCCAGCTTTCCTGATCGTCGACAGTATCGGAATTGAGGAAGCTGTTGCGGAAGAACCCGTCGGTGGTAGAATAATTGCCCGACAGCACCAGACCCGCATTCTCGCCAATCGGGGTCGAAACAAAGCCGGTGGCGAGGTACGTGTTGTCCTGCGCCGCGCGAACCGTGATGCCGCCTTCCAGCGTATCGCCGGGCTTGATCGTCTGGATAACAATCGCGCCAGCTGCTGCGTTGCGGCCATACAGCGCGCCCTGCGGCCCTTTGAGGATTTCGACCTGCCGCAACGTGCCCTGATTCTGGTTCAATTGCGCGGTGTTCGTTTTCAGAATCCCGTCAACCACCAGCGCGACCGAGCTTTCAGCATCGCGCGCGCCGTTGATCCCGCGAATGTTGATCTGGGTGTCGCCCGCCTCAGCCGTGCCGGTAACGATGGTCACGCCCGCCGTCAGCTGGATGAAATCATCGGCGCGCTGCACGCCTGTTTTGGCGAGTGTATCTGCGCCGAACACGGTCACGGATGCAGGCACATCTTGCAGCGATTCCGATTGGCGGCGCGCGGTGACGATGATCGCGTTGTCTTCTTCGGCCACCGGATCAGTGTCGGATGACACATCCTGCGCGACGGCGGGAGCGGAAAGGGCGATAGCGCTGAGCGCAGCGCCGTGGGCAAGAACCGACCGAACATTCATGAAAACGGCACTCCTAAAACAGCGGAACGGGTAACGAATCGGCGCAGAGCGTTGGCCCCGCGCATGGATTGATATCTGTGTTGAAATTGGGCGCGCTCGACCGGCCCAACGCGAGAGAGCGCAGAGATCCGGCACCATCCATCGCAATCAGACCGATGATCTCGCTACGGTTCACGGCGTGCCCCCTTACTCCGTCGGCGGCCTGCGTTCATACAGGCCAGATGTCTCGGATGTATGTTATTGTATACAATTCACAGTCGTCAAGTGCTTTGGGCAAATGTGGCGCAAGCGGCCTAGGCAGTGTGTTTTCGCCGCCGCAGGGCTTGCAGCATCTTGCGGCTGATTTAGACTGGACCCGGCATGACCATCATTTCCCCCCCCTTCCCCACGATAGCCGACAGCGCGTGAGCCGCGCGTCAGATCAGGCCTATGCCAAGATCCGCGCGCATCTGCTTAGCGGCGCGGTTAGTCCCAATGAGCAGCTCACTGAAGACCAGCTTGCGCAGATCACCGGAGTCAGCCGCACCCCGGTGCGCGACGCGGTGCGGCGGTTGGAGGACGAACTGCTGCTGGTGCGCAGCGACACCAAACGCCTGTTCGTCGCCGATTGGAGCCGCGACGATATCGAGGAGATGTTTGCGCTGCGCCAAATGCTCGAATGCCACGCGGCAGAGCGGGCCGCACGCCGGCTGACAAAGGCGCAAATCACGCAGCTTGAGGCGATCAACCATGCGCTGAAACATGCCGTTGCCGAAACTGTGCCCGATGTGGCGCGCTTTCTTGAAGCCAATCGCTGCTTTCATGAGGCCATCGTCGATGCAGCCGATTCGCAGCGGCTGGCGCAGATGCTCGGCAAGCTGGTCGAAGCGCCGGTGGTGCTGCGCACCGCGCGCACCTATTCCGTCGACGATCTGCGACAATCGGCGCGCGACCATGACGAATTGATTGCTGCCTTTGCCGCGCGCGATCCTGATTGGGCGCGTGCAGTGATGGGCAGCCACCTGCGCCGTGCATTCCACACCTTTGCCAAGGCCGTCGGCCCGCAAGAGCTGTGACGCAGGTGCTTGCGCGATTGCAATTGTATACAAATTGAGTAAGTCACCGAACTGCACCGTGAAAGGCTCAACGATCCATCATGTCACCTGCGCAGATCGAACTGGTCGAAGTCGGCCCGCGCGACGGGTTGCAGAACGAATCCGAGATCATCTCCACCGCCGTCAAACTCGACCTGATTGGCCGGATGATCGGTTACGGCGCGCGGCGGCTGGAGGTTGCGAGTTTCGTCCACCCGGCCCGCGTGCCGCAAATGGCCGATGCCGAAGTGGTGATCGCTGGGCTGCCTGACCGCGCCGACTGCACCTATATCGGCCTCGCGCTGAATAAACGCGGCGTGATACGCGCGCTGACCACCCGTGAAAACGGCGCGCGCAGCGTCGATCAGGTCGGCTGCGTAATCGTGGCGAGCGATACATTTGGCCAGAAGAACCAGGGCCAGACCATTGCCGAAGGGATCGCTGAAACCCGCGCCATGCTGCGCTTCGCCCGCGCCGAGGGGTTGCGCGCGCAGGTTACCATCAGTGCCGCATTCGGCTGCCCGTTTGAAGGCGAGGTGGCGCACGAAACCGTGATCGCCATCGCCGAAGACATCGCTGCCGAAGCGCCCGAAGAAATCGCGCTGGCCGATACTATCGGGGTTGGCACGCCGCACGAAGCAGGCGAATTGTTCGGTAAGCTGGGCGCGCTGCTGGGCACCGCAATCCCGATGCGCGCGCATTTCCACAACACGCGCGGCACCGGGATCGCCAATGCGTGGGAGGCTTACAAGGCGGGCGTGCAGGTGTTCGACGCCTCGCTCGGCGGGCTGGGCGGGTGCCCATTTGCCCCGCGCGCTACCGGCAATATCGCAACCGAAGACCTGGTCTATATGATGGCGCGTTCGGGCGTTGAAACAGGTATCAATCTCGATGCGGCCATCGCTGCGAACAAATGGTTTGCGGGCGTGCTGGGGCGCGAATTGCCTTCAGCCGTCGCCCGCGCAGCACAGGCATAAGGACACGGCATGACTTACAGATTGGGCGTTGACGTGGGCGGGACTTTCACCGACCTGCTGCTGTTTGACGAGGCAAGCGGCGCGTTCTGGCGGCACAAGACCCCGTCAACCCCGCATGATAGTTCTGAAGGTATCCTTACCGGGGTTAAGGCGATCATGGCGCAAGCCGGAATCACGGCGGCAGAAATCGCCTTTTTCCTGCACGGCACCACGGTCGCCACCAATGCCGTGCTGGAAGGCAAAGGCGCGCGCGTCGGCCTTGTCACCACGCAGGGGTACCGCGACATCATGCAGATCGCGCGCAGCTTTGTCCCCGGCGGGCTGGCCGCGTGGATCGTGTGGCCCAAACCGCAGCCGCTGGCGCGATTGGAACATACCGTCGAGGTGCCGGGGCGGATGGACGCGCAGGGGCGCGAGGTCGCACCGCTTGATGAACCCGCCGTGCGCGCGGCGCTCGCCAAGCTGAAAGGCGACGGGATCGAAGCCCTGACCGTCAGCCTGATGAACGCCTATTTGAACGGCGCGCACGAAGCCCGGATTGGCGCAATCGCAGCCGAAGAACTGCCCGGCATTCCGGTCTCGCTCAGCCACGAAGTCCTGCCCGAAATGCAGGAATACGAACGCACATTATCAACCGTCGCCAATGCGGCGGTGCGCCCGGTGGTGAGCAAATATATCTCAAGCCTGCGCACCAAGCTGGAGCAGGAAGGTTTCCAAGGGCGCCTTTCGCTTTTGCGTTCCGATGGCGGTTTGATGAGCAGCCAGAAGGCCGAAGAACACCCAGTCAACATCCTGATGTCCGGCCCGGCAGGCGGGGTGACCGGCGCGTTGTGGGTGGCAAAAAATGCCGGGTTTGAAAATATCCTGACCTTGGATGTTGGCGGCACTTCAACCGACGTCGCGTTGATCCAGGGGCTGGAGCCGCGCCGTCAGCGCACCACCGAAGTCGGGCATTTGTCAGTCCGCGCCTCGGCATTGGACGTAAAAACTGTGGGCGCGGGCGGCGGATCGATTGCGCATGTCCCGCAGCTGACCCGCGCGCTGCGGGTCGGCCCGGAAAGCGCGGGCGCGGTGCCCGGCCCGGTCGCCTATAACAAAGGCGGCACACAGCCAACGGTGACCGATGCCAACGTGGTGCTCGGCTACCTGCCAGAAGACCTGCTTGGCGGCAGTTTCAAGCTCGACCGTGACGGCGCTAAAGTGGCGGTGCAGACCATTGCCGACGCGCTTGGCATCAGCCTGATGGCAGCGGCGCGCGGGATCATTGATATCGTCAATGAAAACATGTTCGGCGCGCTGCGGATGATCTCGGTGCAGCAGGGTTATGACCCGCGCGAATTTGCGCTGATGGGGTTTGGCGGCGCGGGTCCGCTGCATGTCAACGCGGTGGCGCGGCTGATGGGCAGTTGGCCCGCAATCTCGCCTGTGTCCCCCGGCGTGCTGTGCGCGTTGGGTGATGCCACCACCCGGATGCGCACCGAAACCGCGCGCAGTTTTTCGCGGCTTGCCAAGGATACCAGCATCGCCGCGCTCGTCAGTCTGCTCGACGATATGGCCGAACAGACCCGCAGCGAATTGGTAGCCGATGGTATCCCGGAAGAACAAATCACCTCGCTGTTTGAAATCGACGTGCGCTATGCGGGTCAAGCATTCGAGGTGCCGCTGACCATCACGCAGGCGGTGCTCGAGGCGGACGGGATCGCAGGCATCCTCGCCCGGTTTGATGAAGAGCACCTCAGGCTGTTCACCTTCAATATGGATACCCCGCACGAAATCGTGAACCTGCGCGCGGTCGCCCAAGGTCAGGCTCCGGCGCTGCCCGCAACCGAACTTCCCAAGGGAGACGGCGACCCCTGCGCGGCCAAAATCCGCGACCACATGGTGTGGATCGGCGGGGCAGAGCGTGCCGCCGTGATCTACGACCGCAGCCGCCTGCGCCAAGGCGATGTGATCCCCGGCCCGGCGATCATCACGGAAATGGATTCGACCACACTGGTCGAACATGATTGCTGCGCCGCAGTGGATGCGGTCGGCAACATTCTGATCACTCTTGCAGCGAAGGGTTGAACCAATGCCCGCCCGGATCATCGAAACCAACCCCGTTCCATTTGCCAAACTGGCAATCGACCCCGTCACGCTCGACATTATTGAAAACGCCCTGCGTAATGCCCGGATCGAGATGGATGCCACGCTGGTGCGCACCGCAATGTCGCCCGGCATCCGCGAACAGGGTGACGCCTTCCCGCTGATTTCCGACCCGGCGGGCAAGATGATCGTCGGCCAGTTCGGCAGCTTTATCGATGGCTTCCTCAAACAGTTTGACGGCACGATTGAGGATGGGGACATGATCTTCCTGTCCGACCCCTATTCCTGCGACGGAGCGGTCAGCCACTCGAATGACTGGCTGGTGCTGCTGCCGGTGTTCAAGGACGGGCGGCTGCTCGCCTACACCGCAATGTTCGGCCACCAGAGCGACATTGGCGGATCGGTGCCGGGATCAATGCCGATCGGCGCATCGTCAATCTTTGAAGAAGGCGTGCGGATCCCGCCGGTAAAAATCTGGAAAAAGGGCGAATACAACGAAGACCTGATGAAGCTGGTGATGCACCAGACCCGCAAGCCCGATTGGTGCCAGGCGGATTTGAACGCGCTGATCGCCAGTTGCCGCGTGGCGGGGCGCCGCGTGGTCGAAATGGCGGCGCGGTTTGGCGATGATGTCTACGTCTCGGCCACACAGGAGCTGCTCGCGCGCAATCACCGTGCGATGAAGGCGCTGCTGGCGATGGCAGTGGCCGAGGAGCCGGTGAGTTTCGAAGATTACATCTGCGACGACGGTAAGGGCTATGGCCCGTACAAAATCCGCTGCACGATGCAGCGCGTTGGTGACAAAGTGATCCTCGATTTTGCAGGCACCGACCCCCAAAGCGCGGCTTCGATCAATTTTTTCCTTAATGAAAACATGTTCAAGATGTTCTTTGGCATCTACATGATCATGGTGTTCGATCCGCAGATCCTGTTCAATGACGGGTTCTACGATCTGGTCGAAGTGCGCATTCCCGAAGGATCGCTGCTGAGACCGCATTTTCCCGCTGCACTGTCGGGCCGCACCCATGCGTTGGGGCGGATTTTCGATATCTTGGGCGGGCTGCTGGGGCAAAAAACGCCTGAGTTTCTCAACGCCGCAGGGTTCTCGTCCAGCCCGCACCTGTTCTATTCGGGCTGGGACAACCGCGAAGATGGCACGCGCGACTGGTTTCAGCTGTTCCAGATCGGGTTCGGCGGCATCCCGGGCAGGCCGCTGGGCGATGGGCCGGACGGACATTCGCTGTGGCCGGGCTTTACCAATGTCCCCAACGAATTCCTCGAACGCTATTTCCCGCTACGGATCGAACGCTATGCCACCGCGCCTGATAGCGGCGGGGCAGGCCTGCACCGCGGCGGCAATGGTATCCACATGACCTACCGCTTCCTTGCCGATGGCGAGATTGCGATCCACGATGATCGCTGGTTCGTGCCGCCGTGGGGGGTGAATGGCGGCCATCCGGGCAAGCGCGCCCGCAAGGTGATTGAACGCGCCGACGGCAGCGAGGAAATCATCGGCAACAAAGTCGAAAGCGTCGCTGTTAAGGCGGGCGATTTGCTGCACTTCATCACGTGGGGCGGCGGCGGCTGGGGCGACCCGCTGGCGCGCGACCCGGCGCTGGTCGGCCTCGAAATCCGGCAGGGTTTGGTCACGCCGCAGGGCGCGCGCGCTTACGGCGTGGTGGCCGATGCCAATGGCGTGCTTGATCTCGCCGCAACCGAAGCCTTGCGCGGCGAAATGACCGCCAGTCGCAAAGAATTGCCGTTGTTCGATTATGGCCCCAGCATCGACGAACTGCGCGCCAATTGTCTCGCCGAAACCGGCCTGCCCGCCCCGATCCAGCCGGTCTGGAACGCGGTGCCCGGTGTCCGAGAAGCAGCCGAATGAGCGCCCTTCGAGGCATCAAGGTGGTCGAAATGGGCCAGCTGCTGGCCGGGCCGTTCTGCGGACAATTGCTGGGTGATATGGGCGCAGACGTGGTCAAGATTGAGCCGCCGGGCGCAGGCGATCCGATGCGCAACTGGGGTCAGGGCGACGAGAAAGTGCAGTGGGAAGTGATCGGCCGCAACAAGCGCTCGGTCACTTGCAACCTGCGGGTGCCAGAGGGACAGGCGCTGGCCAAGCGCCTGATCGCAGATGCCGACGTGTTGATCGAGAATTTCAAACCCGGCACGCTGGAACGCTGGGGCCTGTCGCCAGCACATCTGCACGCAATCAACCCCGGCCTGATCATCGCGCGCATGTCAGGATACGGGCAGGATGGCCCCTATTCCGACCGCGCCGGATTTGGCGGGATCGGCGAGGCGATGGGCGGCTGGCGCTATATCGTGGGCGAGCCAGACCGACCGCCCAGCCGCATGGGCATTTCAATCGGTGACACCCTATGCGCCACCTATGGCTGCATGGGCGTGCTCGCCGCGCTGCACCACCGCGACAAAACCGGCGAAGGGCAGGTGGTCGATTCCGCGCTGTACGAGGCGGTGTTGCAGGTGATGGAAGGCCTAGTGCCCGAATATGACCGCAACGGCGTGATCCGCGAACGGTCTGGATCAGTGCTCAAAGGCATTGCCCCCTCCAATGTCTATGCCTGCAAAGATGGATCGTACATGATCGGCGCCAATGGCGATGCGATCTTTGCGCGGTTGGCGCAGGCGATGGGTCAGCCCGAACTGTCCGACGATGATCGCTATGCAAGCCACATCGCGCGCGGCCAGCATCAGGATGAACTTGATGCACTGGTCAACGCATGGACCGGAACGCTGACGGTGGACCAGCTTGATGCCTTGATGACCCATTATTCGATCCCGGCAGGCCGCGTCTACCGCGCGCCCGATATGCTCGCCGATCCGCATTTTCAGGCGCGCGGCGCGATTGTCGAAGTTGAAACGCAAACGCGCGGGCGGATCAAGATGCAGGGCGCGTTCCCCAAATTTTCGCGCACGCCGTCATCGATCCGCCGCCCCGCGCCTGCCACGCCGGGGCAAGACAATGCCGAAGTCTATGCCGAACGCTTGGGGCTTGATGCAGCGGAGCTGGCGCGGCTGACCGGGGCCGGGATCATCTGATGACCGATCCTTCGGCATCGGACAATTACGCTGGGGTGTTTGCCGGAAGGCTGCAACCCGGCGCGCGGTCTGCGCTGTTGATCGTCGATGTGGTGGCGGCATACCTCACCCCCGGATCGCCGCTGTTCATGGACAGCGCGGCGGCCGCTAAGGACGCCGTCCGCCGCTTGGCCTCAGCGGCGCGGGCCGCAGGCGTGCCGGTGATCTTCACCAACGTGCAATACCGCGCTGATGGAGCTGACGGCGGGGTGTTCTACCGCAAGACCCCGGTGCTGAAGGTGTTTACCGAAGGCTCGCCGCTGGGCGCGTTCCCCGCCGAGCTTGCGCCGCAGCCGGGCGATCAGGTGTTTACCAAGCAATATCCGTCTGCGTTTTTTGGCACATCGCTGGCCGCGACGTTGACTGCGCAAGGGATCGATACGCTGATCATCACCGGCTATTCGACATCGGGCTGCGTCCGGGCAAGCGCGCTCGATGCGATGCAATACGGCTTTATCCCGCTGGTGGTGCGCGACGCCTGCGCCGATCGCCACACGGCCCCGCACGAGGCCAATCTGTTCGATCTTCAAGCAAAATATGCCGAGGTTATCAGCGAAGCCGAAGCACTGGCGGTGATCGCGGGCGGCGGTACTTAAATCGCTTTGCTCCCAGCACGAAGATCCGCCCCGCTCAAGGGGCACGTCAACCCCGAGCAAATGCAAACTGCATCGCCACCCAAATATCCTATCGTGGAAATTCGTGGCATAGGCGCGGCATGATCAGCATTTCCCACAACGCCCCGTCTTCATCGGCGCTTGCAGCATGAACCTCACCCTTGCCACCGACGACACCGGCGGGCCGGAGATTTTTGCCAGCTTGCAAGGCGAAGGGCCGAGCACGGGAATGCCGGTCGCGTTTGTGCGGCTGTCGCGCTGCAACCTTGCCTGCGTGTGGTGCGACACGGCCTATACGTGGCGGTTTATGGGCGACAATCGGCCGCACCGCGACGGTGTGGCGTTTGAACGCAAGGCCAATCAGGTGACGCTCTCCCCCGCCGAAACCGCTGCGCGGATCGCGGCGCTGGAGCAAAGCCGCCTGGTCATCACCGGGGGCGAGCCGTTGTTGCAGGCGGGCGCGCTGGCGGAGATGCTGGAGCAGCTTGATGCCGCACGAGACCCCCGCCTTCGCGGGGGCTCACCATTTATCGAGATCGAAACCAATGGCACAGTCGCCCCGCCTGCACGGCTCGATGTGCGGGTCGATCAGTATAATGTCAGTCCCAAGCTGGCGCATTCGGGCAATCCGGCGCAGTTGGCGCTGATCCCCGAACGGCTGGACGCATGGGCGGCGGACAGCCGCGCGTTCCTGAAATTCGTGATTGCCGCGCCCGAAGATGTGGCCGAGGTGCTGGAATTGCAGCGCCGCCACAACTTCCGGCGCGGGCACGTGTTCCTGATGGCCGAAGGCACCGACAGCGCGGCGCAGCGCGCACGGCAGGCATGGCTCGCGCCGCTGTGTCTGGAACACGGTTTCCGGATGAGCGACCGGCTGCATATTCACCTGTATGGGGATAATAGAGGCACGTGATTATGCTCGCACGCCACTGCTTAACCCTGACTTCTCCAGCGCATGATCACCCGTTCGACCAGTTCTTCTTCGCCGCCGCGCTTGCTCCACAATTCGGCAAAGCTCGGGTCTTCGGATGCTGGGCGTTTGTGTTCTTCAAGGTCGTCGAACGCCACCCGGATGGGAATCGCCACGCCCTCGCCGCAAATGATGCATTCGCGGTTGCGCAGCGCCGGGATTGAATCGAGAAATCCGCGCGCGCCTTCGGGCATGGCGGCTCTGACAAACGCCTGATCGCGATCATTGTTGAGGCGCATCGAAATGATTGTGCCGCACTGCGACAATACGCCTTCGGCCAAATCCGACGGACGCTGGGTAATCAGGCCAAGGCTGATGCCGTATTTGCGGCCTTCCTTGGCGATCCGGCTGAGGATTTTGCCAACCGATGATCCATCTGAATTTTTCTCGTTGGGCACATACCGGTGGGCTTCTTCGCACACCAACAAAACCGGGCGGGTGTTGTATTCGCGGCCCCAAATCGCGAAATCGAACACCAACCGGCTGAGCACCGCCACCACCGTCGATGTGATAGCCGACGGGACGCCCGACACGTCGATGATCGAGATCGGCTTGCCATTGCCCGGCATCCGGAACACTTTGCCAATAAAATCAGCCATCGTGTCGCCCACCAGCAAGCCCGAAAACATGAACTGGTAACGCGGATCAGCTTTCAATTCGTCCAGCTTGCCCTTGATCCGCATGAACGGCGCAGTCGAGGTTGCCTTGTCGAGGCGGCCCATTTCATCTTGCAAGATATTGCCAAAATCAGACAACAGATAGGGGATTGGCGAATCCACTGTGATTTTGCCCATCGTTTGCGCCAGCCGGTTTCTCGACCGCGC
>JBBRFG010000073.1:0-12041 GCA_038224685.1 Sphingomonadales bacterium
TGCGTGAAGATCACGCCGGGCCATGATTTCAACGACTTCGAGGTCGGCAAGCGCGCCGGGTTTGCGCCTGCCGAGATGCTCAATATGTTCGGTGCCGATGCGGCGGTGGCGCAGGTTGCCGATGGCTTGATCCCGGCGGAGTTCGTTGGCCTCGACCGGTTCGACGCGCGCAAAGTGGTGGTCGAAAGGTTGAAGGCCGATGGCTTCCTCGTGCCGCACATCACCGAGAAAGACGGCGAGCAAACCGAAAACGACGCCGAACCGCGCGTGATCCAGACCCCCTTCGGAGATCGCGGCGGCGTGGTGATCGAACCGTGGTTGACCGACCAATGGTATGTGAACGCAGCGGAATTGGCGAAGCAGCCGATTGCCGCGGTGAAATCCGGCGAAATCGGAATTGTGCCCAAGACCTGGGAAAAGACCTTCTTCAACTGGATGGAGAACATCCAGCCGTGGTGTGTGTCGCGGCAATTGTGGTGGGGGCACCGGATTCCGGCTTGGTTTGGGCCTACACCCGAAAGGATCACCGAAAAGCGAATAGAGCTTGATGCTGCACCAGTTTGTTTCGTTGGGAATAATGAAGAGGAAGTCCGTCAAGCGGCATTGGATTTCTACCTCTCGAAGGGATGCGACATCAACGAGATCACATTCTTCGATCCAGCGAGTGCTGATTCCACGCCGTTTTTGAACATCAAGTCTGTTGGCCTTTACCAAGACCCCGACGTCCTCGACACGTGGTTCTCCTCCGCGCTGTGGCCCTTCGCCACGCTGGGGTGGCCCCACGATCCTCCCCGTGCCGGGGAGGATTTGCTCGCCAAACACTACCCCAATTCGCTCCTCATCTCGGGCTTCGACATCCTGTTTTTCTGGGACGCGCGGATGATGATGATGGGCTATCACCTGATGGGCGAAAAGCCGTGGGACACGCTCTATCTCCACGGCCTGGTGCGCGCGGCGGACGGCGCGAAGATGTCGAAATCCAAAGGCAACGTGGTCGATCCGCTCGGCCTGATCGACCAATATGGTGCGGACGCGCTGCGGTTCTTCATGGCGGCGATGGAAAGCCAGGGCCGCGACATCAAGATGGATGAACGCCGGGTCGAAGGATACCGCAACTTCGCCACCAAGCTGTGGAACGCCGCGCGGTTCTGCCAGTCAAACGGCATCGGCGCGTCAACCACCCTCAAAGCCCCCCCCGCGCGGCTCGCTGCCAACCAGTGGATCATCGGCGAGGTCGTAGCCTGCGTGACCGAAATCGAACGCGCGATGGCCGATCTACGCTTCGATGCGGCGGCCAATGCGATCTATCAGTTCACCTGGAGCAAGTTCTGCGACTGGTATCTGGAATTGGTGAAGCCAGTATTCAACGCAGTTACCCCAGCACAAACCGTCACCTCGGCACAAACCGGCACCCCGGCGCAGGCCGGGGCCCATAGCAGCGAAGCACCGCCCGCCGCGCTGGATTCCGGCCCGCGCCGGAATGACGAAGAGGAGGACTGGAGCCCGCAGTTCGAAACCCGCGCGGTTGCCGGATGGGCGCTCGACCAAATCCTGGTGATGCTCCACCCCTTCATGCCCTTCATCACCGAAGAACTGTGGCACCAGTTGGGGTCGCGCGAATATGAGCTGATCCTTGCCCAATGGCCCGTGCCCGAAGCCGAAATCCGCAAGGACGCGACCGACGCAATCGATTGGGTGATTGAGCTGACCACCAACACCCGCAGCGCCAAAAACGAACTCGGCATTGCGCCGGGGGCCAAGCTGGCAGCCTTCCTTGCTGCGCCATCCGACGTGGCAGCGCGCACGATTGAACGCAGCACCGCTGCAATCGAACGCCTCGCCCGCCTGACGCCGGTCTCCATCGGCGAAGCCCCCGTAGGCCCGGCGATGCAGGTGATCGCGGGGAGCGACGTGTTCATTATCCCGCTCGAGGGCATCATCGACATCGCCGCCGAAAAGACCCGGCTTGAAAAGGCGCTGGCGGCAAGTGCGAAGGAAGCCAAGTCGCTCGACGGGCGGCTCGGCAACCCCGCGTTTGCGGAGAAGGCAGCTCCGCAAGCTGTCGAAAAAGCCCGCGCCGATCTCGCGCATCATCAAGGTGAAGTGGGACGATTAACCGCAGCGTTGGCGCGGCTGGGGTAACAGCATCGCTCGTGCGGAGCTTGTCGAAGCATCAGCGGCCCCGTGCCTGCCCTTCGGCAAGCTAAGGGTGCGCGGTGAGCGGATGATTGGGCACCATCCTTGCAATCATCGCCCCGTGCTTGACAAGGCGCTTGGCTTTTAGCGTCGAGTGCCGAGGATCAAGGCAGCCTCAGCACGGGCGACGGTGAAGGGCGTTTGTCAAACGCTAGCGGCTTCGTCTTCGTCCGCCCCACCGGTGTTGGCTCCCTCTGGATTGGCCCTGTTCCAACGCACGGACGACCAGAACGCCAGCCCGATCAGCACCGCCCCAATCAGCCCCGTGATCACCTCGGGAATATGCGCGAAGGTGTTGACATACATGATGATCGCCAGCGCCATGATCGCATAAAACGCGCCATGTTCGAGATAGCGATAGTCCGACATCGTGCCTTGGCGCACCAGAAAGATCGTCATCGACCGCACAAACATCGCGCCGATGCCAAGCCCGATGGCAATTATGATCAGGTTGTTGGTCAGCGCGAACGCCCCGATCACTCCATCAAACGAGAAACTGGCATCAAGCACTTCGAGATAGAGGAACGCGCCGAACCCGGCCTTGGCGATATCGCCGGTGGTGGGCGTAGGCGGTTCGAGCAGGTGGTTGATGATTTCGACACCAAGATAGGTCAACAGGCCCGCAATTGCCGCAATTACAAAAGTCAGCGCGTCAGCATCGCTCAGCATGGTCGACGTCGCCCAGGTGCCCGCCAACACCAGTCCGATCACCACCGCGTCGATTTCAGCCACCTTGGCCAAGGGGCGTTCAATCGCGCCGATCCAATCGATCTCCTTATCAAAATCAAAGAAGTATTTCAGGCCGACCATCCCCAGAAACGCCCCGCCAAAGCCCATCAGGCCGATATGGGCATCGCTGACGATGCGCTGATATTCGGCCGGTTCGTTCAGCGCGAGTTGCAGCGCCTCAATCGGGCCAAGCTGGGCTGCGACCATCACGATCAGCAACGGGAACACGATCCGCATCCCGAACACCGCAATCGCGATTCCCCACGTGAGAAATCGCTGCTGCCAGACCGGCGACATATCCTTAAGCACCGAGGCATTGACCGCAGCATTATCAAACGAAAGCGAAACTTCGAGCACCGCGAGCACCGCGCAGATCCACACGATGCCAAACATTCCGTTGACGGTGCCGGTCAACACCCAGCCATACCACCCGCCCAATGCAAGGCCGAACACAGTGAACAGCAGCGACCCGCCGAAATGTTTAAACATCAAGAATCTGTCCTTTTGGCCGCCGACCCCGGCAGCACGGTTGGTCTTTACGTGCCGCCTGCTATCGCAGGAAGGTGCCGATAGCATCAGCAAACCGTTTCTGGCGTTCATAAAACCGCATCAACCGGGTCACCTTGCGTTCAATGATGACGATGCCGATTGTCGCAACCGCCAACAAGCATTCACGGCTACTGGTGCGGCCTGGTGCAAATTGAGGATGATCTGGCCAAAGGTGCTGCCCCGCTTTTGCAGGCTCATCATTATGAGGCCCACCGGAGTGGCTGGCAAAAGCCCCGTGCTGCTTGGATCGGGCTGGTTAGATCAAATCGCCGGGATTGGGCTTCTGACGCGCCTCGTCCATTTGAGCGGCCAATGGGAACGTGTTACGAAGTTCTAGAGCGCTTTTCGACGCAAGGCACTGTTGGCCCGTGGGAGTGCGCCATTATTGCAAGGCGATTGGTGCAGCCCCCTTGGTTGGCGCGAAACTGTCGGCGGTCGCAGGCAGGATGGCAGTGGCATTGTAGCGCGCAATAGCTTCATCAATCGCCGGGCTGGCCACGCGATGCGCCACAACGACCAGACATCCGCCAAATCCTGCACCCGTCAAACGCACGCCGCCTGCGGTTCCAAGCGCTTCGGCAACCAGCCCAGCCAGCCGGTCAATCGGCGGCAGCGAAACGTCAAAATCGCCAGCCAGCGAGCGATGCGCCTCAGCCAGCAGCGTGGCAAGCGCGGCTGCATCCCCCCGCGCCAGCGCCACTGCCACCGGCTCAACCCGGGCGATTTCCGAGACCACATGGCGCGCGCGGGCAAAGTGCACATCGTCCAGCCCATCGCGCGCGCGCGCCAGCGTTTCGGGGTCCAGATCGCGCAATGCCGCGACGCCATAGTGCCGCGCCGCCGCCTCGCATTCTGCGCGGCGCTGATTAAAGGCGCTTCCGGTCAGTTCGCGCCGCAGCCCGGTGTTGATCACGGTGATGGCGAGGGTTTCGTGGATCGGAATCGGCTTATGTTCAAGCGAGCGGCAATCAAGCAGCAGCGCATGGCCCGCAGTGCTCGTCGCCGATGCCATCTGATCCATGATCCCGCAGGCACAGCCGACAAAGTCATTCTCCGCCGCCTGCGCCACCTGTGCGAGCACTTCGGGTGAAAGACCGAGCGCGGAGTGCTCAGAACAGGCGAGCGCCACCGCCACTCCGAGCGCCGCCGAAGACGACAACCCCACCCCAATCGGCACATCACTGGCAATCGCGATCCGCGCAGCCTTTAATCGGTGGCCGCGCCGGGTCAGCGCATCCGCCACACCGCGCACATGGTTCTGCCAGTTTTGATCCGCGCGCGAGATTGGCGCATCGATCAGAAAATCGTCGCGCGCGCTGCCCAACTCGCCGATGTCCAGCGCCGCCGCCTCAAACAGGTTCGCCGCCCCTGCCCCCAGCGCGACGATGGTTTCGCGGTTGATGGCGCAGGGCAGCACGCAGCCGTCATTGTAATCGACATGCTCGCCGATCAGATTGACCCTGCCGGGCGCGGCAAAAAAATGCGTCGGATCGGTCCCATAAACAAGCCGGAACCCTTGTCGGGCACGGGCGATCAGACGTTCGCGGCGATCCATCATGCCCCCTGTTGCGCCGCACGATAATGCACATCACTGCTCGCATTGCGTAACATTTCGGCCGCACGTTCGGGGGTGAGGTCGCGTTGCGGTTCGGCCAGCATTTCATAGCCGACCATGAATTTGCGCACGCCGGCGGAACGCAGCAGCGGCGGATAGAAATGCGCGTGGAGCTGCCAGTGGTCGATATCTGGCATGCCGAAGGGTGCCTGATGCCAGCCCATCGAATAGGGAAAGCTGGTCTGTAACAGATTGTCGTAGCGGGTGGTTAGCGCTTTGAGGATACTGGCAAGACTGCTGCGCTGACCCTCGTCCAGCTGCGGCATCCGCTGAACCGCAAAGCGCGGCAACAGCAAGGTTTCAAACGGCCACGCCGCCCAGAACGGCACGATGGCAAGCCAATCCGCGTTGATTTCCACCACCCGGTCACCAACCGCAATTTCGCGCTCTACCGTGTCCAGCAAAAGCGAGCCGCCGTGCCGTTCGCGATATTGGCGCAGGTGATGGTCTTCCCGCGCAACCTCCAGCCCCCAATGCTCGGTCGCCCAGATCTGCCCGTGGGGGTGCGGGTTAGAACAGCCCATCATCGCGCCCTTGTTTTCAAAGATCTGCACGTTTCCGTATAGCAGGCCAAGCTCCTCTGTCTGAGCGGCCCAGATGTCGATGACCTGCCCGATAGCCGCAAGCGAGAGTTCCGGCAGCGTTTTGGAATGGTCGGGTGAAAAGCACACAACACGGCAGACGCCGCGCGCTGGTTCTGCGCGAAACAGCGGATCGTGGTTCGTCCCGCCTGGCGCATCCTCGGCCAGTGCGGGAAAATCATTATCGAACACGTAAACGCCGGCGTAGTCCGGGTTGGACTCACTCCCCACACGGGCGTTGCCGGGGCACAGATAGCACGCCGGATCATAGGCGGGCGGCGGTGGGTCTGGCGGGCTGACTTCGCCCTGCCACGGCCGCCCCATGCGCTGCGGCGAAACTAGCAACCAGCCGCCGGTGAGCGGATTATAGCGCCGGTGCGGACGGGCGAGATCGATGGTCATCAGAAAACGTCCGCCTCCGGTTGGTCGGCCATAGCGGCGAACACCTTGCGCGGCGCAAACGTCGCCCTCCTGCCCAGCGCGAAGCGGTTAAAGGCGAGCGCTGCCGCGATGCTCGTCACCAGCGTCACCACCATGAAATCGATATAGTGCATGGTGATCCATCCGCCCGGCAGCGCGACGAATGTATACAGCGCATACAGCGCAAAACCCCACAGCACCCCGGCAATCGCCGCGCGTGATTGCACGCCGGTGAACAGCAACCCGACCACAAACGCAGACAGAATCGGCATCGACGACAGGCCGTTCAACTGCTGAAGCAGGTTGATGATGCTGGTCGCGCTGGCAAACACCGGCACCAGAGCGATCGAGGTTAGCGTCAACAGCGCCGTCACCCCGCTGGCGAGCCGCCATTCACTGATGATCTTCCCCACGAACTTGTCGTGGAAATCGACCGCATAAAGCCCCACCGCGGCATTCATGATGGCGGCGGTGTGCGCGATCACTGCGGCCGCGATCGCCGCCGCGAACACGCCCGACAGCCACGGCGGCAAAACTTCACCGACCAGCCGACCATAGGCGGCATCGTTGATGTCACCGAACAGCTGATAAGCGACCACGCCCGGAATGACGACAATCGCAGGGATGATCAGGATGCGGATGCACGCCGCTGCCAGCACGCCCTTCTGCGCCTCGCGCACGCTGGGCGCGGCCATCGCCTTTTGCGTGATCGGCTGATTGGTCGACCAGTAATAAATCTGGATGAAGATCATGCCGGTGAACAGCGTGTGGAACGGGATCGGCGAATCGCTTGCGCCGACCATGGTCAGCCTCTCGGCAGGGACGCCGCGGGCGATATTCCAGTCGACGGCATTCAAGGCGAGGATCACGATCAGCACGGCGATTGCCAGCACGCCAATGCCCGCATAGGTCTCCATCACCGCCACCGCGCGCAGGCCGCCCGCCATGGTGTAGGCCGCAGCGACAATGCCAAGAAACGCCGCCAGCACCAGCAGCGGTAGGTCGATCCCTGCGGTCTTGAGAAACAGCGCCCCTGAATAGAGCCCGGCCGGCAGATAAATCAGCACCATGCCAAACAGGAACAGCGCCGACACCAGCGTGCGGATGCCGCCCCCGCCGTAACGCTGCTCGAGCAGCTCGGTCACTGTGGTCACCTTGGCCCGGTAGTAAATCGGCACAAACACGAAGGCGAGGATCAGCAAGCCCACAAACCCGCTGATTTCCCACCAGGCGAGCAGCAGCATCTGGTTGCCGTTCATCCCCACCAGCTGGTCGGTCGACAGGTTGGTGAGGGTGATCGATCCCGCCACAAACAGCCACGACAGCTGCTTGCCCGCCAGATAGATGCCGGTGCGCGAGCCATCATGCTGGTCGCGGCGAACGGTCAGCCAGGTCGCCAGCCCGATCAGCGCTGTCAGGCCAATGCATACTGCAACTTGGACAAGGCTGGCGTCCAGGCCTGCTGGCGTCCCTGCTGGCGACATGGCATTGATCATTGCACGCTTTCCCCTCACGTTTGGCGCGGTTACAGCGCATTGGCGAGTAACCGGCAAGCCTGCAGGCGGCATTCATCACCGGGACCGATGGGAGGGGCGGAGCTTGGACTATGTGCGGCTCGATGACGATGCGCTGACGCTGGTGTTCACACTGGAACGCGGCGGCGCGGCGGATCTGCTCTATATCGGCGCGCGGTTGCCCGAGGGCGAGGATCTTGTGGCTCTGGCAACGGCAAGCGCGCGCGCGCGGCACGAAAGCCAGCCCGACCAGCCCCCGCGCCCCGGCCTGCTGCCCGAACGCAAGGGGGGGTGGAGTGGGACGCCCGCAATCGAACTGCGACGGGGCGGCCAGATCGCAGTGACCGATTTCAAAGCTCGGGAATGGTCCGTAATCAGCAATAGAGTCGAGTTCACTTTCAGCGATGATGTTCTGGAAATCGAGGTGTTGGTGACTTGGCGGATCACGCCGAGCGGCATTATAGAAGTAGAGTGCACCATCACCAACCTGTCGGATCACGACTTTGATCTCGCCCGGATGGCCGCCATATCCCTGCCGATCCCCCAGCGCTTCAGCGAAATCACAAGCTTTGCTGGCCGGTGGTCTGGCGAGATGCACGAACAACGTCGCGCTCTGGCGCCCGAAGGCTTCAACCGAAATTCGGCTGGGGGCAAGCCAGGTTTTAGTGGGGGGAACTGGCTAATCCTGCACGATGGCGCGAGCGGCGAGGTTATGAGCGCGCACCTCGCATGGAGCGGGGACTACCAGACCTGCATTGATTGCGACCCGCCGGGCACCGCGGACGGCCGAGCCGTGTTGCAGATGGGGGCCGCTGCGGACGCCGCGCTCGGTTTTTTGCCGGCTGCGTCATCAATCGAAACCCCCAAGGCCATCATCGCGCTTGCTCGCGACCGCTCAGCGCTCGCGCAGCGGCTTCACGCCTATTTGCGCAGCGACGTTCTCCATCGACGTACCAGTTGGGGCCCGCGCAAAGTTCATCTCAATTCATGGGAGGCGCTGGGCTTCGATCTCTCCGAGCAAAAACTGCTCGCGCTGGCCGATGAGGCGGCGTCGCTCGGCATCGAACGGTTCGTGCTCGACGATGGCTGGTTCGCAGGGCGGCGCAACGATCAGACCAGCCTCGGCGACTGGGATGTATCGCCCAAGGTGTTTCCCAATGGCCTCACCCCCGTGATCGACCATATCCACGCGCTTGGCATGGATTTCGGCTTGTGGGTGGAGCCGGAAATGGTCTCGCCCGACAGCGAGCTCTACCGCGCGCATCCCGACTGGTGCTTGTATCCCGAACACGGCGAGCGTTTCACCATGCGCGGGCAATTGGTGCTTGATCTTGCGAAGCCAGCGGTGGGCGACTTTGTCTTCAATCGTCTGGACGCGCTGCTGTCGCAGCACCGCATCGCCTATCTCAAATGGGATCATAATCGCGACCTTTTCCCGGCAGAAGGCAAAAGGATTTGCCAAACGGTTGCGCTATACGGTTTGCTAGATCGCCTGCGGACGGCCCATCCCGAGGTCGAGTTCGAGAGCTGTGCGAGCGGCGGGGGGCGCATTGATTACAGCATTTTGCGTTTCTGCCACCGTGTCTGGCCATCAGACAACAACGACCCGGTAGAGCGGCTGCGGATTATGCGCGCATGGAGCCAGTTCTTACCGCTCGAAGTGCTTGGCAGCCATGTCGGCCCGTCACCCAATCCGATCACCGGGCGGAGGCTGGGAATCGATTTCCGCGCCAAGGTGGCAATGTTCGGGCATATGGGGGTTGAGGCCGATCCGGCACGGATGAACGAGCAAGAGCGGGCGACGCTGTCGGCGCATATCGCGCTTTACAAGCATTGGCGTGAATTGCTGCATTCAGGCGCGTTCCACCGACTGGATCATCCTGATCCGGGAATTTTCGCGCAATTGGTGACAAGTGGGGCAAAAGCATTGGTATTGGTGGCCCAAACCACATTTTCCGCAAATTTCGATGCTGTGCCCCTACGCCTCAAGGGACTGGATTCGGACGCGTTCTATCGCGTGACCCTGCCTGAACCGTGGCCGGGGAAGGCGCGGCATTATCTCGCCAATCCTGACAGCTGGCGCAGCGGCATAACCCTGTCGGGCGCGTCAATGATGCAGCACGGTCTCGCCCTTCCCCTGACCCATCCCGAGACCGCGTGGCTCATCGTGCTGGAAAGATTGCCGCAATGAAACTTGGCTGCTGCTATTATCCCGAACACTGGCCGGAAACAATCTGGGCTGAAGACGCCCGGCGCATGTCAGACATGGGCCTCACCCTTGTGCGCATCGGCGAATTCGCGTGGAGCCGGATCGAGCCTGAACCGGGCCGCTACGACTGGGGCTGGCTTGACCGGGCGATCAAAACGCTGGCCGATGCCGGATTGCAGATCATCCTTGGCACGCCTACCGCGACCCCGCCCAAATGGCTGGTCGACACTATGCCCGATATGGTGGCGATCGACGAACAGGGCCGCCCGCGCGGGTTCGGTTCGCGGCGGCACTATTGCTTCTCGCACCCCGGTTACCGCGCCGAATGCGCCCGGATCGTGGCAGCGCTGGCGCAACGTTATGGTCAGCATCCCGCCATCGTAATGTGGCAGACCGACAACGAATATGGCTGCCATGACACCGTGCTGAGCTTTTCGAATGCCGCCGCGACCGCCTTTCGCAACTGGCTTGCCGCCCGCTATGGCACCGCCGAAGCGCTTAACGCTGCGTGGGGCAATGTGTTCTGGAGCATGGAATACCGCAGCTTTGCCGAAGTCGATCCGCCAAATCTCACGGTGACCGAAGCCAACCCTGCACATTGGCTCGATTATCGCCGGTTCGCGTCAGATCAAGTCATCAGCTTCAACCGGGCCCAAGTGAACATCCTGCGCAGCGCTCCGCCCGACAAAGACATCACCCACAATTTCATGGGCTTCTTCACCGAGTTCGATCACCATCATTTGGGCCGCGATATTGATGTGGCGACGTGGGATTCCTACCCGCTCGGGTTTCTCGAACAGTTCTGGTTCTCGGTTGATGCAAAGCGCGGCTATCTGCGCCAGGGGCACCCCGATATCGCTGCCTTCCACCATGATCTGTATCGCGGGTGCTCGAACGGCCGTTGGGGTGTGATGGAGCAACAACCGGGCCCGGTGAACTGGGCGCGCTTCAACCCCGCGCCGCTGCCCGGAATGGTCGCACTGTGGACGCTGGAAGCAGCAGCGCACGGGGCGGAGCTGACGTCCTATTTCCGCTGGCGGCAGGCGCCGTTTGCGCAAGAGCAAATGCACGCAGGGCTGCTGCGCCCAGACAGTACCGAAGCCGAGGCTGCCAACGAAGTGCGCGCCGCCGCAGATGTGCTGACCGACATCGGCGCGCAGGTGACCACGCAGGCACGGGTTGCCCTGGTGTTTGCTTATGAGGCCGCATGGGTGTGCACCATCCAGCCGCAGGGGCAGAGCTTTCGCTATCTGGAGCTCGTGTTCGAGTGGTACTCGGCGTTGCGAACGCGCGGTCTCAATGTCGATATCGTCTCACCTGATGCTGACCTGACGGGCTACCAGATGGTGTTGATCCCATCACTGCCGATTGTGCCCGACGGGTTTGCCGAAAGAATCGCGGCTCTGACCTGCCCGGTGCTGCTCGGGCCGAGGTCTGGCAGCAAAACCAAAAGTTTTAGTATCCCCGATGGCCTTGCACCCGGTGACTTCACGGCGGTTACCGCGCTCACTATCACCAGGGTCGAAAGCCTGCGCGACGGCGTTAGCGAGCCCGGGGATGGTTGGTCGGTGACCCGGTGGCGTGAGGATGTGCGCAGCCGGTTCGAGCCCGAGTTCGCCGACGCGGCAGGGCGGGGCGTCATCTACGCCAGCGGCACCGTGCGGTATTGTGCGATCTGGCCCGACTCGGCGCTGCTGCGGTTACTGATCGAGCGCATGGCGGGGCAAGCGGATCTTGCGCTGCTCGATCTGCCCGAAGGCATCCGTGTGCGCAGCAGCGCAAGCCACAGCTTCACTTTCAACTATGCCAACGCTGCCGTCTTTGTTCCGCATCTTGGTGAGGCGCTTGCCTCCGCGAACTGGCACATCGCGCCGTGCGATTGCTGAAGTGAAGCATCTTGGGTTTTCTGGAGGCGGCTAATTGTGAGAAGAAGGTGCTTTCACCAATAAGACAACGAACAAGTTTTCACCTGAGGTCCGGGAGCCTGCGGTACGGCTGGCTGACGAGCGTCGCGCCAACCACCCCCCAAAATGGGTAGCGATGACCTCGATCGCCAGCAAGGTTGGTTGCAAAGCGGAGACACTGCGCCCCTGAACGGCGGCTTGGAGTCGGCCAAGAGACTGGCGAAGTGATGCTTCTGGTACAGATTGGCCCGCGCAAGCCAGCCTATTCCGCGGGGTCACGCGCAACAGATTAAATCTAAGCAACTTCAAGAGACTACCTGGCGG
>JBBRFG010000074.1:0-11798 GCA_038224685.1 Sphingomonadales bacterium
AGCGCATCGGCAGGGATCAGATCGGCGCGGTAGGCGGCATCCTGTTCATCAAACAATTCGCTGCACACCAACGAGACGACGTCCACGCCGACACCCGCCGTTTCCAACTGCGCGGCGCAAGCTGCGGCCAATTCAACCTCGGAGCCGGTGGCGAGGATCACGACCTTGCGCGGCGCGCCTGCTGATTTGATCCGGTAAGCGCCGCGTGCCGACAGGTTCTCGCCCGCGTCCAGCCGGAATTGCGGCAGGTTCTGGCGGGTCAGCGCGAGCACCGTGGGGCGGCTTTGCTGGCGCAGGGCAATCTCCCAGCACTCGGCAGTCTCCACCGCATCGGCGGGACGCATCACCAGCAGGTTCGGCATCGCTCGCAGCGAGGCAAGGTGTTCAATCGGCTGGTGGGTCGGCCCATCCTCACCCAACCCGATGCTGTCATGCGTCATCACATAAATCACGCGGCAATGCTGCAACGCCGAAAGCCGGATCGCCCCGCGCGCATAATCGGTGAACACCAGAAACGTGCCGCCATAAGGGATCACGCCGCCGTGCAGCGCCATCCCGTTCATCGCAGCGGCCATCCCAAATTCGCGGATGCCATAATAGACATAGCGGCCGCCGTAATTGTCGCGGTTGAAGGTGCCGATCCCGCCAGCCAGCGTGTTGTTCGATCCGGTCAGATCGGCGCTGCCACCAATGGTGTCGGGCAACCTCGGATTGATCGCACCCAGCGCGATCTCACTGGCCTTGCGGGTGGCGATTTTTTGCGGGGCGGCGATCAGAGCTGCGATATGCGCATCAAGGCTGAAACCTTCGGGCAAATCGCCCGCCATCCGGAGCTCGAATTCGGCTTTGTGCAATGATGCTTCAAGCCGTCCGGCCCATGCACCATGTGCCGCGCGGCCCGGCTCGCCCGCTATGTGCCAATCGGCTGCTATCTCGCTCGGTATCACAAACGGCTCCGCCGTCCAGCCCAGCGTTTCGCGCGCAGCCGCCACTTCAGCCGCGCCCAGTGCCGCGCCGTGGGTGGCGCTGGTGCCCTGCTTGTTCGGCGCGCCCTTCCCAATCACCGTGTGGCAGGCAACCAGCGAAGGGCGCGGATCGGCCTTCGCTTCGGCCAGTGCGCGGTCGATATCGGCGAAATCATGCCCGTCGCATTCGGTTACGTGCCAGCCCGTCGCGGCATAACGCGCCTTGATGTCTTCGCTGGTCGAAAGATCGGTCGCGCCGTCAATGGTGATGCGGTTATCATCCCACAGCACATTCATGCGCCCAAGCCCAAGGTGCCCAGCCAGACCGATGGCCTCATGATTGATGCCTTCCATCAGGCAGCCATCGCCCGCGATCACCCAGGTGCGGTGATCGACCAGATCATCGCCGAACACCGCGTTGAGGTGGCGTTCAGCCATCGCCATGCCAACCGCCATCGCCACACCCTGACCCAGCGGCCCGGTGGTGCATTCCACCCCATCAAGCAGGAAGTTTTCCGGGTGCCCGGCGCACGGGCTGCTCAAGGTTCGAAAATTACGGATGTCGTCGATTGTCGGCGCGGCATAGCCTGACAGGTGCAGCAGGCTGTAGATCAGCATTGATCCGTGGCCTGCGCTCAGCACGAAGCGATCACGGTCGGCCCAGTGCGGCGCGGTCGGATCAAACTTCAGGTGCCGGGTGAACAATATGGTCGCGACATCGGCCATGCCCATCGGCATCCCCGGATGGCCCGAATTGGCAGCCTCGACCGCGTCCATCGACAGGGCGCGGATGGCATTGGCCATCGGTTGAAGGCGGGCGGCATCGATGCTCATGAGCGCGAAATTCTCCTGCTGCGACGCCGCGATTCGATCCCCTGCATCGGTGCGCAGTGCCATCGCCGAGCCGCCCGGTGAGGTCAACCTTGCGTAACGGCGGCTTGATCGGGGTGGGCGCGCCCAATCGGTGTGCAGTTATCAACAGCCCCGGCCAAACCTTTGCGTAGGCTTCGCTATGTTGGTAACGGTAAAGGCCATGAGTGCCGAACGGATCGAAACTGCAATCACCCGGATCGCCGCTGCGATGGAGCGGATTGATGCTGCTCACCGGATTGGTGCTGAAGCGGGCACGAAAGCGGGGGCCAAAGCGGGGGCAGGACCCGCGCGGGTGGTCGAACTGGTCAACGCACACGAGAAGTTGCGCGAACAGGTCGCTGAAAGTCTTCGCGAACTTGATGATCTGCTGGAAAAACTGGACGATGGCTCCGCGCCGGAAGACACCCCATGAGCACCGTAACCCTGACCATCGGCCCCAAAAGCTATGCGGTCGCCTGCGCTGATGGCCAAGAAGCGCACATCACTGCGCTCGGTGCAATCATCGCAGAAAAATATGCCGAACTCGGCGTGTCGCGCGCCCCGCTCGAAGCGCAGAACCTGTTGTTTGCCGCGCTGTTCCTCGCCGATGAACTGGCCGAAGCGCGCAAGCGTGAAGTCCCAGAACCTGCGCCGGCGGCGGATCAGGAAGCAATCGAAGCCCTGCGTGAAGCGATTGCCCAGCTTGAAGACGATCTTGCCGCCGCGCGGGCCGAACCGGACGAACTGGAACTGCTTCCTGTTCCAGCCCCAAATAGCGCCATATTTGGCGGCCTCGCCGCATCCGAAATTCTGGCAACGCAGCTCGAAGCACTGGCAGCCCGCGCCGAAGCCACTGCAAGCGCGCTTGAACAGGCGGCTGCAAGCGCCTAGATAGGATAGTGGCGGGACTGCCCGGTACGAGCCGATTGAACATCCCTGAGGCTATAAGTAATCCAAATGGGAGCTGTCCCTGCCCTTGCTTGCTGGTTCGTCCGGAAAGCTTGGGCATATGGCGCCCACCTGACGTAAAACGCGTCAGAGGATTTCTAGCGCAAACGACCCATGGTGGTTCCGTCACGTTATTTGTTTCGCACGCCCCTCCGGGCGTGCGCAATCCTCGCTCTCGCGGCCTAAAGGTCGCGTCGCTGCGGGCGCCCGGTCGGGCTTGCGGCCCTTTGGGCCGTTTATTCTCCCCCTAGGGGGAGGGGGATCATCCGCAGGATGGTGGAGGGGCAGGCGCATTTGCCTGCAATTCCATCCGGGCTGAGCGTGTCGAAGCCTTGCACTTTCTTTCGGCCGCACAAGGGAGCTCAGGTGAACCAGAAAAACAACCTCCGCCGCACCCTGCGCACCGCACGCCAAACGCATGTCGATGCGCAGCCGCAAGCTATCCGCGCGCTCCTGTTCCACCGGCCGCCTGCCCCCGTCGTCCAGCAGGTTACGCCCGAAGCCATCATCGGATTGTATCACGCCGGGCCATACGAAGCGCCCACGGCGGGCTATGCGCGGTTCTTCTACGACGCGGGGCACACCATCGCCCTGCCCCATTTCGCCGGGCGTGATGCGGGCATGACCTTTCGCCGTTACAGCGACCCGCATGACGAAACCGGGCTGGTCCCCGGTCCATTCGGTATGATGCAACCGGATGATCAGGCCGACACGCTGACCCCCGACATCGTGTTCGTGCCGTTGATCGGCTTCACTGCTTCGCTGGAACGGCTGGGGCAAGGCGGCGGGCATTATGATCGCTGGCTGGCGGAACATCCCGGCGTCCGGGCGATTGGGCTGGCATGGGACGCGCAGCTTTGCGCCGACCTGCCGACCGAACCGCATGACCAGCGGCTAGATGCGGTGATCACCCCCACCCGGATTTACGGAAAAACCTGATGCGCGAAACCCCGACTTGGCGAATTCCGGTTGGCATAATCTGCCTGTTTATCGCGCTGATCATCTATGGCGTCGTGATTGCACGCTACGCACCGGGCCTGATCGGCCGCTGGTCTGGCCTGGCGCAGACAGCAGCCTATGTCGTGCTTGGCCTGATCTGGCTGTTGCCGCTCAGACGGTTTCTGATCTGGATGGAAACCGGCAGCTGGAGCCCTCCCGTGCCAAGCGATAGCGCCGACGGAAACGCTGGGGGCTGATCAACCGTTTGGCGTCTGGCCAATTTTCCAACACGGGAAAATGGCGCGAGTGACGGGACTTGAACCCGCGACCTCCGGCGTGACAGGCCGGCGCTCTAACCAACTGAGCTACACCCGCGTATGGCGTTTCCGAACGGTCAAGGCCATGCCCATCCCGTTCGTGGAGCAGCGCCATTAGGCCCGGTGCCCCGGGCTGTCAACGCCCCCCGCGACCGGCCCACGGCAATATCTTGGTCAATCCACCAGCAGCATTGCCGGGCTTTCAATCAGCCGTTTGATGCCTTGGACAAAGCTGGCGGCATCATGCCCATCGACCACTCGGTGATCGCACGAAATCGAGATATTCATCAGCTTACGCTTGGCAATGCGTTCGCCGCCCATGCCATCAGACACGAACATCGGGCGTTCGATAATACGGTTGGGGCCGATGATTGCAACTTCGGGCCGGTTGATCACCGGGGTGGTCGCCACCCCGCCCAATGGGCCAAGCGAGGTGATGGTCAGCGTTGATCCCGATAGCTCTTCCGACCTGGCCGAACCCGTCCGCGCAGCCTCTGCCAACCGCCCAATTTCGCGCGCCAATTGCCACAAATTGCGGCTCTGCGCGTCGCGGATCACCGGCACCATCAACCCGCCGGCGGTCTGCGCCGCGATGCCCAGATGCACGCTGCCGTGGCGTGTCACCACGCCTGCTTCGTCATCATACCGGGCGTTGATCATCGGGAACTGCGGCACCATCCGGCAAATGGCGGTGATCAGCAGCGGCAGCATCGTCAGTTTGGGCCGATCCCCGCGCCCAACATTCAATTGCGCGCGCAGCACTTCCAGATCGGTGACATCGCATTCTTCGACATAGGTGAAATGCGGAATATTGCGCTTGGCCGCCGCCATATTCTGGGCGATGCGTTTGCGCAGCCCAATGACCTTGATCGCTTCGTCAGCGCGGGCGGTGCCAGCGGGCCGGAACCCGCCGCCCGCATTATAAGCGAGAAACGCATCAAGATCGCCGTGGCGCACGCGGCCATCGGCAGCGGGTTTCACCTGCGCCAGATCGACCCCCAAATCGCGCGCGCGCTGCCGCACAGCGGGAGAAGCGAGGACTTTGGCTTCTCCCGCTCCCACGGGGGAGGGGGTCGGGGGGTGGGGGTTCGAGGGTGCGGGAGTTTCTTCTAATTCGGGCGTGGAACCCCCATCCCCAACCCCTTCACTGAGTGGAAGGGGCTCGGGTGCATCGGACATGTCGTCTTCGATCTGCTCGGCAGCGCCTTCAACCTCAACCTCAGCAGCCTCACCCTCAACCTCGATCACCAGCAGCATCGCGCCGATGGCGACCACATCGCCCACCTCGCCTGCCACCGCCGTGACAATCCCAGCCACCGGGCTTTCGATATCAATCGTCGCCTTGTCGGTCATCACGTCGACGAGGTGCTGATCCTCCTCGACCCGGTCACCAACCTTGACGTGCCATTCGACAACCTCTGCCTCGGCGACGCCTTCGCCGACATCAGGCATGTTAAATGTGAACGTGGCCATGGCCGGTCAGTCCTTCAAAAGCTTGTCGATGGCCTCGCCGATGCGGACAGGGCCGGGGAAATAGGCCCATTCGAGGCTGTGGGGATAGGGCGTGTCGAACCCGGTGACCCGTTCGACCGGGGCTTCAAGATGGTAGAAACAGCGTTCGGTGACCAACGCCGATAGCTCGGCACCAAACCCCGATGTGCGGGTTGCCTCGTGCACAATCAACACGCGGCCGGTTTTTTTTACCGAAGCCTCAATCGCCTTGATATCGAGCGGCACCAATGTGCGCAGGTCGAGGATGTCAGCATCGACCCCCTTGGCTTGGCACACCGCCTCGGCAACATGCACCATCGTGCCATAAGCGATCACAGTCAGCGCCTCGCCTTCGCGCACTTGGCGCGCCTTGCCCAGCGGAATGCGGTAATAGCCTTCGGGCACGACGCTGTCGGGGTGCCGTTTCCACGGCTCCACCGGCTTGTCGTAAAATCCGGTGAACGGGCCGTTGTAGATCCGCTTGGGCTCAAAGAAGATCACCGGATCATTGTCTTCAATCGCCGCGATCAGCAGGCCTTTGGCATCATAGGGCGTTGCCGGGATCACGGTTTTCAGGCCCGCGACGTGCGTAAACAACGCCTCTGGGCTTTGGCTATGGGTCTGCCCGCCAAAAATACCGCCGCCAAACGGCGAACGCACGGTCATCGGCGCAATGTAGTCGCCCGCAGACCGATAGCGCAGCCGCGCGGCTTCGCTGATCAGCTGGTCAAGGCCGGGATAGATGTAATCGGCAAATTGAATCTCGGGCACCGGACGCAGGCCATAAGCCCCCATCCCCACCGCCGCGCCAATAATCCCGCATTCGCTGATCGGGGTATCGAACACCCGGGTCTTGCCATGTTTCGCCTGAAGGCCGGCCGTGGCGCGGAATACCCCGCCAAAATAGCCGACATCTTCGCCCATGATGATCACATCAGGATCGCGGGTCAGCATGATGTCGAGCGCTTCGTTGATCGCTTCGATCATGTTGATCCGGCGTTCGGGCGGGTTGGCGGTTTCGGCCACGGCGGCGGTATCGTCGTTCATCCGAACGGCCTTTCGCTGCCGAATTTGGTGATGCGTTCGCGGATCGCCTGATCAGCCTGTTCTTCAAGATGCCACGGTAGCTCCTCATAGACATCTTCAAACATGGTGTGGAACGGGTGGTGCAGCCCGTGGCCAAGAATGCCGTTTTTCTCGGCTTCCTTGGTCGTGGCCTTGACCAGTTCAGCGGATTCCGCATCCATCGCGCTTTGGCGGTCCTCGTCCCATTCGCCGATAGCGATGAGGTGGTTCTTCAACCGCATTACTGGATCGCCCAGCGGCCATTCCTCACGCTCCTGCGCGCTACGATAGCCGCTTGGATCGTCGGAAGTTGAATGCCCTTCAGCGCGGTAGGTGAAGTATTCGATCAGTGTCGGCCCATGATTGCCGCGCGCGCGGTTCGCAGCCCATTGCGCCGCAGCGAAACAGGCGAGCGCGTCGTTCCCGTCAACCCGCAATGCCGCGATGCCATAGCCCAGCCCGCGCGCGGCAAACGTGGTGCGTTCGCCGCCAGCAAACCCGCTGAAACTGCTGATCGCCCACTGGTTGTTGATAATATTGAGGATAACCGGTGCATTATATACCGCAGCAAAGGTGCAGGCGGCGTGGAAATCACCTTCGGCGGTGCTGCCTTCGCCCACCCAAGTTGCGGCGATACGGCTATCGCCCTTGATCGCGCTCGCCATCGCCCAGCCCACCGCCTGCGGACATTGCGTGGCAAGGTTACCCGAAATGCTGAAAAAGCTGTGTTCGCGGCTGGAGTACATGATCGGCAGTTGGCGGCCCTTGAGCTTATCGGCGCGGTTGGAATAGATCTGATTGATCATTTCAAGCAGCGGATACCCGCGCGCAATCAGGATGCCCTGCTGACGGTAGCTGGGGAACACCATGTCATCGCTCGCCAGTGCCATCGAAGCGGCCACCGAAGTCGCCTCTTCGCCGGTGCACTTCATATAGAAACTGGTCTTGCCCTGCCGCTGCCCGCGAAACATGCGTTCATCAAACGCGCGCACCATCGCCATATGGCCCAGCATCGTGCGTAGCGTTTCAGGATCAAGCCGCGGGTTCCACGGGCCGTGCGCCTGATTATCATCACCCAGCACGCGGACGAGGCCATAGGCGAGCTCACCCATTTCGGCAGGGTGCGCGCTTTCATCGGGGCGCGGTTGCAATCCCGCAGCGGGAACTGCGATATGGGCAAAATCAACCGGGTCGCCGGGGCGATAGGTCGGCTCTGGCACATGCAGCGAAAGCGCCGGGCGATTGGTATCTGCCGGGATGCCAGGTTCGGCCATTGATGCGCTCTTCCCCTAGATTGGCACCACTTACCGTCAGTGCAATCATTGCTTGAATACGTATTTTTATTTCAACGCAGGGGCGTGGTCAAGCGCAGTGCTCGCCCGAGGCTCACACCGCAACAGGCGCGCTGATCGGAGGCAGCGGGGCGTAATCATCCACCACGAAATCATCAATCCGGTAATCGAATATTGTTTCGGGGGTGCGGGCGATAGTGAGCGTTGGTCGGCCCTGAGGCTGGCGACTGAGCTGCTCTTCAATCAGATGCGCGTGATTGCGATACAGATGCACGTCGCCGCCCATCCACACCAATTCGCCCGGCTGCATATCCACCTGTTGCGCGATCATTCGGGTCAGCAGCGCCGCTGACCACAGGTTGAACGGCAGGCCCAGCGCCACGTCGCAGCTGCGCTGATACAGCAGGCAGTTCAGCCGCGCGTCACTGCCTTCGCCCGCAACATGGAACTGATAGGTCTTGTGACATGGGGGTAGCGCCATTCGGTCAAGTTCGGCCACGTTCCACGCTTCGATAATATGGCGGCGGCTGCCGGGGCTGGCGCGCAGCGATTCGATCACGGCGGCGACCTGATTGATGCCCTCGCCTGCCTCGTACAAGCCATCGGGGCGATAGCGGTAGGTTGGCCAATCCACCCATTGCTTGCCATAAACCGGGCCGAGGTCGCCCCAGCGCGCCGCGAAACCTTCGTCGTCGGCGATTCGCTGGACGAAATCATCAAGGCTGATCGCATCGCCCGATTCGCGCACATAATGCGCGTGCGGCCATTCGTTCCAGATCTTCACCCCCTGCAGCACCAGCGGGCGGATATTGGTGCTGCCGGTCAGAAACCACAGCAATTCGCGAGTCGCGGTTTTCCAATACACCCGTTTGGTGGTGAGCAGCGGCATCGCGCCGCCCGCCAGATCATACCGCAACATCGCGCCGCAGATTGACCGCGTGCCGATCCCGGTGCGATCGATTCGCTCGTTGCCGGTGTCCCAGATGGTGCGCATCAGATCGAGATATTGCTGTTCGGGATGCCGATTCGCGGGATCGGGAAAGTGATTCGCTGCAGTGGCCATGGGCTTTCTATACGGCGCAATTGCTGGCTTGCCACCCTGCGCCCTGCCACTTATGTGGTGCGCCTTGCCTCGACCTGCATGGGAAATTCCGTGCAGGATCGACACGGTCGGGGAGTAGCTCAGCCTGGTAGAGCACTGTCTTCGGGAGGCAGGGGCCGGAGGTTCGAATCCTCTCTCCCCGACCAATTTCGCCAATAGTTTCAGCGCGGTGGGTTTGTTGCAGCGGCGCTCAGAAGTGCGAAGCGGACCCTGATCTTGGGGCCATCGGTCGCCTGACGCCGACCACACATCGCCCAAAACAAAAAAGCCCCGGTTTCCCGAGGCTTTTCCGTTTTTCATGGTTGCGACACCGGATTAACGGCTGCCGAACCCGTGTAGAAAATAACCCCAGATTGAATATTTCATGCTTATTCTCCTACCAGCGCGGTGAGCTGTTAGAAGGTAGTAACACAAAATTAACCATGTTCAACCATTAACTACGTTTCTTTCCTCACCCATCATCGACAGCAGATCGGGCATCGAAATCGCCTTTGAGAACAGATAGCCTTGCGCATGGTCGCAGCCCATCGCCAGCAGCTCGGCAGCAACCGATTGTTCCTCAACCCCTTCGGCCACCACCACCTTGCCCAGTGAGTGGGCAATTTCGATCGTAGCGCGCACGACCGCGCGGCTTTCTTCGGAAGTTGCCATGTTCTGGACAAAGCGTTTGTCGATCTTGAGTTCGCTGCTCGGCAGCTTCTCGATATATTCGAGGTTCGATTGCCCGGTGCCGAAATCGTCAATCGACAGACTGATCCCGCGTTGCTTAAGCGCGGCGAGCTGCGGCGCGATCTGCTTGTCTTCCAGCTTGGCGGTCTCGGTCAATTCCAGGGTCAGGTTCTCGGGCGGGAATGCAAAGCGACCGAGCATGGTCATCATGCCAAACAGCAGATCGGTATCGCTCAGGCTTTTGGCCGACATATTGATCGCAAGCTTGAACGCAGGATCAAGCGCAATCGCGCATTTGCCATCGGCCAATGCGGCCTCCATCACAATTAACGTAAGTTCGTTGATGCGGTCCCCGGTTTCTGCCGCCAAGACCAATTCCTGGGGATTGACATAATCTCCGCCATCCGGCCGCCAACGAATCAGCGTTTCGGCACCTACGATGCGGCCTGAGGCAAGATCGATCTTGGGTTGGTAGGCGACCCCAATGCTGCGATCACGCAGGCCCTTTTCCAACACCTTGACAAGTTCGAGCCGGTTATTGCGGGCTTCGAGATAAGCGGCATCATTGATGATGAAACGCACCCCGCGGCTCGCAGCCTCCTCGGCGGCCTGCATTGCTTTTTTGACGCGCTGTCCAACCGGCAGCGCATAATTGGTGTCGATACCTAATGCTGGCGAACTGCTGGCTGATTTCCAATCGTGGCTGATCGTGGTCTTGAGCATCAAGGCGAGGCCATCGGCATGCCGTTCAAGGATTGCCGCATGCATGCGCGGCGCAAACCACACCAGAATGTCGCGATCAAATGCGACGTCGCCCACTTGAGTAGGACTTTTGACGTAGCTGATCAGCGTGTTGACGAACTCGCCCACCTCGCTCGCGCTCCAATCTTCCGACATTTCGGCCAGATTGGCGATTTTGAGCGCATAGACGTCGCGTTCGACATCGGCGTTGTCGAGACTGAGCGCCGAGGTTTTCATCGCATCGACGTCGCTGTTGTAATATTTTTTGGAGATGCGGTGGAAACCGATCGCAGCCGCTACCAACGCGAGCATTGCCGACATGACGTCCATATTGATGTTAAGTTCATCCAGCACGAGGCACAGCGCAGGCAACCCGCAAGCGGCGAACCACAGCCCCCTTGAAGAACGTGATTGTGAGATCGCCTTTGCCAGAATTGCCAAGCCCGCCACCAGCAGCGCCGGGAACCACATCAGATCAAGCGGCACACCACGTTTGAGCGTATGCGCGCCTAAAACGTGGAAGTAGACGCCAGGAACCCGTCCATTTACAAAAGGTGTCGATAAATAGTCCGGAGATTCTAAGTACGTCTCGCCGACAACAACGCTTTTTCCAGCAAGAGCATTATTCCCTAATTTGCCGTCTATAATATCAACGTAGCTAAAATTTGTCACGGTGCTCGGATCGAACGCGTAGTCCGGACGATAAAGTCGGTTTGGCCCAGCATAATCAGCCAGCACCGCTGACAGCGCTGGAACCTCTGCGCCGTCTACTTCGACGCGAGTTTCAAAGCTGACTGATAGTTTGAAGGCACTGCCAAGTGCCGTCAGCACCGCTAAATTCGCGTTGTTGCGAAACGCCGGGAGAGGAGATATCTCATCCATGATTTGAAAACCGATTTCTCTGTGGGGCACAAAGCCCAACCAAACCTTGCCTCGGTGATGGGCTAAAGTCTTTGCAAAAATCGCATCTCCCTCCGGAGTTTGCGGGTCTGCGTGAACGCGGTCGAATGTGACCTTATCGACACCCGCAGCGACTAGCATGTCAATAAGCTTGCTGTCCTCAACCCGCGATGGCTCGCCTCCCCCAAATGCACTAAGCGTCTTGTCATCAATCGCGATCACCGCGATATCCTGCGGTGCAGGACGCGACCGTATTTGCGCTCGCACCGCGCGGAAAAAATCCTCCGCGGGTAGCGGGAGATCAATGACCGCAGACCCTAGCCCGAACAATATCGCCAGAACCGCCACCTTGGCGCGCTTGCGGCGCAGCAATGATACGCCTGATTTGCGCGCCTCGTCCTCGCCGTCACTGTCGTCCGGAAGCTCGGCAAAGCCAACGGCCCGCCGCACAAATTCTGCTGCTGATTGCAATCGTCTGATCATACGGCGCACGGCGTCCAAAAGGATTATCGCGCTA
>JBBRFG010000075.1:0-11642 GCA_038224685.1 Sphingomonadales bacterium
GCCAGCGCTGCCGCCGGGCCGGCGCTTGCGGGTGAGGCGATACTCTATGACGCGGCACCGGCTTGGGTTGATGTTGCGCAGATTGAACCGAAACCGGTGCAGTCGAATGAAGTGCTGATTTTGTTCGATCAGCAGGCCCGCATCGAAAGTGGCAAGCTGTCGACGTATATCGACACCGCTGCCGCGCTCGATTCGCCTGAGGCGCTGACTCAGCTCGGAACAATAGCGGCGACGTGGTTGCCCGATAAAGGCGACCTGATTGTTCACCGGGTTGAGCTGATCCGTGCTGGTGAAATCATCAATGTGCTGGCGGCAGGGGCCGAATTTGAAGTCTTGCGGCGTGAAAGCGGGCTCGAATCGCGCCTGCTTGACGGTGCTCTGACCGCGACCTTGGCTGTCCCCGGCGCAAAGCTGGGTGATATTCTGCGGGTCGCGTATTCAACCACGGTCAGCGATCAGGCGATGGGCGACAACGTGCAGTGGCAATCGGGCCTGTTCGCCAAGCCGTTTCCTTTGCGGCAGGGCCGGGTTTCGGTGTCCTGGCCCGAACAACTGGCCGTGAGCCGCCTGCGGTTGGGTCAGGCTGACGCGCCAGAGCCAACCTTGCGCGACGGGTTCATGGTATGGTCGGCAAGCATGCCAGTGGCCGAGGCGCCCGATGTGCCGGATGATGCCCCGCTGCGGTTCCGGCTTGGCAATATCATGCAAGTGTCGACCTATGCCGATTGGGCAGCGGTGTCGCGCAATCACGCCCAACACTACGGCACGGCGGGCGCGGCGGCACCCGGCGGCGATCTGGCAGCCCGGATTGCAGGCATTGCTGCTGCCAGCGACGATCCCCTGACCCGCGCCGCGCTGGCACTGCGGATGGTGCAGGATGATGTCAGCTATCTGCTCAATGGCCTCAACGGCGGCAATTACATCCCGCAGCAGCCCGAACAGACGTGGAGCAACCGGTTTGGCGACTGCAAGGCCAAGACTGTCCTGCTGCTGACAATCCTGCGCGAATTGGGGATCGAGGCTGAAGCGGCGCTGGTTCGCACGCAAGGCGGCGATGCCTTGCCGCAGCTGGCACCCATGCCCGGAAATTTTGACCATGTGATCGTGCGCGCAGTCATTGGCGGCACAAGCTACTGGCTCGACGGAACGACTGCGGGAACCAGGCTCGACACAATCGGCGACGTGCCAAGGTTCTTTTACGCCCTACCGCTGCGGGATGAGGGCAGCGACCTGATCCCGCTCGATACGCGCAATCAGACCGCGCCGGGCCAGATCGTGCGCCTGAAGCTGGATCACAGCGCGGGACTGCGGGTCCCCAGTGTGTTTGAATTGGAGGCCGAGTTTCGCGGTGCCAATGGCGCGGCCTGGCGTTCGATTGCCGAGCAAGGCACTGACAAAATGCGCCAAGATTCCGTTTCCGGAATCGTTAACCAGCTGATTGGCGATTCGTATGTCGTCGAACAAACGGTGCAATATGACGTCGCGAGGGGCGTCGCCTTGATCACCGCGCGCGGCTTGCGCGCGACTGAATGGAAGCGCGATGGCAGTGATTATTCCTTTGAACCGCCCGCGCAGATTGCCAGCACTACAAATTTTAGCGCCGACCGCGCCCGGGCGGCATGGCGCGACATTCCATTGCGGCTGAACGGTCCAATCTACTTCACCAGCGATCTGACGGTGGAAATGCCCGATGATCCGACGACGCTCAAACTCGAAGGCACTCCTGATCTGGCGGTGATTATTGGCGGAGTGGGGCTAGAATCGAGCGCCATGCTCGATGGCAAGCGCCTATCGGTTCGCCAGACGGTCCGCAGCCTCGAAAATGAATTGCCAGCTGACCAGATCGGCGCAGCGCGGCGCGAGTTGACCCGGTTTGATCGCCAGCTGCCAGTTGTGCGGTCGAGCGGCGCGGTGCGTGAATTGTGGCAATATTTCGGGAGTGACCGGACGCGGCTGGCCCCGCTCGAAACGCTTTACGCCAAGGCCGTCGCCGATGCTGAGGCCGATGATACACTCGCGCTTATCAACCGGGCACGGTTTCTTGCCGGGATCTACGATTACGCCGGCGCGCTCGCCGACGTCGAGGCGGCGATTGCGATTGAGGATTCGCGCGAACTGTACTTGACGCGGGGCGCGACGCGCCGGCAGTTGGGTGATCTTGACGGAGCGCTGGCCGACTATGCCGAGGCCGAGGCATTGCAGCCTGATGGTTCAAGCTACGACCAGCAAATCGAACTTCTCGCCTTGTTGGGCCGGGCGGATGAAGGGCTGGCGCTGGCGGAGGATTTTGGCGGCTTTACCAAAGACCGTGTGGCCGGCGCTGAGATGCTGGCCAATGCGCTGGGTTGGCAGGGTGAGCCGGACGAGGGTTTGGCAGGGCTCGATGTGCTGGTTGCCCAGCGGCCGGGAGACGGGACATTGCTTAACGCGGTATGCTGGCAGGCGGCCATCTGGGGACGGGTGAATGCAGCGCGTCTGGCAACCTGCACACAAGCTGTTGAGAAGAGTGATTATTCCGCCGCTGCGCTGGATAGCCGCGCACTGGCTTACCTGCGGCTAGGCAATCTGGCTGCGGCCAAGGCGGATGTTGATGCAGCGCTGCTGGCCAATCCCAGCCTCGCAAATTCGCGCCTGCTGCGCGGGATTATTCTGCGCCAGATGGGCGACAAAAGCAGCAAAGACGAAATCGCGCTGGCGCTGGCGATGCGCCCATCGATTGCCGCGCTGTATAAAGCCTGGGATTTGTCGTTCTAGCCGTCGCTAAAATCGAGGAAAAAACGGTGCCACAGGAGGGGCCATTAAGGATCCATAAGGTGTGCTATAACAACGGTGTACGGCAACGTTTCGATGCACGATAGAGCTGGAATTACCGTCTTGGCATCGGCGTTCCGCCTCAATGAGGATTCAAATCAGTGCGGGCGCTGTTCCAAGGTCAACAAACGGATGGAATTTAATTTCCCTCGCGCAACCCAGCCCAAAATCATTTGGGGCGACTTCCTTAGCCGCATCAATGTCACCCGACTCGCCAAATTTTCAACCCTGCCTCTGCCAGCCATTCCTGCCTCTTCTCAAGAGCACCAGTGGACTTGTAACGGTTGACGCGCCGGTCGTTGTGCTGACCCGCGATGCCGGGTCAAAGCGTGAGCGGGCCGTGCTGCATATGCGGAAGCACGTGGCGGGCGAACATGTCGGCTTCCTGCATGTGGGGATAGCCTGACAGGATAAACGCCTCGATCCCTTCGGCCTGATAGGCGCGCAGCTTGGCCAGCACCTGATCGGGTGTGCCGACAATCGCCGCACCGCAGCCAGAACGCGCGCGGCCAATCCCGGTCCACAGGTTTTCTTCGACGAAGCCGTCACCATCTGCCGCGCTGCGCAATTCCTGCTGGCGCAGGACGCCATAATTCTTGGCATCGAGCGATTTTTCGCGGATCGCGCGGCCCGCTTCGTCATCCAGCTTGGACAGCAAGCGGTCTGCATAGGTGCGGGCTTCGTCTTCGGTGTCGCGAACGATCACGTGGGCGCGGTAGCCGAATTTGAGCGTCCGGCCATAGTGCACCGCGCGTTCGCGCATATCGGTGATCGTATCGCGCACCTTGTCCATCGTGTCGGGCCACATCAGGTAGACATCGCAGGCCTCCGCAGCGCATTCGCGCGCTTCGTGACTTAACCCGCCAAAATAAAACGGCGGGCATTTGCCCGACAGCGTCGTGATGCGCGCAGGATCAAGTTTGAGCTGATAGAACTCGCCCTGAAAATCGAGATGCTCGCCGTTCAGCAACGTGCGCACAATCTTCATGATTTCGGTACCGCGGCGATAGCGCGGGGCGCTTTCCATCGCTTGCCCCGGCATGTCGGAGGAAATGATATTGACATTCAGCCGTCCGCCTGTCCCTGCTGCATTGGGGCCAAGGATGCGGTCCAGGGTAGCGATGCGCCGCGCCAATTGCGGCGGCCAATCTTCGCCCATGCGGGTTGCCCACAGCAGTTTGATCCGCTGCACCTGCGTCGCCACTGCGGCCGCAAAAATCGTCGTATCCAGCCCAAGCTGATAGCCCGAAGGCAGCAGGATATTGTCAAACCCGCCTTCCTCCGCGCGCAGCACGATGTTGCGGCAATGCTCCCAGCTTGATTTCAAGTACTTGTCGGGAACGCCGAGAAATTCATAGTCATCATCGCAGAGCGCCGAAAACCACGAAACTTCGCATTGTTGTGCGTCAGTCATTACGGAAGCCTCTCCCCACGTGCGGCGACCAGCACCGCATACCAATCCGTCCTTGTCCAGCGTACGGTCAGCGCCGTTGCGCTTTCGGCAATCCGTTCAGCATTCTGCGAGCCGATGATCGGGATGATCCCAGCCGGATGCGCCATCAGCCAGCTATAGGCGGCGACCGTGCGCGATACGTTTTGCGCTGCGGCCACCCGGTCAAGCTCTGCGGCAACCGCTTTATCGCGGGCGGTTTCAGGTGCCGCCACCCGGCCACCGCCCAGCGGCGACCATGCCATCGGCGTCAGTCCCAGCATCATGGCCTGATCCAATTCGCCATTTTCAAAGCAGGTGATCTGCAATGGGCTGATCTCAGGCTGGCTGGTCACCAGCTTATGACCGAGAAAATGGTTCAGCGCCGCTGTTTGCGCAGCAGTGAAGTTCGACACGCCAAGGCTGCGCACCTTGCCCGATGCAACCGCACCATCGAGTACGCGGGCGACTTCCTGCGGGTGGGCGAGAATATCGGGGCGGTGGATTTGCCACAGATCAACGCTATCGACTTTCAACCGGGTGAGTGACGCGTCGATTGCTGCGCGAAGATAATCCGCGCTTTGATCGTAAGGCAGCGGCGGCATGATCCCGCCTTTGGTCGCGAGCACCATGCGGGCGCGCAAGGCAGGCTCTGCGGCCAGCACATCACCCAGCAGCGCCTCAGCATCGCCAAACCCGCTTGCCCCGTCAAAACCATAGATATCGGCGGTGTCGAGAAAGGTGATCCCGGCATCCAGCGCTGCATGCACCAGCCGGGCCGCATCGGCTGCGCTGCGGCCATCCTCGGCCAGCCGCCACATTCCCCAAGCAATCGGCGATACGGCGATCCCGCTCGCACCCAGACTGCGCGTGGTGGGCGCAAGAGGCAGTTCACTCATCAGGTTTTCCTTGGTGGCGGAGCGACAGAGGCGCGCTCGACGAGGTCATGGGGCAGGCGGCGATGGGTTATATCCCCCCCTGCAATCAGGATTTGCGTAGCGGTGCGGGCCAGATCGGCCATCGGCTGGCGAATGGTGGTGAGCGGCGGCCACACCGTGCGCGCCAGCGTGGTATCGTCAAATCCGGCGACCGAGAGATCGGCTGGCACCGTAATGCCGCGATCATGCGCAACCGCCAGCACGCCAGCCGCCATATCATCGTTGGACGCAAAAATTGCGGTGGGCCGTTCGGGTAAATCAAGCAAAGCCTGAGCGCCAGCAACCCCGGAATCGAAATCAAATTCGCCGTCAGCCACCAATTGCGGTTCGAACGGGATGCCCACGCGGTCGAGCGCGCGGCGATAGCCGAACAGGCGATCATCTGATGCCATATGATTGGCGTGTCCCCGGATAAAGCCGATCCGGCGGTGCCCGGCATTGATCAGATGGGTGGTCATGTCATCGGCGGCCTGCGCGTCGTCCATGAACACCGAACTGGTCAGCGCGTGGTTGGTCCCCGGTGAAATCCGCACAAACGGCACGTCCAACGTCTCCAGCGCCCGCAGGACAGGATCACAATCCGTGACCGGCGATGACAGGATGATGCCATCGACATGGGTCTCGCTCACCAACCCGCGGACCTGTTCACCAACACGCGGATCGGCGACATCGACCGGCTGACCAAGCAACCGGATGCCGTTTTCGTGGCACACCTCCCAGCAGCCTTTCTGGATCTGGAACATGTAATAGGGGCTGTGATTATCGTAGATCAGCGCGACCTGATTGGACTTTGCGCCCGACAGGATCCGCGCGGCGATGCTCGGACGATAATCCAAATCAGCCATCGCCCGCTCCACCTTGTCGCGCAACGCGGCGCTGACGTAGGGATGCCCATTCATCACCCGGCTGACGGTTTTTACCGCCACGCCGGCCCGGGCAGCGACATCGCGGATATTGGCACGCGCGCTCATACGGACGCCTCGGCGAGGCTGGCGAACAGGGGGGCGAAAGCGCTGCCGGGGCGGTAGAAAACGGGCGGTGCGCCGATTGGGGCGGCGATGTCGTGCCAGCCCCGAGCATAATCTTGCCCGCTCCATACATGCCGCCAGCCATCACAAGGCAAATAGACTTTGCGCATTATCGCCCCCGCTTCGATCACCGGCGCCACCATTAGGTTGGCACCATAGAGGAACTGGTCCTGAATCGCGAAAGTCTCACGATCTTCAGGATAGTGCAGAAACAGCGCGCGCTGCGCCGGGACGCCGGTGGCCTGCGCCTCGGCGACAAGCTGCTGGACGTAAGGCGCGAGCAGCGCGTGGATGCGGCTCCAGCGGACGAACCCGCCGATCAGTTCGGGCGAGCTGTCGATCTGAAGATTGGCGCCGGGCCGGTTGCCTTCGTGCGTGCGCATTACCGGGCTGAATGCGCCCAGTTCGCACCAGCGCAGGATCAGCTCGGCCGTGCGGACATTTCCGAACAGGCTGGTGTAACCGCCAACGTCGGAATGGCTGAACGCATTGCCAACCAGCCCGGATGACAGCGCAGCAGTCATCATCGTGCCGATCCCATCATGGCGGCTGAAATCAACCGACTGGTCGCCTGCCCACAACAAGGGGCAATGCGCCTGCACGCCGGTATGGCCTGCGCGCATGAACCACAGCACATCGCCCGTGCGCCCGCGTGAGGCGACCGCGCGCGCGTTGACTTCGGCCCAGCGCACCGGCCAGCGGTTGTGTTCCTGCATCGGGTCGCCATCGTAAAGGCGCAGGTCAACCGGAAGATATTCGCCAAAATCGGCCATCCACCCATCCAGCCCGAAATCGAGCATCCGCTTGCCGATGACTTCCTCGGCAAACCAGTCGCAGGCGGCAGGGTTGGTGAAATCGACGACGCCTGCTTCAAACTCCCCGAAATCAACGAGGTAGGGAGCGTCGCTGTCGAGGCGTTTGGCGAAATAACCCTGCGCCGCGGCCTCTGTATAAAGCAGTCCATCAACCGCGAGATAGGGGTTTACATATCCGAGGAAGCGGATGCCGCGCGCCTTCAAGCCAGCGATGCGGACGGGCAGGTCGGGGTAGCGATCCGCGTTCCATTGCCAATCCCAGAACAACCGGCGGCCAAAGCTGGTTTCGCGAACGCCGACCCAGTCCTCGCACCACAGGCCAGCAATTGCAGCGCCCGCATCGATCAGTGCCTCAAGCCGATCAAAGCTTGCTGCGCCCTGCTTGAGCCCGACAACCGCCCCGCCCAACGCCCATTCAGGCAGCGACTGCCGCGTGCCAAACCGTGCGCCCAACTGGCGGGTGAGCTCTGCTGGTGTCCCTTCAAACAGATCAAGCTCAACCGCCGCTGACCACACATGCACGCGCAGGCGCCCCGGCCGCGCCGCGTCCAGCTCGGCATACTCCGCATTGGCGAGCGAAAGCGCCCAACCTGCCGAACACAGCACCGTCGGTTCGGGATAATTGGTCGTCCAGTAATCGCCGCCCGCAAATGATCCATCGGCGCTCGCCATGTCAGTCAACGGCGTGCCCGGCTCACGCCCCACGCCCGGCTCGCTGGTCCAGATCGGGAACTTGCGGCCATTCAGTGCAAGGTAGCTCATCTGCTCGCCGCCGCCCCACAGCACATCATCAGCGCCCAGCGTGAAATCCACAGTTACCCGGTTATGCGGAGACAGGGCAGCAAGCGTGAGCCGCCCATCATCGGGCGAAAAGCGCACCGCCAGCCGCGCCGAACCATCGTCGCTGGCCAGAAGCGTCTGACCGTCACCGCCGAAGGCGCAGTGGCTAAGCGGCGAGGCCGGCTGCACATTATCGCTCATCCGGAAATTGCCGCGCACCATCTTCACCTGCGATGTGCCGCAACCCAATGCAATTGCGGGATAATCATTCCGATGGCTCAGAATACAGCGCCCGCCAACGGTCAGGTTAAACCCGTCCTTTATGGCCGAAAACTGTAACATATGCGCAACACTCTCCCCGTCGCTGTTATATGACACCGCTTGACATACAGCGACAGGAAGCGCAACCCAAAGCCCGAAAGATCGGCCGTGCGGCGAGGGTTATCCTGACCGCCAAATGAGTTGATCATGACGTAGGGGAGAGAAACATCATGCCAGCCAACACGACAATTGCGCTCAAAGCGCTTGCCATTTCCGCCAGCACTCTGGCGCTGATCGCCGCTGCGCCCGCGTTCGCGCAGGTTGAAGAAATCATCGTCACGGCCCAAAAGGTCAAAGAAAACGTGCAGGACGTGCCAATCGCCATCACCGCGGTTTCGGGTGAGCGGCTTGATCAGGCGGGTGTCACTTCGCTCGAGAATATTAGCCGGATCGTCCCCTCGGTGACCTTTCGCAAGGGCACTACCAGCGCCAACAGCGCGATCGTGTTGCGCGGGGTTGGTACGATCACGTTCTCGGTCGCGGCCGAACCGAGTGTTTCCACCGTTGTCGACGGCGTAGTTCTGTCGCGTTCGGGGCAGGCATTCATTGATCTGGTCGATATCGAGCGGCTCGAAGTGCTGCGCGGCCCGCAGGGCACGCTGTTTGGCAAGAACGCATCGGCGGGTCTGGTCAACATCATCTCGAAGGGCGGCAGCGATACGCTCGAAGGCGAAGTGCGCGCCGACTGGTTTGAAGGTCAAGAATACCGACTGCGCGCGGCCATCGCTGGTCCATTGGCCGAAAATCTTACGGCCCGCGTAACCGGGTTTTACGGCAGCTTTGATGGCAACATCACCAACATCAACGGCGGCCGCGATGAAGACGTCAACGGGTATGAACACTACGGTGCACGCGGGATCCTCGATTATTCGAGTGGCACCACCGATCTGCGCTTCATCGCCGATTATTTCCGCGCCAATGATGATTGCTGCGCTGATGTGACCGGGGCCAGCCGCGGCGCTGTGCTAGATGCCGAACTCAATCTTCCGGGTGGTTCGGCGCAGGGCGAGGACCAGCGGTTCATCAACCACAACCTCGTCACCGAAACCCGCGACCGGCAATGGAGCCTGACCGGATCGGGCGATTTCGCGCTGGGTGACACCCATACTCTCAGCGTCATTCTCGGCTATCGCAACTGGTTCAACCAAGAACTGCGCGAAGGCGATTTCCTGCCGCGTGCAATCGTTGGGACCGGACAGCTTCACGATAATGGCGTGGTGCGCACCGAACAATACTCGATCGAAACCCGCATCGCATCCGATCAGAGCGCCCCGTTCTTCTATCAGGTCGGCGCGTTCGCGTGGCAATCGGATAACGAACAGGTCTTCACCCGGAACAACATCACTTGTGCCACCTCAACGCTGCCAATCGATACGCGCACCGGGGCAAGGCCGTGCAACGTGGCCGATACTGTCAACACGCTGTTCCCCACTGCAACGTCGTTCAGCGATGTAACGTCGAAGAACCTGGCACTGTTTGGGCAAGCGACCTACCGCTTTTCCGAGCTGTTCGCGATTACCGGGGGCCTGCGCTATACTTGGGATGATCTTGAATTCACCCATACCCGCGCACCGGGGGTAAATGCCACCACTGGCCTGCCCGCGACTGGGCCGGGCGTGTCGGCCAACCCTGCTGGCGGCACGATTGCCAGCGGCGGTAACGGCACCAACACTTCGGCTGGATCGACCAGCAACGGCAACCTGTCAGGCCGCGCGGCGCTGGAATTCAAGCCGATTGACGACGTGCTCCTCTACGCCAGCTACACCCGCGGCTATAAAGGCCCCGCTTTCAACGTGTTCTTCAACCACACCGCGCCAAACAATGCGATTCCGATCGATGAGGAGCTTTCCGACGCCTTTGAAATCGGCCTCAAGTCGCAGTTCTGGGATCGCCGCGCGCAGCTCAATCTTGCGGCCTTCACGGTTCAGTATGACGGGTTTCAGGCCAACAACTTCGTGCTGCTCAACAATGCGGTGGTATCGAACCTAACCAACGCTGGCACAGTCCAGAGCACGGGCTTTGAAGCGGACTTTATCCTGGCCCCGATTGACGGTCTGACATTTCGTGCCAGCGCCGCCTATGCCGATGCCAAGGTACTGGAGTTCAACCCGAACCCAGCAACCAACGCGCCTGATGCGCGCAATGGCACCCGCCTGCCGCTTGCGCCGGAGTTCGTCTACACGCTTGGCGGTGAATACGAGGCCGACCTGGGCGTCGCGCAGATCTATTTCAACACCGATTATCGCCACACCAGCAGCCAGTTTTCCGATCTTGGCCAGTCTGGCCCGATTGATCCCTATGGCATCTGGAACGCTTCGATCGGATTTTCCGATCCGGCCGATAATTACCGCGTGACCTTCCATGTCCGCAACATCACCGACGACAGCTACGTCTTGCTTAACGTGCAAGCTGGGCAGCGGTTGCAGATTCCGCGCGATGCCGATCGGTACTTTGGGATTAGCCTGCGCGCCCGGATGTGATCGAGCGCCTTCGGTTCGCATCGATAAAGCAGGGCCGTCGGAGCGATCCGGCGGCCCTCATAATATCTGACCGTCCCTTTGCATGGTGCTTGCCCTGCCCTGCCGAAGAACTTTAGGAACCTGTGATGGCCGCCCAATCTTCGCCCCTGTCGTCTCGCCTGCGCTGGTCGCTGTTCACGGTGCTGTGCGTGGCGGGGGTGTTTAACGCGATGGACCGCCCGATTATTGCGATCCTCAAACCCGACATGATGGCGGATTTCGGCTGGAGCGACAGCGACTTTGGCGATCTGGCGGCGGTCACGCAATTTTCGGCTGCCTTTGCATTTCTGTTCACCGGCTGGCTGGTTGACCGGCTCGGCGTGCACCGGTCGATGCAGGTGGGCGCTTCGGCGTGGAGCTTTGCTGCGGTGGCGCATGGCTGGGCCATAACGACGTGGCAGGTGGTCGCAGCCCGCGTCGGCCTGGGCGTGACCGAGGCAGTGCAGACCCCGCTTACGATCAAGACCGTCGCCACGCTGTTCGCTCCAGACAAACGTTCGTTCGCATTCGGCTTTGCGACCATGCTGGCAGGGGCGGGCACTATTGCCATGCCGTTTGTGATCCCGGCGCTGGCGCTTTCAGTGGGCTGGCGCGGCGCGTTGGTCGCTGGCGGGATCGGCGGATTTATCTCGCTGATCGCGTGGATGTGGCTGGCGCGCGGGCTGAGCCAATTGCGCCACAGCACGCCGCCTGAAACGCCAGCGCAGGACAGCACGGGATCAGCAGGCTACGGCCCGATCCTGACCAACCGCAAAACCTGGGCCATTGTCGGGGCAAAAGCGCTGTCGGATATGACCTGGTGGTTCATCAATTTCTGGCTGGCGGACTATTACCGCAAGGAGTTCGGGCTTTCGACGTTGGAACTGGCGGTGCCGCTGGCGATTGCCTTTGCCGGGTCGGGGCTGGGGGCGCTGTTGGCTGGCTGGGCATCAACCCGGCTGCTGGAACGCGGTTGGAACGTCAACCGGGTGCGCAAAGGCGTGATGTTGATCTCAGCCTTG
>JBBRFG010000076.1:0-11541 GCA_038224685.1 Sphingomonadales bacterium
CGGCGGGGCCTTCGGGCTCCGCCGTTTGCATTTGGGCCGTTTGCATTTGGGTGCGCGCGAGTAAAGCTACCAAGCAGTTCGCGCCGAGGCCATGGAAAGTCGCCCTACCCCGCAGACCCGCGCACCGCGCGCGCTGCCGCATCACTGCGCGCCATCAGCCAGCGCTAGCAAGCGCTGCGCCAATGTGCGGCACGTATCCCTGCCGCCGCCGCGCAACAGCGCCCGTTCAAGCGCGGCGGCGGTTTGGCCCATCTCAGGCTCCCCGAACAGCGCAGCGGTTCCGGCGAGTTTGTGGATGATCCGGGCCAGATCGGCAGTATCGCCTGCGCAATCCTGCTCGCCGTCCAGCACGCCTTCGCCCAGCGCGCCGTTCAACAGCGCCGCGCGCACCGCGTCCGCCGCTTCACCGCGCCGCACCAGCCACCGTTGGACCAATTGCGGCGACAACGCCAACGCGGCGGCGCGGTTCTGCGGCACGATGTCGCTTGCGCCTGTGTTGTCGCGCGGGGCTTCGACAATCCGGGTCGGCAGCCACCGTTGCAACGTCCGGGCGAGCTTGTCGAACGCAACGGGTTTGGCCAGATGGGCCTGCATCCCTGCGGCCTGCACCGCAGCGACATCTTCGGGATAGGCATTGGCGGTCAAGGCGATGATTGGCAGCAAGCCCGGCCCGATCCCTTCGGCCCGGATCGCGCGGGTGGCTTCGTATCCGTCGCAATCGGGCATTTGCAGATCCATCAGCACCAGATCATACGGCCGCCCACGCATGATCGAATCGATCACCATCGCGATGCCCTCGGTCCCGTCATGCGCCACCGCGACGTCCTGCCCGCAGCGTTCAAGCATTTCGGTCACCAGCAGGCGGTTGATGTCGTGATCTTCGACCAACAGGATGCGCGATGCACACGGAAACGCAGCGGAAAGCGGGGCGGAAAGCGGGGCGAAAAGCGCGCCGGGCCCAACGGGTTCGTCAGGCGCGTTTGCTGCGGGCGGCGGGACCACTGCCGCTGGCAAACTCAACGTGAAGCGCGAACCTTGGCCCACTACGCTGTCCACGGTGATCCGCCCGCCCAGCAAAGCGGCCAGCTGACGGCTGATCGATAGGCCCAGCCCAGTGCCGCCAAACCGCCGGGCGGTTGACGCCTCGCCTTGGGTGAACGGATGAAAGATCGTCTCCAACCGATCCGGGCTGATGCCGATCCCGCTATCGGTAACCGTCACCTGCACGTCATCCGGCGTGACCGTGGATGTCACCGTGATCTGCCCGGCCTGTGTAAATTTAACCGCATTGCCGATCAGGTTGAGCATGATCTGCCGCAGCCGCAGCCCATCGGTTATCACCCACGGGCCGTTATCTGGCCCGCCATGAGATTTGAACGCAATCGTCAGCCCCTTTTGCTCAGCGGCTGCCCGGTGCAATGCGGCACATTCCGCCAGGCTGGCGTGCAGATCCACCGGCGCGCAGTCGATGGCGAACTGGCCGCTTTCAATCTTGGATAAGTCGAGCACATCATTGAGCAGCATCATCATCGACCGGCCCGATTGCACGATCATTTCGGCAAACCGGCGCTGATCCGCTTGCAAGTCGCCTTGCAACATCAATTCGGCAAAGCCGAGCACACCGTTCATTGGCGTGCGAATTTCGTGGCTCATATTGGCCAGGAAATCGGATTTAACTTGCGCCGCGTTTTCGGCATGGCGGCGCGCGCGGGTCAGCAGGTGTTCCAATTCAACCCGCTCGGTCACGTCGCGCGCGGCCACCACCACACTTTCGCGCATCCCGGTCAGCGCGTTGATCACCACCGCGCAATCGGCTTCGAGAAACACGGCCTTGCCGCCGGGCTGGTCAAGCAGGCGGCGGTAGGTGACCCGTTCCTTCGCGCTTACCCCGCCACGCAGCCGGGCGAATGCCTGCATCGCGGCGTCACGCGTGTCGGGGTGCAGGCGCGCGGACACGTGGTTCCCAACGAAGGTCGCAGGCCCCGCCCCCATCACCTCGCGCACCGACGGCGAGGCATAGGTGCACACCCCGTCCAGATCAAACCGCAGGATTGCATCGGTGATGTTGTCAGCGAGCAGATCGACCTGCTGCTTGCCCGCCTCCAATTCAGCCTTGATCCGGTCGCGCCCCGCCAGAATCGCGGCAACCGGCAACCCGGTAAGGAAGTTGGCAGCGATAAAAGCCTGCAACAGGTGCAACTGGGCAATGTTGCTACCACTGGCCGCGGCAATCGGGCCAAACCCGGCCCACGTCATCACCGCTGCCACCAGTGCAACCGCGCCAAGATGCAGCGCGCTGCCCAAGCTGCCAATCCGGAAAGCGTGCAGCAGGGTGATCGGCTGGATCAGAAACATCAGTGAATAATGCGGATTGTTGAACACCAGAAACGCGCAGGTCATGCCCCCGACCAGCAAGGCCGCGCTTTCGGTCCAATGCGCCGGTGCAGGGGCCAACTGCCCCCTGATCCGATCAACCACCAACAGCGCGGTTGGCACGATCAGCACCATTGCCATGCTGTTGGTCAGAAACCACGCGGTCGCCTCGGTGCGCATATCGGCCCAATCGGCACCCATCACCGGGGCCGTCAGGATCGCTGAGAGCAAAGGGCCGATCAGCCCGCCCGCCCAGACAAACCGGGCAAGATCCGGCAGGCGGCTCATATCGGGTTGCAGGCGCGTCGCTGTGCGCGTGAGCGCGAGCACCACGATGATCTCAGCCACATTGGCGAGCGAAAACACCAGCGACACGTGGCCGGGCACTTGCGCGATTGCATAGCCGCCCAGGCTGCCCGCCAAGCTGGCGATCAAGAACGGAATTTCATTGCCGATCCGGGCGCGCAGCAGGAATGCTACGGCGCAGGCGTTGGGCAACCAGATCAGGCTGGCAGTATCATCCGCGCGGGACGATAACAGGCTGAGCCAAGCGAGCGCCAGATAGGCCGCACCGCCCAGCACCGCAGCCTGAATGCTTGCGCGGTCAATCGGGCCGGCGGCGATAGCGATCCGCGCGCTGATGGGGAGGGGCGCGCCCGACATGATTGCCGGATTGGGCGCCGGATCGGGCGGCGCTCCAGCCGGGTCGGCGCAAGCAGGCAGCGCGCCATGTGGGGTTTCTGGCGCGCTGCCTTGGCGGCTTGCAAGCGCAAGGCCGCCGTCCCCGCCGGGGGGGGCGGAGTATGATCCGGCGTGGGGAAAGTCGCCCGCGCCGACGGGGTTATGATCCAGTGCGCGCTCGATCAATGCGCTCCATCGCAAAATGCTGCGGTCGTGGTATAGGTTGGCGCAGGAAATGTCGGACACAACCTCGTCCGAATTGGAGCAATCGGGAGCGGGCTGGCCGCAATGTCGCAATCACATGGCTTTCGCACCGCGCGCAGGCCGCTCAGCTGGCGGTTGATTTTCGGCATTGTCGTGCTGCACGTCGCTGCACTTTACGGCCTTGCTCGCACCTTTGCCCCGGATATTACCGCCACGGTTGAACGCGAAGTCGTGTCAGCCTTTACCGTGACGATCACCGCCCCGCCCGATCCGCCGCCGCCCGAAAATCAGCCTGTACCCGATGAAGGCGCGCAAGGCGATCCGGGGCGCAACGCGGTGGCAAAACCGGTCACCAGCCAGCCGCCCAAAGTTCGGTTGAAAAATGACGACCCGTTGCCGCGTGCATCATCGACCGGCACCGCCAACCAATCGGGGGCGGCCGCTGCGGGTGACGGCACCGGCGCGGCCGGATCAGGCCTGGGCACCGGTAGCGGCAACGAAGGCACCGGGCGCGGCGGGATTGCGGTGACCAAACCGGTTCATATTTCAGGCGGCATCGACAATGCGCGCGATTTTCCGGTGCCGCCCGGCGGGCGCACGGCGCGGCGCGGGACGCAGGTGATTGTGCGCGTGGTGGTCGGCACCGATGGGCGCGCGCGCGATTGCAACATCGTTCGGCCCAGCCCGGATGCGCAGGCCGATGGCATCACCTGCCAGCTGGTCACAACCCGGTTGGGCTTCCGCCCGGCGAGCGATGCCAACGGCAACCCGGTGGCCGCGCCGTTTTTCTGGCGGCAACAATGGTTTTAGAATACGCCGCTATTGTCAAATCGAATGGATTAAACCCCCGATGACCCTCGTTTTCACTTGGCGAGATGATATAGGGACGGCGACCAGAGGGAACCTCAAGTGACAGCGATTTATCCAGTGATCCTGTGCGGTGGCAGCGGCACTCGGCTGTGGCCGTTCAGCCGCGCCGCGCTGCCAAAGCCGTTCCTGCCGTTGTTGAGTGATGAGACGCTGTTTGAACAGGCCGTGCGCCGGGTGGCCGGCGATAATCGCTTTGCGCCGCCGATGGTGGTCGCAGGCGCGGCCCATGCTGATCTGATCACCGCGCAGTTGGGAGATGCCCCTGGCGCGCGGCTGGTGATTGAACCGGCGGCGCGCAACACGGCGCCCGCCATCGCGCTTGCCGCCGCGCTGCTGCCGGCAGATGGCGTGATGCTGGTCTGCCCCAGCGATCATCACATTGCCGATGCCGCCGCATTTCGCGCAGCCGCGCTGGCGGCTGCGGCATTGGCGCAGCAAGATTACCTCGTGGCGTTCGGGATCGCGCCCGACCGGCCCGAGACAGGCTACGGCTACCTTCAACGCGGGGAGGCTTTGCCCGGCGGCTTTGCAATCCGGCGGTTCGTGGAAAAGCCCGATCTGGCGCGCGCGCAGGAATATCTCGCCAGCGGGGATTATAGCTGGAACGGCGGGATTTTTGCATTTCGCGCAGGTCATTTGCTGGCCGAACTCGCCGCTCACCGCCCCGATATGGCGCGGCTGGTAGCCGAAGCAGCGAACGGCGGGCAGACCGACGGCGCGCGGTTCCACCCCGCGCCCGCGCCCTTTGCCGCTATTGCGGGCGAATCGATTGATTATGCAGTGATGGAAAACACCGCGCGCGCGGCGATGGTGCCTGCCGACATGGGGTGGTCGGATATCGGCAACTGGGCCGCGCTTGCCGATGCGCTGGCCGGATCGGCCGACGCTGATGGCAATGTCGTCAAAGGCGGCGCGGCTGATCTGGCGCAGTGCCGCGGCGTGCTGGCGATCACCGACGGGCCTCGCATTTCGGCGGTTGGCCTGACCGATGTATGCATCATCATATCCGGCGGCGAAGTGCTGGTGACCTCCCGCGACGGCGCGCAAGCGGTCGGCAAATTGCCGGGAGCGGTGAACCAGTGACTGAACCATTGACAGGCCCCGAACCCGTACGCCAATTGACCACCCGGATGGTCGAGAAGGTCTGGGGCCGCGACCACCTGCCCGCGCCGTTCGCAACGCCGCAGGGCGCACGGATCGGCGAAATCTGGTTCGAACCCCCGCCTGAACTGCCGCAGGTGCTGGTCAAATACCTGTTCACTTCGGAAAAACTGTCGGTGCAGGTGCATCCCTCCGATGCCAACGCTCTGCCAGGTGAAGCGGGCAAGGAAGAATGCTGGCTGGTGCTGGAGGCTGAGCCGGGCGCGCAGCTTGCCATCGGGTTTGACCGCGCGGTAACGCCTGCGGAAATCGCCGATGCCGCGCGCGCTGGCACAATAGAACAATTGCTGACATGGCACACGCCGCGCGCTGGCGATGTGTTCTATCTGCCAGCAGGCACCGTCCACGCCATCGGGCCGGGCCTGTCGCTGGTTGAAGTGCAGCAAAACAGCGATACCACGTTCCGCCTATATGATTATGGCCGCCCGCGCGAACTGCATCTGGACCGTGCGCTCGCGGTCGCAAACGGGGCGCCTTATGCTGCGCAGCATTGCCGCAGCATTTCCGATGGGCCGGTGCTGGTTGATGGGCCATATTTCCGGTTGGACCGGATCGAAGGCGTGCCCGATGCGGCGACTCATGCGGCCTATCCGGGCGCACTGCTGGCCTTGCCACTGGCGGGCGAAGTCGCAGCAATTGCTGGTTCGGCGCGGGCGGGCGCGGGGGAGTGCCTGTTTGCACCCAGCCTTGATGCGCTCGATTTCAGCGGCGCGGATATCACGCTGTTGACGCGCGCGGTGTGATTCGCGCTTGCGCAAGGTCAGCGTGAGCGGTTTTTTGGGCGCAACTCTCGCTCATCCTGAGCTTGTCAAAGCATACGGACACGCGGCCGCAGATCAGAGCCTAGCGCGGCCGACGCATCATGGGGCGAGCAAGCGCCCGGCTTCCTTTTTCACCGCGTGTTCCAACGGGCCGCGCATCAGCCCGAGCATCGCGGGCAACTGCATCTCAATCACCACTTCGTTGTCGCGGATATCGACCCCGCCGGGGATGGTGTAGCCAACCACTTCGGCAGCAATGCTCATGCGGTCTTCGCTCGGCCAGTCGGTTGTCACCTTCGCTATGCCCGCTGGGAAAAACTCGGCAATCTCGTCCGCATGGGCGCGCATCCGGCGGCGCACTTCGTCTTTGGAGAGATCATGGGGCAGGGTCACGCGCATGCCTTAACGCTCCTGCTTGGTGGGGGCTGCCGAAAAATCGGGCAATGGCACGCCGCTATCGGGGATTTTTATATCGCGCATGTCTTCGAGCGCCTCGGCCCCGCCATAGCGGTATTCGAGATAGCGGCTCTTGATCGCCAGATCATCCAGCGCGCCTTCGGCCAGCCGCCGGGTGACCCGATCAACCTCGCCCGAGAGCTTCGTCAGGCTTTCGGTCAGGCGTTGATCGGCGGACTTGCCCGCATACTCCTCTTCGCGCAGCTGCGCGGGGACTTTGCGATAATTATCGATCGTTTCGGGGATGTATTCGCCCACCAATTCGCGCACTTCGGCCATCGCCGGATGCGCGCCATCAAGCCCCTGCAATTGCAGCCCGAGCGCGTCCAATTGCACGCCCAATTGGTCAACGATCGCTTGCGCAGGCGGCGGCAATGCCGGGCGCTGCGATTCGAGCCACAATTGCGTGCGCGCGACCATTTGCTGCGGGTTGCCCAGCGTCAGTTCGGCGCGCTTGGGCGTTTTGGTCTTGGGCACGAAAGCGAAGAACAAGGTGGCTGCGACCACAGCGGCAAACACCAGCATCACTCCGGCGAAACCGATCCCGTTGAGCACGATCCCGGCGGCAATCATCGCTGCCATGATTGCAACCAGCGTCAGGCCCAGCCCCTTGGCACGCCCCACAAGGTTCTTGCGTTTCAACTCAGCCGATCCGCGCCCGATACTCCTCGGCCCCGGACGGTGCGTGCCGCCATCGCGCTGCACCGCCAGGCTCATCTTGGCCTCACGCATGATGCGGGCGCTATCGGGCGTGGTATCAGCCATCAACGATCCCCGATCACTTATCCAACGCCAGCAGCGAAGGCCCGCTTGCCGCCACCTTGGCCTGCGCCTGCGCCTGACCTTCAGCCCGCGCGATATAGCCTTTCGACTTTTCGACCTCGGCGGTCAGCGTGGTCACGGTCTGCTTCATCGAAACGAGCGCGCGCACCTTGAAATTATCGACCTCGTCCATCGTGTCATAGATGTTCTGGAACGCGCGTTGCAGCGTTTCCAGGGGGATCGTGCTGGATGCGGCCTGTTCGTGGATCTGCGCGGTCTGTTCGCGCAGCAGCGTGCTGGTCGAATCGATGATGTCGGTGGTGGTTTTGTTGAGCGCGGTGATCTGGCCGAGCACCAGCCGCTGATTGGTCATCGCCTGCGCCACAGTAACAGCCGTGCGCAGCGCGCCCACCGTGGTGGTGCTGGCCCGGTCAACGCCCTTGACCAGTTCGACGTTGTTTTTCTTGACCAGATCCAGCGCAAGATAGCCCTGCACGCTCACCGCCATCTGCGTCAGCAGATCCTGCGTGCGCTGGCGAACATAGAACAGTGCGGATTCGCGCAAAGCCTTGGCCTTGGCCGGGTCGCTGCTGTCGAGTTCAAGCGCTTTGGCCTCCAACCGCCCATCCAGCGTCTTGGCGATGTGGATCATCTGTTCCAGCTCGCCCATCGCCGCCCACAATTTTTGGCGTTCGGTGTCGATTGCCGCGTTATCGAGGTGGAGTTCTTTCTTGCCGCTTTCCAGCCGCGCGAGGATCGATGAAATATGCCCCTGCGCCGATGAATAGCTGTCGAAATAGTTCTTCAGCTTGTTGCCGAACGGGATGATGCCGAGCAGCTTGCGCGGGGCCAGCAGCTTGCCCTTGCGGCCCGGATCAAGGTCTTCGACCGTGCGGCGCTGTTCGGCCAAGTCTTTGCCGACATTGCCGTCGGCGTCCATCGCGCGCACCGGGCGATCAAGGAACCGGTTCGACATCGCGGACGCCGCGCGCACCTGCTCCTGCCCCATCCGGGTGATCTGATCGACTTTCTCACCAAACGCGGGCGAATTGGCATCGGCCGACACCAGCTCATTCACAAAGGCATCAACCTTGGTGTCGAGCTTTGATCGCTGTTCGGTGGTGACCGGCACCAGCCCGGCGGCCTGTTCGGGCGCGATATCGGGCACCGGGCTGGGCGCAGTGAGCGTAAACGGCGTTACCGTTGCGGTCTGGGTTGTCGTCTGGTTGTCGGTGCTCATGCCAGTCTCTCGCTCCCTTGCGGCCGGGCGTTGCAACGCTGACCAATCTGCACTGTATTAGTGATCTAAAACACGCCTTTCAAGCTTGTCTGCAAGGTAAGCCGGATTGGCCCGCCGTGGTCAAGTATTGGCGACCTCGCTTGGCAATCGACCGCGCGGCGGGCTATCGATTGCAAAACCATGATTTTGGCAGAGTCCACCTGATGAATGATTCCCCCGGCGCTACCGCCTCGCCCGAGGCCGCCGCTCAAGCTGAAGCGCACAAGATCACCCCTGCGCCAACGCCCAATGCGCCGGTCACATGGCGCACCGCGCTTGGCAATCTGCGCGGCTGGTGGACAGTGCACGTCATCGGGCAGGTCGACCAATCCGAAGTGACCGAGCGCCGCCGTCAGGATGGCAAGTTGTCGGAACACTACCTGTTCATGACCGCTATGAGCGGCGGGATCGCGGTGCTTGGCCTGCTGCTATCCTCGCCTGCCGTGGTGATCGGCGCGATGTTGCTATCGCCGTTGATGGGCCCGATCATGGGGCTGGGCTTTGCGCTGGCAATTGGCGATTGGGTCTGGCTTAAGCAATCGGTGCGCACGTTGTTGATCGGCAGCGTTATGGCGGTGCTGCTGTGCGCGGCGCTGGTGTTCCTGTCGCCGATCCAGACCATCACCAGCGAAATTGCCGCGCGCACCCGGCCCAATCTGTTCGATCTGTTTGTGGCGCTGTTTTCGGCGCTGGCGGGTGCCTACGCAATGATCCGCGGGCGCGAAGGCGCGATTGTCGGCGTGGCGATTGCCACTGCTTTGATGCCGCCGCTCGCGGTGGTCGGGTTCGGGCTGGCGACCGTCAACTGGACGGTGTTTTCCGGCGCGCTGCTGTTGTTTGTTACCAACTTCATCACGATTGCGCTGACGGCGTTTGCGATGGCCAAGCTGTATGGCTTTCGCACCGCGCTCAGCGCGCGCAACACCATGTTCCAGAACATTGCGCTGCTGGCGGTGTTTGTCGCGCTGGCGGTGCCGCTGGCGTTTTCCCTGCAACAGATCGCGTGGGAAACCAACGCCCAACGCATTGCCGGCGATGCGATCCGCGATGAATTTGCACGGCCTGCGCAGATTGATGCGCTGGAGATTGATTTTGCCGCCGTTCCGGTGAATGTCAGCGCGATTGTGTTCACCCCGGCGATCCGGCCCGATGCCGAGGCTGTGATCACCCGCAGCCTGACGCGGCGACTGGGCCGGCCGGTGGAACTGACATTGGTGCAATCGCAGACCGAAACGGGCGCAGGCGCGGCCCAACGGGCGCAGCTTTCGGCCACCCGAGCGCAAGAGGATACGGCGTCAAGCGAACGGCTGCGGGCGCTGGCGCTGCGGCTATCACTGGCGGCAGGCGTGCCCGAAAGCGACGTGCTGATCGACCGCAGCCGCCGCCGCGCGCTGGTGCGGGCCAAGCGGCTGGATGGCGCGGGGCTAAGCGTGTATCGCACGCTCGAAGCCCGCATCGCGGCGACCGAGCCGGACTGGCGCATCGAACTGATCCCGCCCGATGCCGCGCTGCCCGCCGAGATCGCGTTTGATGGCGATGAGCCGACCGATCAAGGCGCGCAGGCGCTGGCGCTGATCGGCTGGGCGGCGCTGCGGCTGGATCGCAGCGTGGTGCTTACCGGCAACGCAGCGCAGACGGAAGCCGCTGGCGAGGTCTTGCGCGAAACGGGCGTGACAGTCACCACCCAAACCGCTGCCGGAAGCTTACGCGCAGGCTGGGCCGAGGCAGAGGAATAGCGGCGGCGGCTTTGCTGGATTTCGTTCCGAAAGCTGCCGTTCAGCAACCGACCTCGTTGTAGTCATAGGACCATTGCCGATCCTCTAACGTTAGCCTTCACTCTATAACCGAAACCTTCTCTGCCCCGCGCTGACCGTTCGCCCTGCGTTCAAGCGTTCAACTCGGCAGGCGCATGTTTGCGAGTGGCGAACGTATGGTCGCATGGGCTTGCGCCCATTGCATCATGCTGCGGACAAGTCGGGGTAAGGGGCAGAATCGCATCGCGCGACGTCGGAGTCTGTTCTTCGGCATTTTCTTTTGCGTCGGGCATCATCCGGAAAGGGTGCAGCAGGTGGCTTGCATAAGTCTCGGGAATGATGCCCCCGATGCCATAGCGCCCCGGCAGAGTGCTATCGCCTGCTGCGTGGTGGGTGCTGAACAGGCGGTCGAAAATGCTTAGTTGCCCTCCAAAATTTCGATCATAGGCCTCCACCTGATCAGCATGGTGCCAATGGTGGAACCGCGGAGAGGTCAGTATCAACCCGAACGGCCCGAGGTCGAAGTTGATGTTGGAATGCAAAAGCGGCGCATGCAATCGATAGATTATCGCATAAGCTATGACCGGAATCGGAGAGAAGCCGAGCACTATCGCGGGTAAAGCTATCACTGTGGAGTTCAGAACCTGATCGACAGGATGCACCCGGTAGGTAGCAAGCCAGTCGAGGTGTTCACTCGAGTGATGCACCGCATGGAAGCGCCAGAGAAACGGCACCTCGTGGCACATCCTATGTGCAAGGTAAAAGCACAAGTCCGATAGAATCAAGAGTTCGAGAAACTCCAACCAGTCCGGTTGGGCGCGGACGACTTGCCTGATCGATTCAGGGACCACCGACATCGCGAACACGCTGGCGGCAATTACGGAAACCGTTGCCCCCAATCTGATCATGTTTCCGGTAAGGAAGGCATGCAGGAGATCAACCTTCCAACCCGGCCTGGTTGACCGCTGCTCCGGATGCATTGGATGCAGCCGCTCCAGCATCAGCAACACGATGCCGCCACCGAAAAAAAAGAGAAAATCCTCAAGGCCCAGCATCAGTAGAAAAACGGTACCAATCGAAACCGTACTTTTTTGGCATGGGCCTGATAGGTGGCGTCCTGGAGGAGAACATGCTCCTCAGCCGTGATGCGTGCGATCTGACAAACCGTCCACAGCGAAATTATCAAAAGGTTGAAGATCGAAGGGTTCAGCATCAGCACCCCGGCGTAAGTAAGGAAGTA
>JBBRFG010000077.1:0-11529 GCA_038224685.1 Sphingomonadales bacterium
GCACATTCCGGCGTAATGCTGTCTGCGTCCACTTGCTAACTGGGTATGGGACAGTCAAGACCCCGCTTGAATAGCATGTCCAGACCAGACCTCTCATTTGCCCGTGATTTTGATGCGGCGCTCGCTTGGTGGCGCGCGGCGGGGGTGGACTGCGAATTTTCCGATGACGTTACGGTCTGGTTGGCTGATGCGGCGATGGCTGGCGCTTCGCAGCATTCGGGCGTGAGCGATGCGGCTGCTCGCGCAGGGCCATCTTCGCAGGCATCAGCGTCGCCTGCGCTGCCACAAAAAACTCCGCTCTCCTCCTTCCCTTCGCCCACCCCTATCCCACTGCGGTGCAACCTGCTGGGCGATTCTCCGCCACTTGATCTGGTCGCGTTCCGTGCATGGTGGATGGCGGCGCCGGGGCTCAATACCGGGCGGCTTCATCCCCGCATTGCCCCGCGCGGGCCGGTCGGTGCCGACCTGATGGTGCTGGTGCCTCAGCCCGAGGAACATGATCGCGAGCTGCTACTCGAAGGGCCGCAGGGCCGGTTGCTGGCCAATATCATGGCTGCGATGGGGCTGGATAAGGCAGGCGTATATTTGGCCAGCGCGCTACCATGCCATACGCCGATGGCCGATCTGGCGGCGATGGCGGCAACCGGAATGGATACAGTGACAGCGCATCACATCGCGTTAGTCCGGCCGCGCCGATTGCTGGCGCTGGGAACGGGTCTTGGGCCGTATTTAAACCTTGTTAAGGATGAGTTTTTACGTGAGATCAACCAGAGCGTAGTTAATACTCCAGTCATGGTCAGCGAAACGCTTGATGCCATGATCGATATGCCTCGGCTCAAAGCCCGGCTCTGGAAGAAATGGATAGAATGGTCAGGTTCACAATAATGCGCTCGCAGGTCCGACTTGCGGCAATGACACTGATGAGCCTCGCGGTTGCTGAGCCGGTTGCCGCGCAGGCGCAATCGGGCGGACTTGCCGTGCAGTGGAGCAACGAAGCGCGCGGCGAACGCGCGGTGGCCGCCATTCTCGGAAAAGAGGATCGCGCGCATTACCGCCAACTGTTCGCCGCCATCGATGCCGAAGAATGGGGTGTGGTAGAAGAATTGCTGGCCAAGCGCCCAGATGGTGCGCTGACCCAAGTCGCGCGTGCCGAATATTATACGCACGCAAACAGCCCGAAAGTCTCTGCCGAACAAATCGTGGCGTGGTTCAATGCCGGGGTCGATCTTCCGCAAGCCGAGCAAATCGCCAAAATGGGGGCCAAGCGGGGGATTGCTTATCTTCCCGCGACGCCGACCCAACAGGGGTTTCAACGCCAGCCCTACGCGCCCAAACGGATCCTGCCGCGCGGCGTGAACGATGGCACGATGCCCGGCGCAGTCGCATCCGCGATTCTTGCAGCGATCAAAGCTGATAACCCTTCCGAGGCGCAGCGATTGCTGGCCGAAGCCGAAGTGCAGCTGAGCAGCGATGCCCGCGCCGAATGGCGTCAACGGGTGGCGTGGAGTTACTATATCGAAAACGACGACGCCGCCGCATTGGAGCTGGCGCGCACCGCTGCCGAAGGGTCGGGCGAATGGGCGGCCGAGGGCGCATGGGTCGAAGGCTTGGCTGCGTGGCGGCTGGGCTATTGCTCGCTCGCTGCCGAAGCATTTGCGCGCACCGCTGGCAGCGCTTCCAATACAGAACTCGCCGCCGCCGGACATTATTGGGCGCACCGCGCGTTGGTGCGTTGCCGCGAACCGGGCCAAGCACAGCAGCATCTGTCTGCCGCAGCCCAGTTGGACGAAACGCTATACGGGATGCTCGCTGCGGATCAGTTGGGGGTCGAACTGCCTGCCTATGCGCCGCCGCAGCCGTTCGGGCGCGCGGATTGGGAATTGCTGGCCGGACGCGGCAATGTCCGCGTGGCAACCGCGCTAACGGAAATCGGCCGACCGGCGCTCGCCGATGAAGTGCTGCGCCGCGAGGCCCAGATCGGCCCGGGCAACCAGTTTGACGCCTTGTCTCGGTTGGCGCGCGAGCTGGGCTTGCCCGCCACGCAATTGTTCATGGCGCACAACGCGCCCTATGGCACCCGCAGTGATCCATCGCTGCGTTTCCCAGTCGCACGCTGGCAGCCGGTGGATGGCTGGCAAGTTGATCCGGCATTGGCCTTTGCTCATACGCTACAGGAATCGAACTTCCGGACCACCGCGGTCAGCCCGGCCAATGCGCGCGGGCTGATGCAGATCACGCCAATCACCGTGCGCCAACATGCCTCGATGTTGAGCATGAGCGCTGCCTACGTCGATCTCAACGATCCTGAGGTCAACCTCGCATTCGGACAGCGCAATCTTGAAATGCTGCGCGATTCCCCGGCAACCGGGGGCGCGTTGCCCAAGATTATGGCGGCCTATAATGCCGGCCTAACCCCGATCGCGCGCTGGAATACCGAGATCAACGATCAGAACGATCCGCTGCTGTGGATGGAATCGATCCCCTATTGGGAAACGCGCGGTTATGTCGCCATCGTGATGCGCAATTACTGGATGTATGAACGTGCCGCTGGGGCCGCATCCCCCAGCCGCCGCGCGCTGGCACAGGGCCGCTGGCCGGAATTTCCTCAAGCCCGCTCGCTCCGTTCCGCACGGCTCGGACAGTAATGGCGATTGACGCTACTCGCGTGTTCAAGCCGCTCAATATCGCGGTGCTCACGGTATCGGATACGCGCACCGCGGAAAACGACAGCTCTGGCGATATTCTTGCCGCACGGGTGGCGGGCGCTGGCCACAATCTGGCCGCGCGAATGATCGTTATGGACGACGCTGCACTGCTCGCGGCGCAGTTTGAGGCGTGGATTGATGATCCCGCGATTGACACAATTGTCAGCACTGGCGGCACTGGTCTGACCGGGCGCGATGTCACGCCAGAGGCGCTGGCGATGGTAGCGGGGGCGCGCGACATTCCCGGCTTCGGCGAGCTATTCCGCTGGCTCAGTTATAAGTCCATCGGCACCAGCACCGTGCAATCCCGCGCCTGCGCGGTGGTGGCGCGCGGCACTTATATTTTCGCCCTTCCCGGTTCCAACGGCGCGGTGAAGGATGGCTGGGACGGGATCCTCGCCGAACAGCTCGACAGCCGCAACCGGCCCTGCAATTTCATCGATCTAATGCCGCGGTTGCGGGAAGGCTAACGCGCAAGAAGCCCGCATTTCAGCCGCGCATTTTGTGTTAACACGTTGCTCTGATCATGGGGGAAATTGCGATGCGTTGGGCAATTCTATTGACTGCGGCGGCACTGGTGATTTGGGGGCAGCGCGGCTCAAGCGCAAACGTCGGAAACACTCGAGATTTTCACCCGCGCTGACTTTGAAACGGCCCGGCGCGATGCAGGCGCGATCATTTCCTCATCGTCTGATCCGGTGCGGATCGACTTTAGGGCACCTAGAAAAATAGCTCTTCTCTAGTTAGCTAAAATCGGATTCATGGTTGGGGCGCGATTGCCGCGCGGTGGTCGCGCGAACTGGGGATTTTGATATGAGCCAGCTTGGATTTTTCGACCTTGAGAACCGGTATCCTGGCCTGGACGCGCATGGCGATCCGCTGGTGGCGATCAATGCAGCGGTGCCGTTTGAGTTGTTCCGGGTGAAGCTGAAGGTTGCGCTGATCAAGGGCGGACTGGGGCGCGCGGATGCGGATCGCAAGAGTGCAGCGGGTCGCAAGCCGTGGGACGAAGTGCTGATCTTCAAGGTGTTGGTATTACAGGCGCTGTACAATCTGCCGGATGAAGCGATGGAATATTGCCGCCAAGAGGCTGCAATGCTCTGACTTTGCCCGCTGCTCAAGGCTGGTCGCTACGCAGTCAATCAGGCGACAAAGATCGTCCCTCGAAACGAGCGATGGCGTGCTTGACCACTTTATCCAGCGCTTCGTTCGAAAAAAAGCCGCCTGGGATGAGGCAATAATCGACCAGAACGCGGCTGAATGCAGCGAATGTCGCTGGATCAGGCGGCGTTGGATTGCACCAGAATTGGTCAAGACCGTGCTGGAAGGTCAGATCAGGAATATCGTAGACTGCGGTGCCCAGCACCACCACCGGTATCTGTCGTGCAAGACCAAGCGTGCCGCTAGTGCTGTTGATGGTAACCATTCCCAGTGCGCGCGCGGCCACGGTCTCAATGTCGCCCCAGGCGAGGTAGTCAACTCGGTCACCAATGCCAAACCGCGCAGCAAGATCGCTGGTTTCAAGTTCCCAATCGCGGACGCCATTATCGAGCGGGTGCTCTTTGACCACAAGTCGAGCATTTTCCGGTGCATGGGCCGCGAACGATTCCAGCACTGTTTTGAGCGCATCAGCGATCCCCGCAAAGGGCGAGTGAAGCCGGATCTGAGCATCAGAGTCGAGTTGTAACGGAAAGAGAAAATAGGTGTCTGCGCGCTCCAGCAACCGTTCAATCAGCCGTGAAGACCCCGTGCGGCGCTCTTCGCGCCGATTGAGTTTGCGGGCCCAGCCCATCCCCTCTACCAGCGGGTGCCAAGGCCTATGGTTCTGCCATTCGCGGTAATGCCAACGCGTCAAGAGATCGGCGGCATTGTAGATCAGCCCTTCGGTTGCTCGGCGCTGGAAAGACGAGTGAACGCGCTTGTGTTCCGGAACGGGCGGCAGCTCGGCGGCCCGCGCACAGTACCAGTGAGGATCGCGCGGCAGGGCGCTGTGCCCATTGACTCCGCCCACCTCCATGGTGACCCAATCGGGGCGCACATAACCCTCTTCGAAGACATACGCAGTGACATTGAGCTGGCGGCATCGCTCGAGAGCAAGAGCGTGATGGTCTCTGCAATCACCGAACAGCATGACGTCAGTAATGGCGTGTTGGTGCAACAGGTCGGCGAAAGCCAGAGGCCAGTCTGCCAGAGTCCCGCGATAGTCGATCCCGTTGGGTAGGCGCCAATAAGCACGGTCGCCGCCGTTGAAGTTGACTTTGAACACCTCATGACCGGCTTCTCGCAGCCCGAGGCCAAGTTGCCGGAAAAATGGCCCCATCAGGCCTTGAAGCAACATCACCCGCTTGGGACCAGGCGACACATCGTGGGGCGGCGAGGGGCCGAAGCTTGGTTTTGCGGTTGCAAGAGGGCCATCGGCCATGGGTTGTCCGAGAAATGATTGTTGGATCGAGCTTATTAGGCGCTGGCATCCTTACCTGTCGATGCTTGTAGGCTATTTTTGTATAAAATTCCGGCAAATTTCTCAGATGAAAAAAGCGGACCGAGACGTTGCAAATCAACGGAAACAGACGGCATAGCAGCCGGGTGCCCACTATTCCGAGCAAACCATTGCGATTGTCGCCAAGATGCTCGTCAGCCTGCAAGCAGCGTGGCGGCGGGCTATGAATGCAACTGTTGCCGGCTTGCTTTTGGCAGCGTGGCTGATGGTTTGCGATGCATTGGCGTTTCCTAAAGCACAAACGGGGCTCCGGTTGCGCAGCCTTCCAGGGTCGGTTGTCCTGCTTTTTGCCAGCATGGCTTTGTTTGGCGCGGTACTGGCCCTTACGGGTGCGTGGCTAGTTTCGGCGGTTTTCGTAGGTATGTTGGCTGCAGCTTTGACGCTCGTCTCAAACATTAAATGGTCCGTGCTGGGCGAACCGCTTGTATTCTCCGATTTCGCTCTCGTCGGCGCTTTGTTCCAGCACCCACAATTCTATTTTTCTGCGCTCACACGTGGTCAGATCGCTCTCCTGATTGCAGGATGTGTCTTTGTCACCGGCTTGCTGGCGGGATTTTCGACCACAAGTCTGACAGCGCGTGCCGTTGGAATCGGGCTGATCGCAGCGTCCGGAGCAGCAATGACGGCCGTATTGCGGGTTGATTATTGGCAAACGCTCGTAACCAACCCTGATCCAGACCGCGATGTTTTGCGGCATGGCCTTATTGCGACTACAATCGTCTACTGGAGCAGATGGCGTCATCAGCCCGGCCCACCAGCCTGCGATCTTCCTGCCATGGGGGAGGGATCCAATCACCTCGTTGTAATCGTTCAATGCGAATCTTTTGCGGACCCTATTGACCTATTTGGCGCTGAGTGCCCCGCCCTTCCCGGCCTCGAAGCGGCAAGATCAATGGCCTGGCAGTCGGGCAAGCTCATTGTATCCGGCTTCGGTGCTTACACGATGCGAACAGAATATGGCGTCCTGTTCGGACGCGGAGAACAACAACTCGGCCTGCGCCGGTTCGATCCCTTTCTGTCAGCGCACGAAGAGGTAAGTTGGGCTCTGCCCCAGCGTCTCAAGCGTGAAGACTGGACCAGTGTTTTTGTCCATCCGCATGATTTGCGTTTTTACGGCCGTAACAAATTGATGCCCGCGGCCGGATTTGACCAGCTCGTGGGTTCAGAGGCATTTCCTTCGACCAGCTCTTCGGGCGGGCGCTATGTGACGGACGAGGCGGTTTGCGACAAAATTTTGGAGCTTGCGGCAAGAGAGCGCGGCGCCACCATGATCTACGCGGTAACGATTGAGAATCATGGCCCATGGCCGCCAGACAAAGGCGAGGATGGACGGCATAATGGGGCAGACTATCTTCGGCTTCTCCGTCGCAGCGATACTATGCTCGGATCTTTGCTCGATCGACTCCCTCGGTTCGGTCGCCCGGTGACTCTGTGCTTTTTTGGCGACCACCGGCCAAGCATCCCAGATGTTAGTGAGCCAGGTGCATCACGCCATACGCCCTATGTTGTTGCCTGCTTCGGAGCCGATGGTGTTCCGCTCAGTCGGACGGGGGTAAGCGTAGATCTCACGCCGGCACAACTGCATCATACGATCCTGTTTGCAATGGGCCGGTCACGGGCTGAGTGACAGCAGCAACCGGTCGCGCAAGGGGCGCGGCAGCAACCAACCAATCCACTGAAGAGCGACAAAGGGCCAGGGCGTAATCAGCTCGGCCTTGCCTTTCGTAACCGCCAAAATCATGCGCTTTGCCACGACACTGGCCGGGATCTCTGCGAACCGACCGCGCGAACCCTCGGTAGTGGAAGCAGCAAAAAAGCCGGGCGAAATCAGCGTGACGGAAACGCCGTGGCTCTTCAATGCGATTCTGAGCGCGTCGCTGAAACGCGCAAGTCCCGCCTTGCTGGCGGAATAGGTCGCGGCGAATGGCAGCGAGTGCGATGCTGCCGCTGTCCCGACGATCCCAATCCGCCCGCGCTTTCGCTGCGCCATGCGCTCACCAATCTCCGCTGCCAGCGCGGCGGGTGCGACGAAATTGGCCATGGCCATACGTGTGACTTGCTCTGGGTCTTCAACAATGCGCCTTGGTCCCAGTGTATCGCCCTGCCCTGCAACCAGCAGCACGAGATCAAACGGGTCAGCATCATCATCCGCTGTCAGGGCCGCGAGCGCCGCTGGTATATCAGAAATATCCAACGACCGGGTAGAGACGGCAGCTCCGGCTGCTTCGCAAATTTCAGTAATGGCAGCCAGCCGTTCGTGATTGCGGCCCCACAAACACAGGCGCAAACCGGGGGCTGCCAGCTGCTTTGCTAACGCGCTGCCGAGATTCCCCGACGCACCAGTGATCAAAACCCGCATGCTAGCGAACGATCCGTTGCCTTCCGGCGTTATTAGGGGAGTGCGATGGCTGGACATGTTCGATCCCTGATAGTCGCTTTAGCCGCCCGCTTGCGATCCGCGACTTATGACACTTCGCCATAATGTTTCAGTGTCGTAATGGACCGTCTACGAAAGGTTACCATCCCGCCACGGGTTATCGCAGTATCAACGGTATGTGTCTCAAGTCACTTGACAGATCAGGGCAGCGAGGCTCTTGGCCTAGCATGGAGTCTCTCTCAGACATTTCCAATGATCGAATCAGACTGTTTCGCAGTGGTTTTCTGGAACGCTTGACGGTGATTTCGGGGCCGGTGTTTATGTCGATCTGGGCGATCTTATTGCCTGCGATTGCGGTCATGGGCGCTGTATCTGCAGCGACATTATGGGCACCTGCGCTCATCATAGCAGGGCTGATTTTTTGGACGGTGACAGAATATGTCCTGCACCGTTTTGTCTTTCACTTTGAGACCGAATCGCAACTGATGCAGCGGATGGTTTTTATCATTCACGGTAATCATCACGCTGATCCCAATGATCCCCTGCGCAACCTGATGCCGCCAATCGTCAGCATCCCGGTCGGTTGCGCGATTTGGGCGATGTGTCTGTGGGCCTTCGGGCCTGTGGGGACGTGGGTCTTGCTAGGCTTTATGACCGGATACGTAGCTTATGATCTGGTGCATTATGCGTGCCATCAATGGCCCATGAAGGGCGCTTTCACACGGATGCTGAAATCGCATCATATGCGACATCACCACGTTCACGTGCACGGTAATTACGCCATCACCGGGATGATTTGGGATAGGGTGCTCGCCACGCGAATATTATCTGTGAAAGAGCGGACCTAGTTCACGCAAGCCATGGATGATTTCCACAAGACACGACATTGTTTCAGCACGTGGCAAACCGGGCTCGTCCCTTATCGCATCAGCAGTGCCATAGCCCCACTCGACCAGAACAACTGGCAGCCCCACTGCGCGAGCGGTCAGCACGTCGATTTGGGAGTCGCCGCAATAAACGGTGTTCGCCGTGTTGCCGCCAACCCCGGCCAGCGCACGAAGCGCCGCATCGGGCGCTGGTTTTCGGGGCCGGCCTGCATCGCTTCCAATAATTGTCGCAAACAGGCGATCAAGCCTGAGGTCGCGCAAAATCCTCTCGCACAAATACTGCGGCTTGTTCGAGCAGATTGCCAAACGGGTTCCAGACCGATGAATGGCCTCAAGACCCTCGACCACTCCCGGGAAGGCGAGATCATCTGGCACGCAGATCAGCCGATGACGCGCCCGAAATTCTTCCAGATCGGCGCCAGGGTTCTGCACATAGGCGCCCATGACGGCCGTGATCATCGCTTCGCCGCCAACCGCATCCATCGCGCGAATCACAGCGCGGTCAGCGGAACCGGGCGATCCCCGGTCGGCCAGCATCTGATCAATAATCAGACCGGTGACACGGGCGCTGTCGATAAGCGTCCCATCAAGGTCGAAAATGATGTTCTTAAAAGCCATAGAGTCCCGATCCGCAATTCATGCAATTTGTTGGCCTCCGTTTTAGGCTGAACCGAAGATGGAGGCAAAGTTGCAACTGATCACGCCGAAATTCGCCACCGCGGAAGCATTGCCCATTGCGCGGCAGCCGGCGGCCGAAGACCATATCGCAGTTGGCAAAAACGTGATTGCCCTGGAAGCTCAAGCTCTCGATTTGCTTGGCAAGCATCTCGATGCCACTTTTGCAGAAGCAGTTGAGATGGTTGTTGCTTGCCGCCAGCGCGTGATTGTTTCAGGCATCGGCAAGTCAGGCCATATTGCGCGCAAAGTGGCGGCGACTTTTGCGGCGACCGGTACGCCCGCTTTGTTCATCCACGCCGCTGAGGCCGCTCATGGTGATGTGGGAATGGTCATCCCAGGCGACGTATTAATCGTGTTTTCCAACAGTGGAGCCACTGTCGAGATTCAGGCGCTGTGTATTTACGCCAAGAGCATCGGCTGTTCGATGATCGGCATCTCTCGCAATCCCAACTCTTTGCTCATGCGGACCGCAGAAATTGCCTTGGCTTTGCCCAAAGTCGAGGAAGCCTGCACATCAAGCTTGGCCCCGACCACTTCTTCAACGATGATGCTGGCACTTGGCGACGCGGTTGCGGTCGCGGTGATGCGCGCGCGCGGCCTTTCAGGACAGGACATCAGGGCGCTCCATCCCGGGGGCGAGATTGGTTTCCAGTTGCAAAGCGTCGAAGACGTTATGCATCACGGCAGCAGGCTCCCACTGGTGCGCTTAACCGCTAAAATGCCGGATGTGCTGGTTACCATGACCGAGAAGCGCCTTGGTATTGCTGGGGTGATCAACGAATACGGTCAGTTGGAGGGCATTATTACTGACGGGGATCTTCGCCGACATGCTGACACGTTGATGACCGGCACCGCCGCCGATGTCATGACGCCGGCGCCGCGCACAATTTTGCGCACTGCCGTTGTGCAAGACGCTCTGGAGATGATGAACACGCATCGCATCACAGTGCTGTTTGTGGTCGACGAGCGCCAACCGAAGGTGCCGCTCGGAGCTGTTCAGATCTATGATATCGCGGCCGCGCCTGCTGTGTCAGGCACCCTCTGAAGCAAGATGGGCCTATCCGCGATCATCATTCCGGCGCGTTATGCGTCAAGCCGCTTTCCGGGTAAGCCCCTTGCGCCGCTCATCGGATCAGACGGCTGTGCGCTCCCGGCCTTGAGCTACACTTGGCAGGCGGGTCTCGCAGCCGCGCGCGCGCTTGGTCCCGATACGCTATGCATTGTCGCGACCGATGATGCGAGGATCGCAGATTTCGCCCAAACCGAAGGTATGCGGGTTGTTATGACACCCGCCACATGCGGCAATGGGACCGAACGCTGCGCAGCTGCGCTTGAAGCGATTACCGAGACCGTTGATCTTGTCGTCAACCTTCAAGGTGATGCTCCGCTTACCCCTGCTTCAATGGTCGCGGCAGTTGTCAAACATCTGGCAGGCGAGCCTGCGTTGGCGATGGCAACGGCGGCTGTGCATGCGAGCGCAAGAGTTCTATCCCACCTTCAGTCCGATGCGGCTGCGGGACGGGTCGGCGGCACTACGGTGGTGTGTTCCAGCCGTGGCCGCGCGCTGTATTTTTCAAAGTCGCTTATTCCTCACGCAACCCCTGGTACGGTTCCTGTACCGAATGTGCTGCTGCATCTTGGAGTTTACGCCTATAGGGCCGAAGCGCTGATGGCCTATGCGGCACTGCCGCCTTCACCGCTCGAACTTCAGGAAGGTCTTGAACAGTTGCGTTTTCTCGAAGCTGACCTGCCCGTCGGTGTCGCAATCTGCGATGCCCCCGAATGGGCGATGATTGAACTCAACAATCCCACAGATGTCCCGCTGATTGAGATCGAACTGGTCCGCCGCGCCAACTGTGAGCCGCAATAATGCTACCCCGCTTCAAACGCGCGCCGGGCGCACCGCCTTTTCTTATTGCAGGCCCGTGCGTCATTGAGAGCGAAGCTCTTTGCCTTGCAATCGCCGAGCGCCTGAAAGCCATCAGCGAAGATCTCGGCATTCCGGTGATTTTCAAAGCCAGTTTCGACAAGGCCAACCGGACGTCAGTCAATGGCTTTCGCGGCTACGGCCTTGAAGAAGGGTTGCGCGTGCTTGAAAAAGTGCGCCAGGAAGTTGCTCTTCCGGTTCTAACCGACGTGCACTTGCCCGATCAGGTCGCCGCCGTTGCCGGAGTGGTTGACATGTTGCAAACCCCTGCATTCCTTGCACGCCAGACGGACCTCATATCAGAGGTCGCGGCTAGCGGACGCCCGGTCAACATCAAAAAAGGCCAGTTCATGGCTCCGGGCGACATGGCAGCTGTGCTTGGAAAGGCCCAAGCGGCGGCGCTGGCGGCGGGCATCGCCGATCCGCAAATTATGCTGTGCGAACGCGGGGCGTGC
>JBBRFG010000078.1:0-11282 GCA_038224685.1 Sphingomonadales bacterium
GCAGGCGGTGCGCGGGTCACATTCCAGCCTCTCCCGGTGGGGCATGGCGCCGCGTTGGAATCGCCAGAAGGGCGCGCGGCGCTTGCGGCTTTCATGCAGGTGCGCGCAGGTTCTTGACTACCAATCCGGGCATCGTCTGCGTCGCAAAGCCGCCGTTCCGAAACCCACCCACAATCGGTCATGAGCGGCGCACTGGCTTGATCCCAAAAGCGGCGTGGCGGCTTTGCTCCGCTTCTGGAAAATTCCTGCCCTTCAGGAAGCGACCCCGAAACGGACGTTCCCCCTTTCCGTCACCCCGGACTTGATCCGGGGCTAGGCTGCCTTAATCTCAGTCGCTTACAGTGGAAAGCCTAACCCCGGGTCAAGCCCGGGGCGACGATTGAGGGGAAGGCAGGAATCCGCCCACTTCCCGCCAAAACAGCGCCGCTTCATTAGTGCCGAAAGCCGCCATCAATCAGCGGCCTGACCGCACACATCACACCCCTGTCGACGGCGCAATCGAATCCGCCAGGAATCGGCGCGCCAAGGTTGAACGGGTTGCGCACGGCTTCGTTGGGGAACAGTATGCCGGGCGGGTAGCGGCATTGGTGCAAGCCGTGCAGCGCGGCGATCCATTTGGCTTCCAGACCAAGCGACCGGGTACAGCCAACGCCGGAGACCACTTTCATCCATTATTCGGCGCACGCCTTGCGCGATGGCAAACAAAAACCCCGGCGGATCGCTCCGCCGGGGTTTCGTGTTTTTGGCCTAAGCCGGGCTTAGATTAAAAGCCCATGCCGCCCATGTCTGGCATTCCGGGCGACGCTGGCTTGTCTTCCGCCCGCTCAACGATGGCCGCTTCGGTGGTGATCAGCAGGCCCGCCACAGATGCGGCATCCTGCAGTGCTGTGCGCACCACCTTGGTTGGGTCAATCACACCGGCCTTCACCAGGTTTTCGTAGGTGTCGGTCGCCGCGTTGAAGCCCATGGTTTCGTCATCTTCGCGCAGCAGATTGCCTGCAACGACTGCACCATCATGGCCAGCGTTCTGAGCGATCTGCTTAAGCGGCGTGGTGATCGCCTTGCGAATGATGTCGACGCCGCGGGTCTGGTCTTCGTTTGCGCCCTTGAGGCCTTCCAAAGCCTTGGTGGCGTAAAGCAGCGCAGTGCCGCCGCCCGGAACGATGCCTTCTTCCACCGCAGCGCGGGTCGCGTGCAGCGCGTCATCGACGCGGTCCTTGCGTTCCTTCACTTCGACTTCGGTCGCGCCGCCCACCTTGATCACGGCAACCCCGCCAGCCAGCTTGGCCAGACGTTCTTGCAGCTTTTCGCGGTCATAATCGCTCGACGTGTTGTCGATCTGGGTGCGGATTTCGGCAACCCGCGCCTTGATGTCTTCGGCAGCGCCTGCGCCATCGACGATGGTGGTATTATCCTTGTCGATCGAGACCTTCTTGGCTTCGCCCAGCATGCTGACTGTGACGTTTTCGAGCTTGATGCCGAGGTCTTCGGAAATCATCTCGCCCTTGGTCAGGATCGCGATATCCTGCAGCATCGCCTTGCGGCGATCACCAAAGCCCGGCGCTTTCACGGCTGCGACCTTGAGGCCGCCGCGCAGCTTGTTGACCACCAGAGTGGCCAGCGCTTCGCCTTCGATGTCTTCGGCAATGATCAGCAGCGGACGGCCCGACTGCACCACAGCTTCAAGGATCGGCAGCATCGCCTGCAAGTTCGACAGCTTCTTTTCGTGGATCAGGATATAGGGATTTTCCAGTTCCACGGTCATCTTGTCGGGGTTGGTGATGAAGTATGGCGACAGGTAGCCACGGTCAAACTGCATGCCTTCAACGACATCGAGTTCAAATTCGAGGCCCTTGGCTTCTTCGACGGTGATCACGCCTTCTTTGCCGACCTTTTCCATCGCCTGCGCGATTTTCTCGCCCACTTCGACGTCGCCATTGGCCGAGATGATCCCGACCTGCGCGATTTCCGAGCTGTCCGACACGTCCTTTGAACGGTTCTTGAGATCGGCGACCACGGTGATGACGGCAAGATCAATGCCGCGCTTCAGATCCATCGGGTTCATCCCGGCGGCAACCGACTTCATGCCTTCGGTAACGATGGCTTGGGCCAGCACGGTGGCGGTGGTGGTGCCATCGCCCGCGCTGTCATTGGCTTTGCTGGCGACTTCGCGCAGCATCTGCGCGCCCATGTTTTCAAACTTGTCCTTAAGTTCGATTTCCTTGGCGACGGTAACGCCGTCCTTGGTGATGCGTGGTGCACCGAAGCTTTTGTCGATCACAACGTTGCGACCCTTGGGTCCCAATGTGATCTTGACGGCATTGGCGAGGATATCGACGCCGCGCAGAATACCTTCGCGGGCTTCGCGGCCGAACTTGACGTCCTTGGCTGCCATGATTGTTTCTCCTGAAATTGATTGGTTGGAAAGAAAAAGCGCGTGGGGTCAGGCGATCAGCCGATGATCCCCATGATGTCGCTTTCCTTCATGATCAGCAGGTCTTCGCCGGCGATCTTGACTTCGGTGCCCGACCATTTGCCGAACAACACCCGGTCGCCAGCTTTGACGTCGAGCGTAATGCGCGCGCCGGCATCGTCACGGGCGCCTTCGCCCACTGAGACGATTTCGCCTTCGCTTGGCTTTTCCTGGGCACTGTCGGGGATGATGATGCCGCCAGCGGTTTTCTGGTCGGCTTCGATGCGGCGGACCACAACGCGGTCGTGCAGCGGACGAAATGTCATGATGATGACCTTTCCTTGAGTAAATGGGGTGTCTTGGCACTCTCCTCCTGACAGTGCCAACGAGGCCGAGATGGTTGTCAGTGCCGCCCACGTCAAGGCGCAGCACCGATAAAAATTTTGGGGATCACAAAAGGTCTGTTACGCGGTGCGCGGGATCAGGGAAATAACGCTCCGCACGGGGCGATGGGAGAATCGGATGTCAGACGAAAAAGTGCCGACCGATTGGGCGGGTGATGTGAAACGGTATGTGCCGGATGCCGATGACGGGGTCATTGCCGCGATTGTGCGCTATTGCGGGATTGCCCTGCGGACCCGCGACGCTTCGATGGTGTCGTTTACCCAACCGGCGGAAACCGACCGTGTGCGCGAAAACTTTTGCAAGAAAAAGCTTGGCCTGACCGATCCTGACGCGGTGATTGACGACGCGATTGCCGCGGTTGGCAAGCGGATGAGCGACACCGATAACCCCAACCGCGTGACAGTCTATTACCTGCTGACCGAACATTTCGGCAAGCTCGCCATGTTTGGCGGCGCAGCAGCCGGAGCCGGGGCGGTCACAGCCGCCGCAGCAGTGGCAGCGACGACAGGGGCTGCGACTGCTACTCCTACTGCTACTGCGGCTCCGCTTGCCGCCGCCGCGCCGGTTGCTGTCGCCAGACAGCCTGCTGCTGCACCGCGCGCCGCTGCGGCGCCGATCCCGCCGGGTACGCGCGGCGTGTATCAGCTGCGTCCGGTTGTGACCCGCCCGCTGTCGCTCACGCCGACCGCTGGTGCAGGCGGAGGCGCAGTTGCCGCAGCCAGCGGCGGCGACGGTTTCTTCGGTCTCGCCGCAGCCGTATTCGGCGGCGCAGCGGCGGTGATGATCGTAGCCGCGATTGCCGGTAGCTATGTTGCCGGGCGGTTCGATGCCGAAGCCGAGGTGCCTGCGCCCGCAGCACCGGCTGCACCCGTCGCTGCCCCTGCACCTGCACCCGTGATCCCTGAAGGCGCGGGCATCGTGTCCGAAGTGATCGATGGCCGTCCCAAGGTTTCAGTCTTTTTCGATGTGGGCAAAAACGATATCGCGCCCGATTTCGCCGTCGCGGTCGCGCCGATCAAGGCGTGGCTTGATGCCAACCCGGCCGACCGCGCACAATTGAGCGGCTTTACCGATCCGACCGGCGATGCAGCCGCCAATGCCGAATTGGCCAAGCGGCGCGCGCAGGCGGTTTCGGCCGAACTGACGGCACAAGGGATTGCGGCTGACCGGATGGATCTGGTTAAACCCGCCGATTCGTCGGACGATGCGGTTGATTTGTCAGGTGCGCGCAGGGTGGAAATCACCGTGACAGGCGGCTAAGGGATTGGGGCGGCCGGCACCGAACGTTCCGGGCCGCCCCTCCCTTTTTCCCGCGTGAGTTCCTGTGTCACTATCCCAGAAGACCATTTCCAAATTCAGCGACGAGTTTGATGTCGCTACCCAAGCACTGATCTGGCTGCGCGAAAGCATCCCGCAGATCGCGGGCGCGATTGCGGTGCTGGTGATCGGCGTGATCGTTGCGCGGCTGCTGTCAAAGGGCGCTGACCGGGCGCTGACACGGTCCGGGCGGATCGAGCCGACGGTCGCCAAATTCCTCAGCAATATCATCAAATACGCCTTGTGGGTGGTGGTGGCAGTCACCGTGCTGACCCAGTTCGGGGTGCAGACCACCAGCATTATCGCGGCGCTTGGCGGGTTGGCGCTGGGGGTTGGCCTGGCGCTGCAAGGCACGCTTAGCAATGTCGCAGCCGGGGTGATGATCCTGGTCCAACGCCCGTTCCGGGTGGGGGAATTGATTACAGCGGGCACCGTGAATGGCACCGTGCGGGCGATCGGGCTGTTCACCACCGAATTGCTCCAGCTTGATGGGCTGTATGTGATGGTCCCCAATAACGAGCTGTGGAACAAACCGATTGTCAATTTCAGCCGGATGCCGACCCGGCGGTTTGAACTGCTGGTGGGGATTGCCTATTCGGACAATATCGAAACGGCGCGCGGCGAATTGCTGGCGCTGGCGGGCGGCGATCCGCGCGTGTTGGCAGAGCCTGCGCCCGTGGTGTTTGTGGCCGCCTTGGCCGATAGTGCGGTGACCATCGGCCTGCGGGTGTGGTGCAAGACCGATGACCATCTCGGCCTGTCATGGGCGCTTAACGAGGCGACCAAGACGCGCTTTGCCAAAGCCGGGATCACGATCCCATTCCCGCAGCGCGAAATCCGGACAATCTCTGACGAGGCCTGAAGCGCTTTTGCGACCAATCAGGGTGATCCAGAATGGTCGGAAAAGCGCTCTAGCGCCCCGACGTTACAGCGGCGTCAGCCCGAGCGCCTCGCGCCGGTGCCAACGCCAGATCAGCAGCACGGCGGCAAAGAACAGTCCGGTCGCCAGCCCGATCCATACGCCGGTGCCTTCAAGCGGGGTGAAGAACCCAAGCCCGACCGACATGCCGATCCCCGGCACCCAATAGCTGAAGATCGCGATCCACATCGGCACGCGAGTATCCTGCAATCCGCGCAGCGCGCCCGCCGCCACCGCTTGCACCCCGTCAGCCAGCTGGAATATCGCCGCGAGCACCAGATATTGCAGTGCGAACGCCACCAACGGCGCATTGGCAGGCGCGGCGGGATCAACATAGATCGACAGCAGCAATTCGGGCGCCAGCACCATTGCCCCGGCGGTCAGCGCCATGAACCCGGTGCCGATTGCCAGCGCGACCCAGCCCGCCCGCGCAACACCCACCGGATCGCGCGCGCCGTAAAAATAGCCGACCCGGATCGCGGCGGCCTGCCCCACCCCGAATGGCACCTGGAATGCCAACGCCGCGAGCTGCAAGGCGACGGTATGCCCAGCCAGCTCAGCCGCGCCAAATCGCCCCATCAGGAACGCCGCTGTCCCGAAAATCCCGGCCTCAGCCGCGATCGTCAGCGCAATCGGGGTGCCAATCCGCACGATCTGCACCAGCCGCGCCCAATCGGGCGACCATAGCCGCCCCAGCACATGATAGCGGTGCAGCCTGCGGTCAAACCGGATCGCCGCGATATATGCCCCCAGCGTGAAAAACCCGGTGATGATGGTTGCGACAGCGGCCCCGGCCAGGCCAAGCTGCGGCGCGCCCAATTCGCCAAATATAAAAGCGTAATTGGCCCCGGCATTGACGAAAATGCCGATCCCAGTGATCGCGGTTGCAAAGATCGGGCGGCCCAGCGCCGACACGAAATTGCGTAGCACCGCCGCCAGCAGCATCGGTATCATCGAAAAGATGATCACGATGTTGTATTGATTGGCGAACGTGATGATGCCCGCCTGCTGTCCCGATAGGCGCATGATCGGATCGAGCAGCAGGCACAGCCCCATCCCGCCCATCCCGGCGATCACCGCCAGCCACAACGCCATCCGCACCGACCGCCGCACCGCCCGCAGCGCAGGCGCGCGCGCGCCGACCGCTTCGGCAATCAGCGGGGCAACCGCGCCGGTCAGACCGGTGAGCGCCCACAGCACCAGCCCGAACAGCGATACCGCCAGCGCTGATCCCGCCAATTGCTGCTCGCCGAGGCGCGCGATGAAGATCACATCGACCGCGTAGGTCAACATTTGCAACAGATTGGCCGCCGCCAACGGCCCCGCCAGCCCGAGCATTGCGCGCAGTTCCTGCCCCCAGCCGGGCGTTTCAAGAGGGACGGCTTGCTGCATGGTTAGTACGTGGGGCGGTACTGGGGTCGGTACCTAGGTCAATACTTTGTTCGCTTCGCTACCCGCCAGCAGTCACGCCCGTGCCGCGCCTTTCAGCCAGTATGGTCTTGCAAAGCGGGGAGACGCATCTTTGGGAATCGCGGGCATCTGCTGATTTTGCTTTTCCGAATCGGTTGATAGGGACATACTATGAGCGACCTTGGGGGAAGTTTTGAACCGCAACGCGCACATACATGATGCTGCCCGCGGGACGCGTGCAGGGCGCGCTCGGGGGTTTGGCCGCGCGATATGGACGCGCGCATTGCCCGGCAGTGTGACGGTGGTGGCCGCGCTGATGATTCCGGAACTGTCGGCTGGTGCGGGCGATCTTGAAGGGGGCAAGCTGCGCGATAGGCCAATTGATCCGCCCGCTAAGGCAGGTCAGGCCGCAATCAAAGGGATGCCAGCCATGGCCGGTAGTACGCTTTACGGCGTGCGTTACGGCGCGCTGCTGGAAATCGAGGATGCTAATGCCGGGCAATTGCGCTTCGCTGCTCAGGCACCTGCTGCGATTCGATTGGAGACCATCGCGGCGCCAAGCCGACCTGCGAAAGCCACCGCTGCGATTGCGATCAGCGTGCCAGCGCTAGCGACCCCTGCGACTGCATCTGCGTCCAGCGACGAACTTGACGCGGCGGCCACTTACGCTGCTGCGGTGGTCGAAAACTTTGCCACGCCGTCAAGATCGCCACCCGGACCTTCGCGAGCCGATGGCTCGCTGTCCTTAGCGTCGCAACCCGACATGTCTTGGGCCATGCCTTCACGGACTGCCGCCGCGCCCGAGCTTGATGCAGCCATGAATTATGCTGCGACAATGATCGACAGCTTCGCCGCGCAGCCAACATTGGCCTCGGCAGGCGAAGTCGGCGCAGTGGATAGCCGGGCTGCGGCGCTGGCGCTGCAGTCAGTGTCGGCGAGTATCGCCATTGAACCCGGTCTTGCGCCGCAGCGCGGCGTAAGTGCGCCCGCGCCTTTACTTGGGCCTGCGTCGATTCCGGTTTCGGCCAAATCGCAACTTTCGGCAGTAGAGCTATCGGCCCTATCCAATCCGTCCGCCGATGCACCGGGACTTGCGGCGGCCCTGGCACCGGCTTTTGCTCCGGGCGGCACCTCTGCGATCAATATCGCATCTCAGCTGGTCACCCGCATCGATGGCAAGGCCGCAGGCGTGGTCGATTTTCAGCAAACCGCCACTGGCCTCGCCGTGCGGCTGGGATCATTAGCGCAAGTCTTGAGTGATCGTTTTACGCCCGCCGAAATTGCCCGGATTGAGGCATCATCGGCTAGCAATACCTACCTGTCACTGGGGCAATTGCAGGCGCAGGGCATCCCGATCAGCTATGATCCGGTTTATGATGAATTCAATGTCGGCCTGACCGACACCCGGCCCGCTGCTGCGCGCAAGGTCCATATCGATCAGATCAGCACGCCCGAACGCGGGTTGGGTAGCACCGGCATCGATCAGGCTCGTCGTTGAAAATTGCGCGGCGCGCTTATCCAGCATCCGGAGCACAGGTGCCTTCGATAACTTCATACGGCGCGCGCCCCGGTTCTTCTGCCACCAGTTTTACGCACCAATCATCCCCGGCGCTCGCACGCATGGTTGATAAGATCGCGGTAGCCCCTGCTGTCAGCGTTGTTGCCCCGCGGTGGCGCGACGTTGAACGCCCGGTCACCTCAAGCAGGTAGCTGACTTTCTGTGTGGCCGCCGAATGGCCGATCAGCTGCACTTCGATTTCGCCATCGCGCTGCTCCACATTGAGCCTGAGCGCGCGCAGGTTTTCGCCGGGTTGTTCAGTCATTGCAGATACCATTCCGGGGGTCAGCAGCAAGAACGCGGCGATCCTCGCTGCGTGAATAATGGTCATGGCGCGCCGCCTCCAAGCTGGTTGATGATCGCATTGATCAACGCTTGGGTTGGTTCGCCCAACCCTTGTGCTGCACCCAGCTCGTCTTCGGCCGACTGCCGGGGAGCGGCAGGTGCGGCCAGCGCGATAGACGCAATCGCCTGATTGCTGAAGTCGTCACTCGCCGCACTGGTGCGGGCGAGCCGATCAATTACCTGGCTGACGCTGGGCAGGGCAGCATTGTCGAAATCACCGCGCAGCAGCTGTTCTTCGGCGCTGAGCGCACCTTCGGCCACGGCGGTAAATTCTTGCGAGCGGGTTTCGAGCCGGGTTTGGCACAGTGCTATCACTGCCGAAACTTGCGGCGGGTTATCACAGATATCAGTGCCTTGGATCGCTTGCAGAAGCACGCGCCGTTCTGCTTTAGAAAGCTGGGCAAGCGTGGCTTCAAGCTCGGATTTTGACAATTGCGCCACGCTGGAACCGCTTTGGGTGCGGGCGGTGATCTGGCTGGCCGGCGTGCTGCCCGCTGCCCGTGCTGTCTCTTCGTCGGGAGTCTGCATCAGGCTACGGCGGGGCGCAGGCGCTCGGTCTGGCACGTGGTTAATAAACGCTTTGCTGGCCTGATTGCGCTGATTGGCACTGGGCAGGGTCGCAGGAATTTGCGGCGCTTCGATCCGGCTATCGGTGTCGGGCTGATCCTGCATCCCCCAACCCATCGCGGACCCGCTCATCACCGTGATCAGGGTCAGGCCGGTGCACACCGGACGGAGGGCACGGATCATCATCACGTTACCCGCCCGAACCCGGCGGCGGGGCAAACTGCGCCCCGGTGGTGCTTTGGGTAATTTGCAGACCGCCATTGCCAGTCTGGACAATCTGGAGATCGGACAGACCATCGCCGGTCTGGCTCCATTCCAGCCGATTGCCGCTGTTCTGTTGGGTCGCGGTCATGGTGTTGCCGTTGCCCTGCTGATCCAGTGCCGCGCTGTTATCGCTGCCATCCTGCTCCAGAACTACGGTGTTATCATTGCCGCGCTGAAACACTGCGGCGCTGGTTTCACCAGCAGCCGACAATTCGCGCTGACGCAAGGTCGCGATGTTAGAATTGCCTTCCTGCACAAGCGCGAGATCGGCGCGGCCGTCACCATTCTGCTGGGCTGCAACGATATTGCCGTCGCCGTCCTGCGCAATTTGTGCGCGGTGCGAAGCGGCGCCATTCTGTGCGAGATTGATTTGATTGCCATCGCCGTTCTGCGCGATGCGGGCAATTCTATCAGGATTTTGCTGGGTAACCTCCGCGCGGCTGCTTTCGCCGATCTGTGTTATAAACACGCCGCGTTCGGGTAGGGCGGGCGCGCTTTGCGCCAATGCCGGGGCCGCAAACACCGCCATTGCACCGCTGGCTAGCAGCATCAGGCACAGGGGGTGGGGAATCGCGGAAAATCGCATGGCGGTATCCTTGTAACCGAAAAAAGTACCCCGGGCGAGAGAAACTCCCGCCCGGGGCTGTGGTCCTGAGGATTAGTAGCCCTGAGTCACGGTTGCGGTATTGTCTGTGCCGGTCTGGTTGACGATCGACACGTTGCCGTTGGTCAGCTGGAACACATTGGCGGTATTGCCGGTGTCAGCTTGTGTGATCAACGACGTGTTGAAGTCACCGCTCTGTTCGAGCGCCGCAGTGTTGCGCGAACCGGACTGCATGATGTTCGACACGCCATCATCACCGGTTTGAGCAACATTGGCGGAGCTGTCTACGCCTATCTGGTCGATAAACGACAGGTTGCCCTGGCCGACCTGCAGCACCTCGACCGTGCTGGCCTCCGCGCTTTGGGTGATGACCGAGGTGTTGACGTCATCTGCATCGCCGCCAGCCAGATTGATCTGCGTAACGAATGCCCCCGAACGGGTCGCCCCGGCGTTCTGCGTGATCAGCGAGTCGTTCTGCTGGCCAAGCTGATCAACCGAGGCATCGGCAGCGGCGCTCTGGAAGATAACCGAGTTGTTGGTCGGGAAAAACGTCGGCTCGGTGTTGTCAGCAGACTGGTTCACCGTTGCCGATGCGCCATCGGCGTTCTGGCTGATCTGCGAGCCGTTGTCGCCGTAGGCACCGCCCTGGATGACGTTGGCAATCCCGGCCGCAGTCTGTACCACCTGCGAGTTGTTGAAGATGCCGGTCTGCGAAACCTCGGCATCAGCACCTGCGGCCGTTTGGAGGATTTCCGAACGGTTCAGTTCGCCCGACTGGGTCAGGGTTGCTGTGGCATCGTCGCCCTGCTCGATATTCGAGAAGTTGTTGCGGATCCGGTCACCAACGGCGACGTCGGTTCCATCAACGCCGCGAGTACGGTCACGGAAATTGTCCTGCGTTGCGGTTTGCCTCACAGTTGCCGTCGAACCATTGCCCGACTGATCGACAGTCGAATCGTTCTGGGCGCCAAACTGCGAAACGATCACGTCATTATTGTCGCCGTCCTGGTTGATGGTCGAATCGCTGAGTGATCCGGCCTGTGTCAGCAAGGCTATGTTGCCACTGCCGGTCTGAAAGAGATCCGACAGGTTGTTGTCGCCGCTCTGATCGACCGTTGCGTCGTTCCGCAAGCCGGTCTGAAAGAGATCCGACCGGTTATCGTTGCCGCTCTGATCGACGGTTGCGATGTTCAGCACGCCGTCCTGCGTGACGAACGATTCGTTGTCGTCTCCCTGCGTGACGGTAGCGGTGTTGCCCGACGATGCAGCCGTAACGAAGCTGTTGGTCTGGCTGATTTCGCTTACGTTGTTGTCGCCGTTCTGCACGTTGGTGGCCGAAATCAGACGTGCCGACACCGTTGCACTGCCGCCGAACTGGTCGATGGTGCTTTCGTTGTTGTTGCCGTTCTGCGTGATGCTGGCATTGGCAACGCGCGGATCCGGGCCACCGGCCGGGTTCGGCGCATTGTTGACCGACTGG
>JBBRFG010000079.1:0-11218 GCA_038224685.1 Sphingomonadales bacterium
ATTTGCCGATTCGGTGTTCGGCGGGGTCGCGCCCTATGCGGTCGATCATTCCTGCGTGCCGAGCGCGGTGTTCAGCCACCCGCCGATTGCCGCCGTTGGCCTGACCGAAGGCGAGGCGCGTAATACGCTGGGCAATATCAAGGTTTACCAATCCGATTTCCGCCCGATGAAAAACGTGGTGGCCGGGCGCAACGAACGCAGCCTGTACAAGATGATCGTCGATGCTGCGAACGACCGGATCGTTGGCATCCACATGATCGGCCCCGACGCGCCAGAGATCATGCAGGCCGCCGCTATCGCGGTGAAAGCCGGGCTGACCAAGGCCGATTTCGACGCGACAGTGGCGATCCACCCGACGATGGCGGAAGAACTAGTGCTGTTTAAGTGAGGGGCGAGGTGAGGCGTATGGCGCAGGGACTGTTCAGATGGATGTGAGCGGCAAGACCGTCCTGTTGACGGGCGGCAGCGCCGGGATCGGGCGAGAAATAGCGCGTCAGCTCAAGGCGAAGGGTGCGAACGTCATCCTCACCGGGCGCGATCCCGCACGGCTTGACGCGATGCGGGCTGAGGGGTTTGAGGCGATTGCCGCCGACCTGTCGCACGCCGGCGGGGTCGATGCGCTGGTCGCGGCGCTGGGCGAACAGCCGATTGATATCCTGATCAACAACGCCGGGCTGGGCGTGCCGCATGATGTGCGCGAGCGCCTGCCCGATGCCAATGCGGCGGACGAGTGCCTCTATGCCAATCTCAGCGCGCCGATCCGGCTGATCACCGCGCTGCTTCCGCGTCTGCGCGCGCGGCCTATGGCGGCGATTGTCAATGTCACCAGCGGTCTTGCGATTGCGCCCAATGCTGCAAGTTCGGTCTATTGCGCGAGCAAGGCGGGCCTGCGCAGCTACACCATGGCCCTGCGCGCGCAGTTGGCGAGTGAGCCGATCCAAGTGATCGAGGCGCTGCCGCCGGTGGTCGATACTCAGATGACCGCCGACCGCAAAGCGAGCAAGATGCCGCCCGGCGAATGCGCAAGGCAGATCATCGCCGCGCTCGAAGGCGGGCGGGACGAGGCCAATGTCGGCATGGTGAAACTGCTGCGCGCGGTCTATTCGCTGTCACCTGCGCTGGCCCGCAATGTCATGCGGCGTTTCTAAGCCCCGAGGCGGGCAGGGGTGAAGAGTGAGAAACTCAGCCCCGCTGCGGCGCAATCATCGGGGAAGGGTAGTCCCAACGCGGCTGCCTCCGCAACCCGCGACAGCGCGGGTGCGGTTTGGAAGCCCGCTCCGCCTTGGCCCGCGCACCACACAAACCCCGGCGCATCCGCCGCGTGGCCGATCACCGGCAATTCATCGGGCACGAAACTGCGCAGGCCCGCCCAGCTGTGGCTGATGCGGCGGATTGTCAGCGTGGTTGCCTGCGTCACGCGGTCGGCGGCGATGGCGATGTCGAATTCTTCGGGGGCGGCATCACAGGGCGATGATGGCGTCTGGTCCATCGACGACGCCAGCAATTGGCCGCGGCCTTCGGGCAGCAGGTAAAACCCTTCGCCCACCGTTTTGGTGAACGGCCAACTGCTCACATCTTCCCCATCCGGCGCAGCGAAGGAAATCACTGTGCGGCGGCGCGGCTGGATACCGATGGGCTGCACGCCTGCCATGCCCGCGATGGCATCCGCCCACGCCCCAGCGGCGTTGACGATGATCGGCGCGGCGTAGCTTTCACCCGAAGCCGCCACCCGCCAGCCAGCCCCCTCGCGCGCAATGGCGGTGACCCGCGCGTCGCTCACCAAAGTCCCGCCTTTGGCGCGCAGCTCCGCCAAATATGCCTGCAACAGCGCGTTGGTATCCAGCTTTAACGAGCCATGATCGACCAGCGCGGCGTGGCACGCTTCGCGCCTTAACGACGGCAACAGCGCAAGCGCCTCGCCCGCGCTGATCCGCGCATAGTCGCACCCGAACTGCCGGTGCACCGCCTCCAGCGCATCGAGCGCTGCCATTTGGTCGGCTCGTGCAATATGCAGCGCGGGGTGGCGCGTGCCATGCGCGGCGAGATCGGGCAGGCTCAGCGCGGTCAGCGTGCGCACCGCTGCATCCCCCAGCCCGAAATGCGCGAATGCCACGCTGCGGCCCGACGCGTGGTATCCCGGCGCGCTTTCACCCTCCAGCACCGCCACGGTGCCATGCTGCGCCAGCCGCGCAGCGAGCGATAGCCCGGCGATCCCCCCGCCGATCACCACCATGTCTGCTGTCTGTGTCATGCCCTCGTGTTCTCCATAGCCCGCATTTTTGCCACGTTGACGCTGCGCACCGGCTAAGGCAACGCAATTGCCAACAAGAACCACAACAGGGGAATCCCATTTGTCCGCCAATATCGCTGAAATGGAACGCCGCCGCGAAGCTGCCCGGATGGGCGGCGGGGCCAAGCGTATCGCAGCCCAGCACGCCAAGGGCAAGCTGACCGCGCGCGAACGGCTCGACGTGTTGCTCGACGAAGGCTCGTTTGAAGAAACAGACACCTATGTCGAACATGATTGCAATGATTTCGGCATGGAGACACAGCGCATTCCCGGCGACGGGGTGGTCACCGGCAGCGGCACCATCAACGGGCGGCTGGTCTATGTGTTCAGCCAGGATTTCACGGTATTCGGCGGCAGCCTGTCGAAACGCCATGCCGAGAAGATCTGCAAAGTGATGGACACCGCGATGAAGGTCGGCGCGCCGGTGATCGGTATCAATGACAGCGGCGGCGCGCGGATCCAGGAAGGCGTCGCCAGTCTTGGCGGTTATGCCGAGGTGTTTCAGCGCAATGTGCTGGCCAGCGGCGTGGTGCCGCAGATCAGCCTGATCATGGGGCCGTGCGCGGGCGGGGCGGTGTACAGCCCGGCAATGACCGACTTTATCTTCATGGTGAAGGATAGCAGCTACATGTTCGTCACCGGGCCGGAGGTGGTGAAAACCGTCACCAACGAGGTCGTGACGCAGGAGGAATTGGGCGGCGCGATCACCCACACCACCAAAACCAGCGTGGCCGACTTGGCGTATGAAAATGATGTTGAGGCGCTGTTGGCGACCCGGCGGTTCTTCGATTTCCTCCCGCTATCCAACCGCGATGAAGCGCCCGTATTGCCGGTGGGCGATGCATGGGACCGGCTCGACATGAGCCTCGACACGCTGATCCCTGACAATGCCAACCAGCCTTATGACATGCACGAAGTGATCAACAAGGTGCTGGACGAAGGCGATTTCTTTGAAATTCAGCCCGCTCATGCCGGCAATATCCTGTGCGGATTTGGCCGGGTGGAGGGCCGCACCGTGGGCGTGGTGGCGAACCAGCCGACCGTGCTGGCCGGGTGTTTGGACATCAATTCATCGAAGAAAGCCGCGCGGTTTGTGCGGTTTTGCGATGCGTTCGACATTCCGATCCTGACGTTTGTGGACGTCCCCGGCTTCCTGCCCGGCACCGCGCAGGAATTGGGCGGGATCATCAAACATGGCGCAAAACTGCTGTTCGCTTACGCCGAGGCGACCGTGCCGAAAATCACCGTCATCACCCGCAAGGCGTATGGCGGCGCGTATGACGTGATGGCGAGCAAACACCTGCGCGGCGATTTGAACTACGCCTGGCCCACCGCGGAAATCGCAGTGATGGGCGCAAAAGGCGCGGTGGAGATCATCTTCCGGCATGAAAAGAACGACCCCGCCAAAATCGCCGAACGCACGAAAGAATACGAAGACCGCTTCGCCAATCCCTTCGTTGCAGCATCGCGGGGGTATATCGACGAAGTCATCCACCCGCATTCCACCCGCCGCCGGATCGCGATGGGACTACGCAAGCTTCGGACGAAGCAGCTGGAGAACCCTTGGAAGAAGCATGACAATATTCCGCTGTGAATAGTTTTCATGTTATTCTCGCGGCCGGACTGTTGTGTATTATCGCAGTGGCGATCGTCTCTTGGAGGCAAGCGGCAAAAGCTGATGAGATAGGCGAACTGGTTGTAAAGACCAATGGATTGCCGTTCAATCATGTAATCAGGCGCGATGAGGAACCCAAAAGGTTCGCAGCAGAATTACTGATTCTTCGCTTGGTACCCGGTATTGTATTCACGGACTTGAGCGTTAGACTATGGGTTATTGGCGTGAAATGATGAAACTCGGAGGTCTCAACCACATCGGGATTGCCAAACCGCAGGCACCTTCATCGCCCAAGATTTGTTTCAGGGCTACTTGCGCCCCAGTTCAGGCATTGAGGGCTACCGAATGGATGGCGAAACGCATTCAGCATGACCAATGGGCGGGTATCAATCTCGCTCGGCGAACATGCCTTTGATCATTGGTTGCAGCGCGGCAGTATAGCGCGCCAGCACCTGCCAATCGCCCACCCGTTCGTAATGCGATACCAACCGCGCGCCGTCCCAGCGGTGGAGCGCGTAGGTCGGCGGTTCGGTGGTGATGAGCTCGCGGTTATCGGGGGCGTCCGCATCAATCGGCGATAGATCCATCGCCACCAGCGGCGCGACCGACGGAGTGACGCCGAGCGGGATGCCCGCAAACCGTGTGCTGATCGGGCGGTGCAAATGCCCGCAATGGATCGCCTGAACTTGGGGCTGCCCGGTCAGCACTTTGCGCAGGCGCACGATCCACGGCTCATCCGGTGCGGGGTCCATCCAGTCGATCCCGGCGACCACCGGCGGATGGTGCATGAAAATCAGCGTCGGTGCAGCGGGCGCTTCGGCCAGCCGCGCCGCCAGCCACTCCGCCCGCGCTTCGCAAAACGCCCCGCCGTGGCGACCTTCTTCGAGCGTATCCAGGCAGATGATCCGCAGGCCCATTCCGGCGTCGACCACATAGTGCAGAAACCCGCCGTCGGCTGGTTTGATGTGCGGGAAGCCGCCCAAAAGCCCGGCGCGGCAATCGTGATTGCCGACCATCGGCAGCACTGGGAACGGGCAATCGGCCAAGGTTTTGACCGTGGTGGCAAAACTGGCACTATCGCCGTGATCGGTGATGTCACCCGATAGCACCAGCATATCGGGCCGGTTGGGGCCGTGGATCAGCCGCGCCAAGGTCGCCCGGAACCGGGTGAGGTTGAGTTCTTCAGACTGTTCATCGGGCGCAAAACCGATGTGAATATCGGTCATCTGCGCGATCAGCACCGCGCGGTTGGCTGATGGAGTGGGGGCGGTGTCCATCGTCAGGGCTTCACCCGCCGGAACATCGCAGCAATCGTGGTTTTGGGCGTGGTTTTGGGCGTGGTTTTGGGTGCGGGCTTGGGCGCGGGCCTGTAATGCGGCGCAGCGCTTTTGGGCGACCATTGCCCGGCGGGCAGGTGGTAGGCGTGGCACATCGCGCATTCGGACGGGACGATTTTCTTGGTCTTCACCGCCGTCGCCCCAAGGTGACAATCGCGGCAGCTTTTGAGATCGGGGATCAACAGATCGGTCGCCGCCGTGGACCTATCCGCCGCGTGGCAATCGGTACACTTTTCCTTTTTATGCGCATCGTGATTGAAGAAACTGCGCGTCAGAAACCGATCAGGCAGATTGACCGGAATCAGGTCGGCTTGCCCCGTGCGATCGCGCGTCGGCAGGTGGCACTCGGTGCAGATACCGCCGGGCGACAGCGCGTTCGACAGCCCGATATAGGCGCGCACCGGGCGTCCGAAATCGGCAGCATAGGATCTGCCGCCGCTGCCGATCTGTCCGGGGCGGGCGCGGCGCGGGGCCAGCGGCGCGCGCGGGCCAGCAGTGATGCGCGAGAGGTCTGCGGCCAAATCCTTCACGTTGCCGTGGCGCAATTTGCTGAACCCGCCAGCCGCCGTGCGCCCGGAAACGAGGCTGTGGCAGCCTTCGCAGTCGTCCTCCATCTTGACCTCTGCAAAGCCGATCTTGTCGGGCGTCAGGCTGTGGCAATCCTTGCAGGTCAGCGGCGCGCCATATTGGCTCAGGCTCACCGCCATCCGCGCCGCGCCGCCGCGTGCATCCATGTGAACATCGTGCGGGAACACCAATCCGCTGCGCTCCACCGGCTTGCTATCCAGCGAAGCACGCACCGGTTTGGCCGCGCCAAAACTGGCGTAGAAGGCCGGGCGGAATTGCGGGTGTTCTGTGCCGAAATCATGCGCATTGCCCAACGCCGTGTCGGTCAGGCGGGTGTCGAGCGTATCGTGGCAATCGGCGCAAAACGCCTCGCTCGCCGGCTTTTGCCGCACCGGGCCTTCGTGTTCAGAATGGCACGAAACGCAGCCCAATGGCCCTTCTTTGCCAAGGCCTTCGCCAGTCCGCCACTGGATCGCATCGCCGGGGCTGAGCGGCGGCATCCCAGCGGCTAGGCGCGGCATCTTGGCGTGGGTGCCGGTTTCCTCGTGGCAGGAAACGCAGGTTTCATCCTGCACGCTTTCAAACGCGGCCACGTGGCAGCTTTCGCAATTGTCTTCGAGACTGCGGTGTTTCAGCGACAATTCGCCGCTGGTCCACGCTGCGTCCAGCACCACTTGGCCGCGGGTTTCGCCCTTGGGATCGTTCTTGATCGGCGTGCGCAGCAGGTGGCTGGCAACCGGGATTGCCAGCAGCAGCAGCAGGATCGCGGTTGCAAAAATCCAAGACATCGCCCGCTTGCTTGGCAGTGCGCTCGCCAGCGCAAAACCGCGCAGCGCGTCGCCCTCGCCATCGATACTGGCGACTTGCCGGATGGTGATGCTGATGCTGCCGTCGCCCTCACGCGCAATCGCCAGCCGCGCCGTGCCCAGCGCAATCTCCCCCCCGGTGCGCGGATCAACGGTGGCGGACGTGACGATGCGCCCGTCAATCGCAAAGCCCAACGTGCCAAGCGCCGACACCGCCAACGTCCCGGCGGCCTGCACCGCGATCTGCACATGGCGCTGTTCGACCGCCAGATCGGGCAGGTGAATGTCGCATTCTGCGGCGCGGCCGATGGTGAGGGTTGTTTGCGCCGCCGCCCGATCACGGATGATTTCACGCCCGGCGGCGGTGAAATCAATCGTGCGGATCAGGAACGCCATCGCCGCCCCCTTACCAATAATAAAACACGCTGATGACATGCGCTGTCAGCGCAGCGATCAGAGCGATGGTGAGCGGGATATGGATGAACAGCCAGACTTCGAGCAGCGCCCGAATGCGCAGTGCGCCGCGAATTTGCGCGAGCTGATCGTGCCGTTTTTCGAGCAGCGCGGTGACGCGCGCGGCGGCCTCCGATCCTTGGCCCATGCCGCCGAGCGCGCGGGCCGTGGCGCAGCGCGGATAGCTGCCCGTCAATCGCCCCCATGCCCCGCCGTGGAACCTGTTTTGCGATAGCGCGGCAATCACCAGATCAGCCTCTGCGCGCGCCAGCGGCTGCGCTGCGCTTTCCAACTGCCGGTCAATCGCGGTCATCGCGTCCAGCATCTGCGCGCGGGTCATTTCCTTGCGATTGGCGCTGAGGCGGGCGGGCAGGGCGGTGTAAACGATCACGCCGTAAATCCCCGTCACGATCACCAGCAGCATCAGCACATAGGCAAGCGTGTGGACGTTCCAGCCGATCTGAAACCCGGTGTGCAGCGTGCCAATCACCGCGAGCGACAGCCCGAGATAGACATGCGCCGATGTCCACGCCTTAAGGCTCCATGCGCCGGGGTTGATCCGCCGCTTGCGCACCCCCAGCAGCGATAGCCACACGATCAGCGCCAGCCCGATGGTGCCGAGCGTATAACCATACCACGTGCCGCCATTGGGGCGCGGCTGCTGATCGATCAGCGCGTAACCTGCAATGGACACGCCGCTCAGCGCCAGCGCGATCCACAGCCAGCGAAAGCCCCGATGTTTCAGAAAGCTGACATGGTCGGAATCGCGCCGCTGCTCGTCTTGCTTGAACCGGATTTTGGCCGCGCCTGATGCCTTGCTTGCCACTATTCGGCGTCCTCGGCGAGTTTGGTGAAGGTCAGGAATTTGTCTGGCGCAACGCGGATGGCCGCGCCGGTTGGGCAGGCGCGCACGCAGGCGGGGCCGCCGTCGATGCCGGAACACATGTCGCATTTGATCGCCAGTTTGGCGGCGGCGATGGGTTCTTTTTGGGCGGCTTTCTTGCGCCAGCTATACGGCGCTTCGCCCGGGCCGGGGCCAGAACCGAATAGCATCCATTTCAGCAGGCTGGGCTTTTCGGGCGGCTTGGCATCCATGCGGATCACGCCGTAGGGGCAGTTGCGCTGGCAATTGCCGCAGCCGATGCAGGTTTCATCGATGAACACCTCGCCATCCGGGCCGCGCTTGATCGCGTTGGGCGGGCAATCGGCCATGCAGTGCGGGTGTTCGCAGTGGCGGCACGATGTCGGCACATGCAGATGTGCGTAGGTTTTGCCCGCCTCCCGGTCGAGCCGCGTCAGCCCGTCATGGCTATCGGCGCAGGCTTTCTCGCAATTGTCGCAGCCGATGCAGAGTTTTTCATCGATCAGCAGCACGTCGGTGGCTTCGCCAATGCCGTTGTCGATCAGGAACTGCGCGGTTTGCGAATACATATCGACCGCGCTGGAAAAGCTGTCTTTCTGCCCCTCGATAAAGGCATTGGTGGCCCGCCGTCCGGCCATGTCGGTCAGCGCGCGTTCGCGCAGGGCGGGGTGTTTGTCGAGCAGTGCGAGAAAGCCTTCGCCCGGCAGGCGGATCACCTCGGATTTGATCGCGGCTTTGACCGTCGCGGTGCGGGCGCTGCCGTCGATCACCGCCATTTCGCCGAAATAGCTGCCGGCGGGCAGGTATGACAGGAACACCGGACGATCACCGATCTGTTTTTCGACAATCATCGACCCGCGCCGGATGATGAACACGTCTTTGTCATCCGCGCCTTCGGTGACGACAATGTCGCCCGCGCGCTTTTCCTCGACTTTGGCCGCTGCGACCAGCGGGGCGATATCTTCGCGGCGCAGGCCCGATCCAAACATTTGCAGCAATTGCCGCTCAACCGAGATCTGCTCTATCGCCGTTTTCGCGGCAGGCACCTGAGATTGCAGCTTAAGCGCGGCGAGGCGTGAGATTTCGACCACGATGGTATCTTCGGCAGCGCGCACCGCCGCGCCCCGGCGGCGGCCTGAAATGAGGCCCACCTCGCCGAAGATCGAACCCTGTTCAATCGGGATAGTGATCGATGGATCGGCCGGATTGACCTCCACCGCCACTGATCCGCTGGCGATCCCGAACAGCGATGATCCGGGCGCATTGCGTTCAAAGATGACCTCGCCCGGAGGGAAGAAACGCGCGGTGGAATCCAGCATGAATTCGCGCATCTGCAACGGGTTCATACCGTTCAGGATCGACACGCTGGTGCGCAGGAATTCGAGCCATTCTTCGGTGCTGCGATTGCCGGGAAGGCCCGCAAACTTGGCGGCAATGATCGGTTCGTCGGCGGGCTTTAATTCGGTGTTGCCGTTGATGAACTCGATGACATCGTGACCCTGGTTCATGCAGTGTTTGATCAGCGGATAGCCCGCCAACGCGCCGATCACGAAGATGCCCGGCGCGGTCGTTTCAAACACCGGGGAAAGTTTGGGGAAGGCGCTGCGGTCCTCGCTTGAAAATTCGATCCCGCATTCTTCCACGAACGCCCGCGGCGGGGCCGATCCGATCCGCGCGATGATCCGATCACACGGGATCCGCAATTCGCCGTCGCGGGTGGTCAGCGTGATGAAGCCGGGCTCAATCGACTTGGTTTCGCTCTCGGTGCGGATCGTCAGCTTGCCTGCTTCGTGATCCGCATTCAGCGCTTTGACGTTCGCGTCTTTGGCGGTCGGAAATTCGGTGCTACGGTTGAGGATCGAGACGGTGTTGCGCTGCGCCGGGTCTTCGGCCAGCCCGCGCGCATTTTCGATCCCGGCGTCCCCTGTGCCAACGATGATGATATGTTCGTCAACATACTCCGCCGGATCGTCGAGCTGATACTGGATATGCGGCAGATCAGCGCCGGGGCAGCGCATCCGGTTGGGGTTGCCCTGCGTGCCGATGGCCAGGATCACGTTTTCCGCCATGACTGTCTCGCCATTGGTGAGCTCGATGGCATAGGGCGGGGCGCGGCGCTGGATCTCGCGCACTGATTTGGTGCCGTCGCGCGCGCGGGTGACAAGCGACTGGATACTGCCGGGGATCGGATCGCCGGTGCCCCTAATCGCCTTGGCCTCGGCGTGGTATTTCACATTGACGTTGCGGCCCGCGATCTGTTCGTCCCACAGGCCAAGGATCGCCTCACGCTTGCCCGCGCCAAAATCAACGTCGCTGCGCAGCACCAGATTGCTGGGCGTCGCCATCACGTGCTTGCCCTTCTGGTATTTGTAGATCGTGTCCGACAGATGATCGGTTTTTTCGAGCAATACATGGCTCAGCCCCAGCGCTGCCGCACGCGCGGCGGCGCTAAGCCCGGCGGGGCCGGATCCGATGATGGCAACTGCGAACTTTTCGGCCAACTACCCTTCCCCCCTTGGATAGGTTGCAAGCTGCGCGTCACCTTAATGCAAACCGCTCCTTATGCCAGAGCGAATTGCCCCGATTTGCCGGGGATGCTAGCCGTGCTGCTATGGCAACAGACACACCACCAACAACAGGCGGATCAATAGCGGGCAGCGGGCGGGCCGGCTGGTTCCTGCTGGGCGGCGCATTGCTGCTGGCGGCAGGATCGATTGGCTATAATATTTACGAAGGTTCGGGCAGCAAGGCGGCGGGCGCGGCGGCCGAAGATGGCCCGGCCACCATCGAACAACTGCGCGCCGCAGCCGAGGCGTCAACCACCGATGCCGGGCCGTGGAGCGATCTGGCCTTTGCCTATTTCCAGCAGGGCGAATTTGCGAAGGCCGCGACGGCCTATCGCCGCGCGCTGGCAATTGCGCCCGATCAAGCGGTGCTGTGGTCGGCGCTGGGCGAATCGCTGGTAATGGGCAGCGCGCGCGATCCGTTGCCGCCCGAAGCGTTGGCGGCGTTTGAAAAGGCGTTGGCGCTCGACCCGTCAGACCCGCGTTCACGCTATTTTATGGCCGTGAAGCTCGATCTGGCCAAGGATCACACCGGCGCGATTGCCGCATGGCTCGATCTGCTGGCCGATACGCCGACCGGCGCGCCGTGGGAGGTCGATCTGGTGCGCACCATTGAACAGGTCGGCAAAATCAACACCATCGATGTGACCGCGCGGCTGGCCAAAGCGCAAAGCCAGCGCACCCCCGCGATCCTCGCTCCCGGATCAGGCAGTCTGGCAGGCGC
>JBBRFG010000080.1:0-11170 GCA_038224685.1 Sphingomonadales bacterium
CACGGGCTGGACCTCGCCCGGCTGGAGGAGCTTGAGCCAGACGCCGCGCTCGGCAATGGCGGGCTGGGGCGGCTGGCGGCGTGCTTCATGGAAAGCCTCGCCACGCTTGATATCCCTGCCTTTGGTTATGGCATCCGTTACATCAACGGCATGTTCCGCCAACGGATCGACGAAGGCTGGCAGGTCGAGTTGCCCGAAACCTGGCTCGCCCATGGCAACCCGTGGGAGTTTGAACGGCGGGAGAGCGCCTATTGCGTCGGCTTTGGCGGCGAGGTGACGACCGATGCTGGCAAAATCTGCTGGAGCCCGTCCGAAAAGATCGAGGCGACAGCGGTTGATACGCCGGTGGTTGGCTGGCGCGGTAGCCGCGTCAACACCCTGCGGCTGTGGACTGCCAATGCGATGGACCCGATCCAGCTTGATGCCTTCAACGCAGGCGATCACGCAGGGGCGCTCGCCGCGCAGGTCAAGGCAGACAGCCTTGTCCGCGTGCTCTACCCGGCAGACTCCACCCCGGCGGGGCAGGAATTGCGGTTGCGGCAGGAGTTCTTCTTCTCCAGCGCCAGCATTCAGGACATTGTGCGGCGGCACGTGCAGTATCACGGCGACGTGCGCACCCTGCCCGACAAGGCGGCGATCCAGCTGAACGACACCCACCCTTCGGTTGCGGTAGCAGAACTGCTGCGGCTGCTGAAGGATGATCACGGGCTGGACTTTGATGAGGCGTGGGACATCACCCGCCGTACTATCAGCTACACCAACCACACTCTGCTGCCCGAAGCGTTGGAAAGCTGGCCGCTGCCGCTGTTCGAACGGCTGCTGCCCCGCCACATGCAGATCATCTATACTATCAACGCCCGCGTGCTTCGGGACGCGCGCAAGGCGGGGCTGGACGAAGCAGCAATTTCGGCCATCTCGCTGATTGACGAACATGGCGAGCGCCGCGTGCGGATGGCGAACCTGGCGTTCGTGGGCGCGCATTCTGTCAACGGCGTGGCCGCGCTGCATACCGATCTGATGAAGCAGACAGTGTTTGCCGATCTGCACAAACTGTATCCCGAAAGGATCAACAACAAGACCAACGGTGTCACCCCACGCCGCTGGCTGCATCAGTCCAATCCGCGCCTGACAGGGCTGATCCGCGAGGCAATCGGTGATGGCTTCATGGCTGATGCCGAGAAGCTTGCCAGCCTGTCCGCATTTGCCAGTGACGCCGCCTTTGGCGAGCGCGCGGACGAAATCAAACGCGCCAACAAGGTTGATCTGGCAAATACCTTGCGCGAGATCACCGGCATCCGGCTTGATCCCGATGCGCTGTTCGATGTGCAGATCAAACGCATCCACGAATACAAACGCCAGCTGCTCAATCTGATCGAGACGGTGGCACTGTATGACCAGATCCGCAGCCATCCCGAACGCGATTGGGTGCCGCGCATGAAGATTTTCGGCGGGAAGGCAGCGCCCACCTATCACAACGCCAAACTGATAATCAAACTCGCCAATGACATCGCCCGGCGGATCAATGCCGATCCTTCGGTGGGCGAATTGCTGAAGGTGGTGTTTGTGCCGAATTACAATGTCAGCCTCGCGGAACGGATCATTCCGGCGGCAGACCTGTCCGAACAGATTTCCACCGCAGGGATGGAAGCATCGGGCACCGGCAACATGAAATTCGCCTTCAACGGCGCGCTCACCATCGGGACGCTCGATGGCGCGAATATCGAGATCATGGACCGTGTCGGGCGCGAAAACATCGTGATCTTCGGGATGACGGCAGAGGAAGTCGCGGCCCAGCGCGCCGATGGTTACAACCCGCGCGCCGTAATCGAAGGCAGCCGCGAATTGGCGCAAGCCGTGCATTCCATCGCCACCGGCGTGTTCAGCCCTGACGAGCCGACCCGTTATGCCGGGCTGATGGATGCGCTCTACACCTCGGACTGGTTCATGGTCGCCGCCGATTTCGATGGCTATGCCGCGGCCCAGCGCGAGGTTGACCGGCGCTGGTGTGACAGGCCCGCCTGGCGCAAGTCGGCGATCATGAACATCGCCAATGTCGGATGGTTTTCATCCGATCGCACGATCAGCGAATATGCCCGCGATATATGGGGCGTGATGTGAAACCCCCGGCACGCGCCATCGCTGCATTGCTCGATGGGTCGCATGCCGATCCGTTTTCACTGCTTGGCCCGCACGAAGGGCCGCAAGGAACCTTTGCCCGCGCAATCCTGCATGGCGCGGAGGAAGCCGAGGCGTTCTCGCTGGCGGGAGGGCGGCTGGGGAAAATGCAGCGCATCGATGGCGCGCTGTTCGAAGGCAGGCTGCGCGGCAAGCCCAAACCAGTGCGCTATCGCTGTCGGGGTTCGGGGAACGAATGGCGGGTGATCGACCCCTATTCCTTCGCTCCCGTGCTGGGGCCGACGGACGATTTCCTGATTGCGCAAGGCACGCATTTCCGCCTGTTTGACAAGCTGGGCGCGCATGTGATTGACCACCAAGGCTGCGCAGGCGTGCACTTTGCTGTGTGGGCACCAAATGCCCTGGCTGTAAATCTGGTCGGCGATTTCAACGGCTGGAATGGGGCCGCGCACATGATGCGCCGGCGGGTCGATATCGGCGTGTGGGAGATATTCATTCCCGACATTTGCGCAGGCGTGGCTTACAAATACCGCATCACCGGCCCTGATGGCACGGTGCAGCCGCTCAAGGCCGACCCCTTCGCCTTTGCCAGCGAACTGCGGCCCAAGACCGCCTCGATCGTCGCCCGCCCCGGCAAGGTTGAATGGGGCGATGATGCCCACCGCGCCCACTGGGCCAGTGTTGATCCCCGGCGCGAGGCGATTTCGATCTACGAAGTCCACCCCGGATCATGGCAGCGCGACGATAATGGCTGGTTCCTGACCTGGGACGAAATGGCCGCACGCCTGATCCCTTACGTGACCGACATGGGCTTTACCCATATCGAATTCCTGCCCGTCTCCGAACATCCCTATGATCCTAGCTGGGGTTACCAGACCACCGGTCTTTATGCGCCGTCGGCCCGGTTTGGCGACGTTGAAGGCTTCGCGCGGTTCGTTGACGGCGCGCACCGGGCGGGCGTCGGCGTGCTGATTGACTGGGTGCCAGCGCATTTTCCGGTGGACGAACACGGCCTTGCCCGGTTTGATGGCACGGCGCTGTACGAACACGAAGACCCGCGCCTTGGCTTCCACCCCGATTGGAACACCGCGATCTATAATTTCGGTCGGCGCGAGGTGCGCTCCTTCCTCGTCAACAACGCGCTGTTCTGGGCCGAGCAATACCATGTCGATGGGCTGCGCGTGGATGCCGTCGCTTCGATGCTGTATCGCGATTATTCGCGGCAGGACGGCGAATGGATCCCCAATGCCGAAGGCGGGCGCGAGAATTGGGAGGCGGTGGATTTCATGCGCGAAACCAACCGTGCGCTTTACGGCGGCCACGCAGGGGTGATGACCATCGCCGAGGAATCGACCTCATGGCCTGGTGTATCGCACCCCGCCTTTGCACAAAGCCCGCACACGTCGCTCGGCTTCGGGTTCAAATGGAACATGGGCTTCATGCACGACACGCTGCAATACATGGCGCGTGATCCGATCCACCGAAAGCACCATCACGACGAGATCACTTTCGGGCTGGTCTATGCTTTCAGTGAAAACTTCGTCCTGCCGCTCAGCCATGATGAAGTGGTGCATGGCAAGGGCACGATCCTTGGCAAGATGAGCGGCGATGAATGGCAGCAATTCGCCAACTTGCGCGCTTATTATTCGATGATGTGGGGCTATCCCGGCAAAAAGCTGCTGTTCATGGGGCAGGAGTTCGCCCAGCGCCGCGAATGGAGCGAGGAACGTAGCCTGGATTGGGAGCTGATGGACGCGCCTGCGCATCGCGGGGTGGCGCACCTGATCCGTGACCTGAACCGCCTCTACCGCGCCATCCCCGCGCTCCACGCCCGCGATTGCGAGGGCGAGGGGTTTAACTGGCTGATCGCAGATGACGCGGAAAATTCGGTGTTTGCGTGGGCACGCACGGCACCGGGCGAGGCGCCGGTGGCGGTTATCGCCAACATGACGCCCGCCTTGCACACCCATTACCGCGTCCCTTTGCCGCATGACGGGACATGGGCCGAAGTGATGAACAGCGACGCCGAAATCTACGGCGGCAGCGGCAAGGGTAATATGGGTAGCGTGCAGACCGAAGGCGGCGCAGCGCATATCATCTTGCCGCCGCTCGCCACGATAATGCTGCAATTCACAGGATAAGGCACGACAAGACAAAACACGACAACACACTGGGCGAAAAGCCACGGGGAGAGAGTGGGATGATTGAGAGGACTTCGGGCAGGCCGCTCGCGCGTGATGCGATGGCCTATGTGCTGGCCGGCGGACGCGGCAGCCGGTTGATGGAACTGACCGATCGCCGCGCCAAACCGGCGGTCTATTTCGGCGGCAAATCGCGGATCATCGATTTTGCCCTGTCGAACGCGATCAATTCTGGCATCCGCCGCATCGGCGTGGCGACGCAGTACAAGGCACACTCGCTGATCCGCCATATGCAGCGCGGCTGGAACTTCATGCGGCCCGAACGCAACGAGAGCTTCGATATCCTACCAGCCAGCCAGCGCGTATCGGAAAACCAGTGGTACGAAGGCACGGCGGATGCGGTGTATCAGAACATCGACATCATCGCCGCCCACGCACCCCGTTACATGGTGATCCTGGCGGGCGATCACATCTACAAGATGGACTACGAATTGATGCTGCAACAGCACGTCAATTCGGGTGCTGACGTGACCGTAGGGTGCCTTGTGGTGCCGCGCATTGAGGCGACCGGGTTCGGCGTGATGCAGGTCGATAGCGTAGACAACATCACCGCCTTTGTCGAAAAGCCCAAAGACCCACCGGGCATCCCAGGCGATGAGAGCATGGCGCTCGCATCGATGGGGATTTACGTCTTCAATACTGATTTCCTGTTCGAACATTTGCTGCGCGATGCAGATGACCCCCAATCGAAGCGCGATTTTGGCGGCGATATCATCCCCTACATCGTCAAGCACGGCAAAGCGGTGGCCCATCGCTTTACCAACAGCTGCATTCGCGCAGCGGAGGAAATCGAGGAATACTGGCGCGATGTCGGCACATTGGATGCCTATTTCGAGGCGAACCTCGACCTGACCGACACCGTGCCCAAGCTGAACCTGTATGACCGCGACTGGCCGATCTGGACCGATTCAATCGTGACCGCACCCGCCAAGTTCGTCCATGACGAAGACGGACGGCGCGGTTCTGCCGTATCCTCACTGGTTTCGGGCGATTGCATTATTTCAGGGTCTGAAGTCCGCCGCAGCCTGTTGTTCACCGGGGTCAAGATCGGCAGCTTTTCAACCGTGAGCGAGGCGGTGATACTGCCCTATTGCAACATCGGGCGCGGGGCGCGGCTGAGCAAGGTGATCATCGATTCCGGCGTGCGCATTCCTGAAGGCATGGTGATCGGCGAAGACCCGGCGCTGGATGCACAGCGTTTCCGAGTATCGGACAAGGGCGTGGTGTTGGTGACCCGCGACATGATGGCGAACCTGTAGGGATGGCGATGAAAGTCCTGTCGGTTGCCTCGGAGGTGGCCGGGCTGGTCAAGACCGGCGGGCTGGCCGATGTTATGGGCGCATTGCCGGCCGCGCTGGCGGCGCAGAGCGTTGAGGTAACGACCTTCATCCCCGGCTACCCGGCGGTGCTGGCCAAACTCAGCAAAGCCAAGGCGATCCACAAATGGGATGCGCTGCTGGGTGAGAAAGCGCAGCTGCTGGCGGGCAAGCTGGGCGACCACAAGCTGCTGGTGCTCGATGTGCCTGCTCTGTTCGCGCGCGAGGGCGGGCCGTACTCCGATGCCTCGGGCCGCGAATGGGATGACAACTGGCGCCGCTATGCCGCCTTTGCACGGGCGGCGGCGGATATTGCCGGTGGTGCGGTGAAGGGCCGGGCCTGTGACCTTGTCCATGCGCATGACTGGCAGGCAGGGCTGGTTCCGGCCTATCTGCGGTTTGCCCCTGTGGCTGGCGGGCGCGCTGTGCCCAGCATCATCACCATCCACAACATGGCATTTCAGGGCTATTACCCTGCCGAGGTGTTCGCGCAGTTGGGCCTGCCACCCGAAGCATGGACTGTCGACGGGGTTGAATCCTATGGCGGGGTCGGTTTTCTCAAGGCCGGGATGCAGTTGGCCGATGCGATCACTACCGTCAGCCCGACCTATGCGGGCGAAATCCGCAGCATCGAATTCGGGATGGGGCTGGAGGGGCTGGTGCTCGCCCGGTCTAACCGCGTTCACGGCATTTTGAACGGGATCGACACAGCGGAATGGAACCCGGCAAGCGACCCGCACTTGTCCGCAAATTACACAGCCAGCAAACTTAGCCCGCGCGCCAGCAACAAGCGCGCGGTCGAGCAGGAATTCGGGCTGGAACCCGGCGATGGACCGTTGTTTATCGTCGTCAGCCGGTTGACATGGCAAAAGGGCATGGACGTGCTGGCAGAGGTGCTCGATCACCTCGTCGGCATCGGCGGGCGGCTGGCGCTGCTGGGATCGGGCGACGCCGAGATCGCGCAGGCCTTTGTCGCTGCTGCCGCGCGCCATCCGGGGCGGATTGGCGTGAAGCTCGGCTATGACGAAGGCGCCTCGCACCGATTGCAGGGCGGCGGTGATGCGATCCTTGTGCCAAGCCGGTTTGAACCTTGCGGCCTGACCCAGCTTTACGGGCTTGCCTATGGGTGCGTGCCAGTGGTTTCGCGGACCGGAGGCCTTGCCGATACAGTGATTGATGCCAACCCCGCCGCTCTTGCTGCCGGGGTCGCCACCGGCATCCAGATGAACGCTGTCAGTTACGGCGCATTGGCGATGGCGGTCAGCCGTGCGGTCGATCTCTATGCGCAGCCTTCGACATGGAAACGCCTTCAGAAAAACGGGATGACAGCAGATTTTTCGTGGGGAGCAAGCGGCGCTGCCTATGCCGGGCTGTACCGCCAATTGCTTGAGGAACGCGCATGATCAAGGCTGTCACCACCACGCCGTTTGAAGGCCAGAAACCCGGTACTTCGGGCCTTCGCAAGAAGGTGCGGGTGTTCCAGCAGGCCCATTACGCGGAAAACTTCATCCAGAGCGTGTTCGATGTGGCCGAGCGCCCGCCGGCATCGACGCTGGTGATCGGCGGCGACGGGCGGTTCCATAACCGCACGGTGATTGCGCGAGGCATCCACATGGCAGCCGCCAATGGCTATGCCCGCGTGATCGTGGGAAAGGGCGGCATCCTTTCCACGCCTGCCGCCAGCCACGTTATCCGCAAATATGGTGCGAGCGGCGGACTGATCTTGTCTGCCAGCCACAATCCCGGCGGCCCGGACGAGGATTTCGGGATCAAATACAACATCGCCAATGGCGGCCCCGCGCCCGAGGCGGTGACCGACGCGATCTATGCCCGTACGCAGACCATCGAACGCTGGATGATGGTGGACGGCGGGGGCATCAACCTCGACCGAATTGGCATCAGCCAAGTGGGCGACATGGTGGTCGAGGTGATCGATTCCGTCGCCGACTATGCCGATCTGATGGAGCAATTGTTCGATTTCCCCGCGATCCGCGCCGCCGTGCAAGATGGCAACCTGACGATGGCGTTCGATGCGATGCACGCCGTGACCGGGCCCTACGCGACCGAAATTCTCGAAGGGCGGATCGGCTTTCCGGGCGGCACCGTCCGCAACGGCCTGCCGCTGGAGGATTTCGGCGGGCATCACCCTGATCCCAACCTTGTTCACGCAGCTGCGCTTTATGATCTGATGATGTCGGCAGGTGCCCCCACCATCGGCGCTGCGTCAGACGGGGATGGCGACCGCAACCTCATCATCGGGAAAGGCGTGTTTATTACCCCGTCGGATTCGCTGGCGATGCTGGCGGCCAATGCGCATCTTGCCCCGGCCTATGCAGGCGGGCTCAAGGGCATTGCACGGTCAATGCCGACCAGCACGGCCGCCGACAAGGTGGCCGCCGCGCTCGGCATTCCGGCTTGGGAAACGCCGACAGGGTGGAAGTTTTTCGGCACCCTGCTCGATGCGCAGCTGGCGACCATCTGCGGAGAGGAAAGCGCAGGCACCGGCAGCGATCATGTGCGCGAAAAGGACGGGCTTTGGGCGGTGCTGCTGTGGCTCAATATCCTCGCTGTGATGGCCAAGCCGGTGGCGCAGATCGCCGCCGAACACTGGGCACGGTTCGGGCGCAATTACTACGCCCGCCACGATTACGAGGCGATCGAGAGTGCAAGTGCGCAAGCGCTGATGATGGCTCTGGAGCAGTCGCTTTCGGGCCTGCCGGGCCGGGCGTTCGGGCCACTGCAAGTCGCGGCGGCTGACCAGTTTGCTTATGTCGATCCGGTCGATGGTTCGGAAAGCCGCAATCAGGGCGTGCGGGTGATGTTCGCTTGTGGTTCGCGGATCGTGTTCCGGCTGTCAGGTACGGGGACCGAAGGGGCGACGTTGCGGGTCTATCTTGAACGCTATGAAGGCACGGACGGCCGGCTGACGGAGGAAACGCCTGCGATGCTGGCCGACCTGATCGTGGCGGCGGAGGCTATAGCGGGGATCGCGCGCTATACGGGACGAACCGCGCCTGATGTGGTGACATGAGCGAGCGCCTCGGCGCGCGTGTTGCAGGCGGCATAACCCGCTTTGCCGTGCGCGCCCCGCTGGCAGATGCGCTTGATCTGTGCCTGTTCGACAGCGCGGTTGAAACGCGCCATCCGATGGCGCGTCAGGGCGAGAATTGGATCGCTGAGCTTCCCGGCGACCTTACCGGCACGCGCTATGGCTACCGCGCCCACGGACGTTACGAACCGCAGCAGGGCCTGTGGTTTGATCCGGCCAAACTGCTGGTCGATCCCTATGCCGTGGCGCTCGACCGGCGGTTTGTGCAGCATCCGATATTGGCCCAATTTGGCGAGGATACTGCTAGTATCGTGCCGCGCGCGGTCGTTCCGGGGCCGCTGCCGAAAGTCCCGCCCCTGCCGCCCCAGTTCCAGCGCGGTGGGCTGATCTACGAACTCAATGTCGCAGGGTTCACCGCGCTTCATCCCGATGTGCCCGAAGCGCAGCGCGGCACTATCGCCGCGCTCGCCCATCCGGCGGTAATCGGGCACCTGCAAAAGCTGCACGTCAGCGCGGTGGAATTGATGCCGATCATCGCATGGATCGATGAACGCCACCTCCCGCCGCTCGGCCTTGCTAACCACTGGGGTTACAACCCGGTGGCGATGATGGCGCTTGATCCCGGCCTGTGCCCCGGCGGGGTGGCGGAACTGCGCGAGACGGTGGCGGCGCTGCATGCTGCGGGTATTGGCGTGATCCTTGATCTGGTGTTCAACCATAGCGGCGAAAGCGACATTCACGGCGGCACACTGTCTTTGCGCGGTCTGGACCCGGCGGCCTATGCCCTCGCGTCCGATGGCACGCTGATCAACGATACCGGCTGCGGCAATACGCTCGATTTCGCCAATCGTGCGGTGCGGCGCATGATGATCGACACGCTTACCCATCTCGTGCAGGCCTGCGGCATCGACGGTTTCCGTTTTGATCTTGCACCCGTCCTTGCGCGCGGGCCGGGGTTTGATCCGTCTGCGCCGATCTTTGCTGAACTCGCCGCCGCGCCGCACCTTGCCGACCGGGTGCTGATTGCCGAGCCGTGGGACATCGGCCCCGGCGGCTATCAGCTTGGCAATTTTCCGCCAAACTGGCTAGAATGGAATGACGCTTTTCGCGATGACGTGCGCCGGTTCTGGCGCGGCACAGGCATGGTGGGTGCACTTGCTACCCGCATCGCCGGATCGTCCGACCTGTTCGGTGCGGATTGTCGCAGCGTCAATTTCCTTGCCGCGCATGATGGCTTCACGCTAGCCGATACAGTTGCTTACGAACAGCGCCAGAACCACGCCAACGGCGAAGATAACCGCGATGGGCATGGCGAGAACCATGCTTGGAATGGCGGGATCGAGGGGCCAACCGGTGACCCTGACGTGCTCGCTCGCCGCGCTGCCGATTTGCGCGCCTTGCTGGCGACGCTTTTCGCCTCCACCGGCACGATTATGCTGACCGCAGGCGATGAATGCGGCCGCACCCAGCACGGCAACAACAACGCTTATTGTCAATTCGTGCCAATTGACTGGGCGGGGCGTGACTGTGCGCTCGAAAGCGATGTGGCCGCCCTGTCCGCACAGCGCACCCGGCGCCTTGCGTGCTTTACGTGCTTTCCCGAAGGGGGGCGCTGGCTATCGCTTGGCGGTGACCCGATCAGCTTGGACGAATGGGAAAACCTTGCAACCGACGGGTTCATTCATGAACCGCCGCCCGAAACGGGATGTCCCAAGTTGAGCGTGCAACGCAGCACCCGGAATTTTTCCGCAACCGGCTGAAAGCCGTTCCCGCGCCGTGGACGCAAGTCGATAGCATCAAGCACATGCTACGGTGCTGCGCCACAAACACCCGGTAACCTTCACCACGGGATGCGCAGAGGGGCCCTGCGCCGATTCATTGCGTTAAAGGGTTCGTCCGAAACGGGGTCGCTTCCTGCATGTCGGGTTTTGGGAAACGAACCTCGAATAGCCGCCATTCAAGGCCCGAGAAGGGTAGTGTCGGCTGCTGGCGATACTCGCGGCATGAGTGGTGGCAACGACTGATTATTAGAAACGCGTTCGGGAGCTACCATTTCGGATTCAGCGTAGCTTGCGTCGTTCTGCGACCCAGTCGGATAAATGCCGGATGTCCGTTCCTGGCAGGAGCTGCCATCCGACACGTCGCCTGCGAACGGCTGCATAGTCCCAAACTCGGCCATCCACCCATATTGGCACCTTGTCCGCTTTCAGGCGATTGGCAGGCGAGCCGCCATGGCCGACATTGGGGCGCTAAGCTGAATGGCTGTTAGTGCCATGGACGAAGCAAGACATCTTGCCTTGCGCTGCCGAGCTTGCTTGGCTACTTCTCCGCTCGCATCAAGAGAAGGCTTGCCCCTTCACCAACCTGCCCGCCCGGGTAAGGTGGTATCGCTCCGGCGAGATGTGGCGGAAGACGCAATCCAACGGGCGTAATCTTTCGCAACATCGGGTCCATGCTTCTTGCGGTGC
>JBBRFG010000081.1:0-11098 GCA_038224685.1 Sphingomonadales bacterium
TGCTTCGCTGGCCTCGCTCGCCGCAGCATCGCTGCTTGCCACTTCGCCAGCGATTGCGCAGAGCAAGGGCGCCAAGGAAAAGTGCTTTGGCATCTCGCTCAAGGCCAAGAATGATTGCGCCGCTGGGCCGGGCACGAGCTGCGCCGGCACTTCGACAGCCGATTATCAGGGTAATGCCTGGAAATACGTCACCAAGGGTGAATGCGTTAAGGCGGGCGGATCGTTGGCAGCTAAGGCTGGCAACAAGAAGCCTGTTCCCCAGAAGGGCTGAAGCCCTCGGGTCGCCTGGATGCTGGCCGATATCGCCCCACTCCGCGCACTACCCCCCTGTGCGGGGGTGGGGCTCAAGCCGGAACATTACCCCCTCGCGCTTGAGCGGGTATCGGCCAGCATTTTTTCTCAACCCGGCTCAGCCAGCTGGTTTGAAGTTCACCCGCAGAATTATTTTTGCGCGGGCGGACCGCCGCACCGCTGGCTAACCGCCTTTGCCGAAGCCGCGCCAATCAGCTTTCATTCGGTCGGCCTGTCAATCGGCAGCGCCGACGGTGCGAATATGGTAGAGCTGGACCAGCTCGCGGCGTTGTGTGATCGCTATGCTCCCGCGATGGTGTCTGACCATCTCAGCTGGAGCGGTAGCGCCAGCAATCGCTATCCCGATCTGCTGCCGGTGCCCTATACTCGCGAAGCGCTTGATCATTTCGCAGCGCAAGTCGCCCGCGTGCAGGACCGGCTTGGCCGCACAATGTTGATTGAGAATCCGTCGCGCTACCTCGCTTTTGCTGGCGACGAGATGGACGAGGCCGAATTCCTCCATGCGTTGTGCGCCCGAACAGGCTGCGGGCTGCTGCTGGATATCAACAATATCGAAGTGTCGGCAACCAATCTTGGGCTGGATGCGGATGCGATGGTCGATGCGATTGATCCAAAGCTGGTCGGCGAGGTGCATCTGGCGGGGCACGCGCGCGAAGATCATCCGGATGGGACGCTGCTGATCGACGACCACGGATCGGCGGTGTCGCACGAAACGTGGCGTTTGTTTGAGCGGTTCGTCAACCGCGCTGGCCCGCGCCCGGTATTGATCGAATGGGATACCAACGTCCCCGAATTCGGCGTGTTGACGACGGAAGCCGAGATCGCTGACGCCATCATGCGGCGTTCGGTGCGGTTGCGGCAATCCTTGCGGGCGGATCTGCATGCCGTGGCTTGATCGCGGCCAAGACGCTGTGATGCAGGCGCTGGATCATGGCCCGGTGCATTTGCCCGATGGTCTGTTCGCAGGGTCGCCAGAGCGCGTGCTGGCGGGGATGAAAGTCCACGCCAATACGATTTCCCATGCCCGGCTGGTGGCTTTGGAGCAGACGTTTCCGCGCACCCGTGACGCCATTGGGCATGACCGGTTCAACGCCCATTCCCGGCAGTTCGTGATCGAACCAGCCGCCGCCGCGCGGGCGCTGAACGATATTGGCGCGGGGTTCGATGCTTTTCTGATTGCGGCGGGCGAAGATGCCGGTGCGGCCGATCTGGCGCGGTTCGAATGGCTGTGGCTGCAATCCTATCACGCCGCAGATGCAACGGCGCTGGCGCTGAGCGATCTGGCCGGGATTGCGCCAGATGACTTGCTGGAACAGGCGCTAATGCGCCACCCGGCGGCAGTGGCGGCGCAGTTTGCGCCGCTGGTGCATCAACTGATCGGCGCAGAAGCTCCCGCGATCACGCAGGCCGATGCGATCCTGATCACCCGCCCCGATGCTGATGTGCTCATCGCCCCGGCAAGTGGCCTAATGGTCACAGTGCTGCGCCTTGCGCAAAATCCGCGCATGATCGGTAACCTTCTGGCGTTAGACAGCGAATTGAATGATGATGATGCAGCGCCAGCCGGCGAAGTGATGCAGGCGCTGGCCGATCTCATCAATGCCGGCGCGTTGATCCGCGCGGATTGAAGCAACGAAGGGCAAACGGTGAAGGCAATTTTTCCAGCATATGATCGCCTGATCACGCTGATCAGCGGCCGCGCGGCGGAAAGCCTGATGCTGTTGTTCGTGCGTATGGCGCTTGCTGGGATTTTCTGGCGATCGGGCCGAACCAAGGTGGACGAAGGCAACTGGTTGTCGATCAGCGACACGACCTATTTCCTGTTCGAAGATGAATATTCCGGTGTCCCGCTGCCCAGTGATATTGCCGCTCAACTGGCCACCTGGTCAGAACATCTGTTTCCGATCCTGCTGGTGTTGGGTCTGTTCACCCGGTTTTCCGCACTCGCGCTGTTGGGGATGACGCTGGTGATCCAGATCTTCGTGTATCCAGAAGCGTGGTGGAGCGTACACATGATATGGGCGGCGTTGGCGCTGATCCTGATCGTGCGCGGCGGCGGTATGTTCAGCTTTGATGCGGCGCTGGTGAAAGCCCGGCCTGCATGAGAGCCGACGAAGCCTCGCTCGCCCGCATGATGGTGATGTCGCAGCAAGGCGACCGACAGGCCTACGGCGCGCTGCTGGAGGCGTGCCAGCGGTGGCTACGCGGTTATTATGCGCGGCGGATCGCACCGTCGCAGCTTGATGATCTGGTGCAAGAAACGCTGATGGCGCTGCACACCAAACGGGCTTCGTGGGATTCCTCTCGTCCGTTCTTGCCGTGGCTCGCTGCGATTGCGCGCTATCGCTGGGTTGATCATCTGCGCCGTCTCTACCGGGCTGATGAAACCGCGCTTGATACTGATGTCGCAGGCTATGATGACGAGCCTGCAATTGCCGCGCGGATCACGCTGGAACGTCTGTTCAGCGTGTTGCCCGATGCGCAGTCACAAGCGATTGCGCTGGTTAAAATCGAAGGGCTGAGCATTGCCGAGGCGTCGCAAGCGACCGGGCAAAGCGAATCCCTGATCAAAGTTAACATTCACCGAGGCCTGAAGAAACTGGCCCATATGATTGAGAAAGCCTGAGTTATGGTACGCAATTCTGATGCTTTGATCGCCGATTTGGTCGGCAATCTTGAACCGGTAAGGCCGCTGCGCTTTGCCCACGGCATGTCGCTTGCATTGATTGCGGCGTCAGCGTCGGTGGCGATGATCTTAAGCTGGCTTGGTCTGCGCGCCGATCTTCAGGCTGGATTGGTCAATCCGGTGCATTTGATTGCGGCCGGACTGTATCTGGGACTTGGGATTGCCGCGAGCGCTACGGTGATCGTCATGAGCCGCCCGGGCGTGGGCAGCGACCACAGCGGCTGGATGTGGGCTGGCGCAATGGCTGCGTTGCTTCCGATGGCGGGTTTGATTGTCGGCGTGGCTGGCGGCGATAACCTGTTGTCGGCGAGCAGTGTCCAGCACGGCATCGAATGCTTTGCCAAGGGCAGCAGCGCCGCATTGATTGTGTTTGCGGCACTGGTGTGGTGGCTGCGCAAAGGCGCGCCGACCGCGCCTGACAATGCCGGGCTAGTTGCCGGGATCGCCGCGGGCAGCTTTGGCATCTTCGCCTTCTCGCTCCACTGCGCCGATAACGACATTTTCCATATCGGCGTATGGCACAGCGCCGTGGTGCTGGCGATGGGCGCACTCGGCCGCGCGGTGGTCCCTTCGCTGGTGCGTTGGTAAACCGCGTAGTTTAGCGGCGGGTGACGGCGGGGTTACGTAACCGCGCCGCCCTGCCGCTTAAGCTTTGGGCCGTTTGGGTTTGAAATTGCGTTTGGGTGCGGCGTTGTTACCCGGCTTGTGCACAAACCCGCTATTTGGCCGGGGCGCGGCGGGGCCGTTGGGCTTGCCGGTTGGCTTACCGCGCTTGGCATTTTCGCGTGCGGCCATGCGCGGCGGCTCGTCCGACTGCGCAATCGCAACATAGCCGCCGTTTTCGTCGTTCCCGGCAGTTGCCACAACCGCCTCGGCAAACTTGCCTGCAATCGCGCGCGGCACCTGAAAATAGGTTTCCTGCTGCCCGATCCTGATTGCGCCGATTTCGTTACGGGTGATGTGCCCGCGGCGGCAGATCAGCGGCATCACCCAGCGCGGATCGGCATTCTGGCGGCGGCCAATGTCCATTTTGAACCACACGGTATCTTCAAACCCGGCCCGGTGTTTGTCCTGATGCGCGCTACGCTGGGCTTCAACCGATTGGGCGAGCAGTTCTTCGGGTTCGGGCATCGACGCGCGGTGCGCCTGCACCAGCATCGCGGCAATTTCCTGCGGGGTGCGTTCGGCGAGCAGCTTTTCGGCAAGATCGCGGTCGCCATCGGTCACGGTGACCGGCTGCATTAGCTTTTCGAGCAGCCGCACGCGGTCTTGCGCGATAATCGCATCCCGGTCCGGTGCGGCGATCCATTCGGCGTTGATCTTGGCATGTCGCAGCATTGATTCGATCCGCTTGCGGCGCGGGTAGGGGACGATGATCACCGCCACCCCTTTTTTGCCTGCGCGCCCGGTGCGGCCCGAACGGTGCTGCAAGGTTTCGGCATCGCGCGGAATTTCGACGTGGACGACCAGGCTCAGGCTGGGCAGATCGATCCCGCGCGCGGCAACATCGGTTGCCACACACACCCGCGCGCGGCGATCACGCAGCGCCTGCATCGCCTGATTGCGTTCCGACTGCGAATGTTCGCCCGACAATGCGACCACACCAAAACCGCGTTCCTGCAAGGTTGCGTGCAGGTGGCGCACATTTTCGCGCGTGGCGCAGAACAGGATCGCGGTTTCCGCCTCGTGAAAGCGCAGCAGGTTGACCACTGCGTTCTCAATTTCCGAAGGCGACACGGTGACTGCCTGATAGGCAATGTCGCCGTGTCCGCGTTCCGAGCCCGTGGTCGTAATGCGCAGTGCGTTGGTCTGATACCGCCGGGCAAGCGCTTCGATCGGGCGGGGCATGGTGGCCGAAAACATCAGCATCCGCCGCGTTTCGGGCGTCGCGTCAAGGATTTCCTCAAGCTCTTCGCGAAAACCCATGTCGAGCATTTCGTCGGCTTCATCGAGCACCACCGCAGCCAGTGATGACAGGTCGAGCGCGCCGCGTTCGAGATGGTCACGTAGCCGCCCTGGCGTGCCGACCACGATGGTCGCGCCTGCTTGCAACGTGCGACGTTCCTGCTGCGGGTTCATACCGCCAACACAGGTCGCGATCCGCGCGCCCGCTGCCTTGTATAACCATTCGAGCTCGCGGCTGACCTGCATCGCCAGCTCGCGCGTTGGGGCGATCACCAGCGCGAGCGGCGCGCGGGTTTGCGGCACCCGGCCGTCTTCACCCAGCACCTGCGCGGCAAATGCCAGCCCGAATGCCACAGTCTTGCCAGACCCGGTTTGCGCCGAGACGACCAGATCGCGGCCGTGCGCTTCGGGTTCAAGCACCGCGTCTTGCACCGGGGTCAACGTTTCATAGCCGCGTTGGGTCAGGGCCTCGGCGAGGCCAGCGGGCAGTTCGGGAAATGGCATAGGAAAAAGGCTTTCAGGCGAGGGCGCACGGTGCGGGGCAGGCGCGCGAAAAATGTGAAATCGACTGAGCAAGAACAGGGCGCATGGCCCGTATGCGGGATTGTCGAAGCGCAGCCTATACACACTCCGGCCCCGTTTGGCTCTGATTAAATCGTCGCCGCCAGCCCGGCGTGTTTATCCGGGCGGATCGGCAGCCAGCATATCCATCAGCTTGCGCGCCGCGTCGCGGTCGTCTTGGTGAGCGAAAGCGACGTCGAGATCGGGCGCATCATCCAGCACCAGCAACAGCGACCACAGTGCAAAGCGCGCACCGCGTTCCTGCTCCATCCCGAAATCAACGCGCATCCGATCAACCCCGGCGGGCAAGGCGGCGGGCGCAATTGCCGCCAGATCGCGGGTGCCGAAATACCGTTGCATGAGGTCAGCCATGTCCATGACGACCGCTTTATCCCAGCGCGCGTGCCGCTGCAAACCCGATCAGAACGACTGCACGACCCGCAGATTGATGCGGGGGGTGTTGTCGCCCGTGTCATACCGCGGCTCTGTCAGCGGGACTGCGACTTCAAGATCAAAATCAAGATCGCGGGTGAGGTCTGCGCGCAGGCCGCCGCCGCTTGATGCCAAAGTGCCGCCGCCCAATCCGCCCGACAGGTTGGTCACGGTGCCGCCATCGGCATAGGCATAAAGCTGTAGATTGCGCACTGCGCCCAGCGCATCGGGCCAATCGTACCGCAGTTCGCCCACCCCGGCTATGCCCTGATCGCCGACGCGCTGTGCGAAATCATAGCCGCGCAAAAAGGCGTTTCCGCCCAGCGCAAAACTTTCGCCAATCAGCAGCGGCTGGGCGGAGAACTGCCCGCTCGCTGCCAGTGACAGGCTGAGCCGCGGTGCCAGCCCGCGCCGCCAGTTGAGCCACCACAACAATGCTGTGAAATCGGGCGCTGCATCGGTGCGCGAGGCGAGCGGATCGCCTGTCCCGGTCGCGCCCAGAATGTCGAGGCCTTGGCTTACCGTCACTCGGCCCTGCACGGTTCCGCCCGCCAGTGGGCCAAACCCATAGAACCCCAGCCGTGCGAGCGCGATTCGATCCTGCCGGGCAAGCACGCCGAAACTGTTTTGCGCCAGGTTCTGCACCTCTCCGCTGGCTTCCAGCCATAGGCTTCGCGCTTGGGTGCGCAGCAGCGGGTGGCGCATTCGGATGCCGCCTTGCCACGCTTCACCTTTAAGCGCGCGGTCGGCAAGGTAGGCGCCCGGTTCGGTCCGCGAATACGAACCGAATAACCCCAACTGCGTGCCTTGGTCGTTCACGATCACGCTATAGTGTGCGCTGAAAAACGCCAGTTCATCGGGATCAAGCGGTGTCGTCGAATAGCTAAGATCGACCTGATCGCGTGGGGAAATCAACCCGTTGGCATTCACATCAATCCGTGCGCGAACGGGGCCGACTGGCCGAGTGCCATCGGTGGACGCCAGCACCGCACCGCTGAAATCCTGCCGCCGGGCATCAACCACCAGCACGCGGCGCCCGCCATCATTCTCGAACCGGGTCGAACGGATCCATACGCCGGGCAGATCGTCGGTCAGCAACACCGCACGTTGCAATGCAGCCAGCGTGAGCGGACGCTGATTGACCAATTGTTCGAGCGCCGTGCGGATGATCGGATCATCGCTGCCTTCGATGCGGACGGCATCAATCGCGCCCTCGTCCACCTGCACCCGCAGCATTCCGCCAATCAGCGCCTGCTGCGGGATCCACGCGGTGGCAAGGATATAGCCGCGCTGCCGAGCGCGCGCGGCGATGGCATCGGTCAATTGCAGCAGGTCTGCGCGGTTCAGGCTGCGGCCGGCGAAGGGTTCGACCACCGCCGCAAAATCGCTGCGGGTCAGCACTGTCAGCCCGTCAATCACCACCGACCCGACATCAAGCATTTCGGTAGCCAGGGCGGCAGCGTATGTTTCAAGCACGGGTTGGACTTCGATCCGCACCGGCTGTTCCAGCTGTTCAAGCGGTCGGTCGCTGTCAACCTGCTGATCGGGGTTGGTGCGATCAAACACGTCTTGCGCCGCCAGTCCCTGACCAGCGAGCAAAAGTTGCCCGAATAGGATGAATTTAACCCAGTCCAATGGCGGTGCGCCCCGTGAAAATCAAAAACCGGCATACTGCCAAATGGTTAATCAAAAATCAGCTCAACTCTTTGTTTACCAAACCCGTCAACATCATCTGCTGGCTTGCGGGTCTATTGGGCAGGCAAGGAGTATTCCATGCAATACGTACTGCACCTGCTTCGCCTGCTACTGCCGATTGTGCTGCTGACGTTCAGCGGTGCGCCTGCGCTTGCCCAAAACGCCGGTTGGACGGTCAGCGAAGCCAAGGGCACCGTGCTGGTCATCGACGGCCGCGGCGAACATGTAGCAAGCGCTGGCACGCCAGTGGTGGCGGGCGCAACCGTGCGCACACTGGCTCAATCGTCGGCAGTGTTGGTGCGCGGACGCGAGTTTGTGAGTTTGCGCCAGAATGCCCAGATCCGCATTGCCGAACCAACGCCGGACAAGTCGATATTTCAAATCATTCAGGATTATGGCAGCGCAATGTTCAATATCGGCAAGCAAGCCGATCCGCATTTCGGGGTCAAGACGCCGTATCTGGCAGCCGTGGTCAAGGGCACAACCTTTATCATCGCGGTCGGCGCGGATGGCGCAACGCTGCAAGTGACCGAGGGGGCTGTTGAAGCATCAACCACCGATGGCGGCGCACGCGATCTGATCCTGCCCGGCGCGGTAGCGATGGTGGCAGCCGGTGACCCGATGCGGTTGGTGGTTGAAGGTGAGGGCCGCCAAGTGATCGATTCTCCGGCACGGCCAACCGCTGTCCCCGCAGCAGCGTCGCCTGCCGCCGCCGAGCCTGCCGCTCCTGAGCCTGCCGCGACAAGCGATCGCGGCGCAAACCGGGTTGATGCGGTGATTGCTAGCACTCCCGGCGATGCGCGCGATTACACCGGCGGCTTTGTATCGGGCGAAGTCACAGTTTTGGCAGCAGTGTTTGTGGCCGACAACACCGCACGCGGATCAGCGCCGCCGTTCAATACAGGTGGTGGCCGGGGCAGCGATGGCGATGCCTGTGTCCAGGGCAGTTGCACGGCGAGCGGCGGCGGTGGCGGTAACGGTAACGGAAATGCCAATGGCGACGGCAACGGCGGCGACGGGAATGGCAACGGCAACGGCAACGGCAACGGGAATGGCAACGGCAACGGCAACGGCAACGGCGACGGCGACGGCGACGGGAATGGCAACGGCGACGGCAACGGCAACGGTAATGCCGACGATGGAGCTGGAAACGGCAACGGCAATGGCGACGGCGCTGCTGGCAACGGCAACGGCAATGACAATGGCAATGGCAATGGCAATGGCAACGGCAACGGGAATGCTGATGGCGCTGGTAACGGAAATGGCGGTGGCGCTGGCAATGGCGGTGGCGATGACGACGATGATCGTGGACGCGGCAACGGCAACGGCAACCGCAATGGCAACGGCAACGGCAACCGCAATGGCAACGGCAACGGCAACGGCAACCGCAATGGCAACGGCAACGGCAACGGCAACGGCAACGGCAATGGCAATGGCAACGGGAATGCTGATGGCGCTGGTAACGGAAATGGCGGTGGCGCTGGCAATGGCGGTGGCGGTGGCGATGACGATGACGATCGTGGCGGCGGCAACGGCAACCGCAACGGCAACGGGAATGGCAACGGGAATGGCAACGGCAACGGCAACGGCAACGGCAACGGCGGCGGCAACGGCAACGGCAACGGCAACGGCAACGGCAACGGCAACGGCAACGGGAATGGCAATGGCAATGGCGGAGGTAGGGACCTAGGCTATTCCGCTGGCCGCCCGGCTGATCCGCGCGGCGCAGCGGTTTGAAATTCTTGCGTCCCTCTCTGCCGGACCTGCCGGATACGTTGGTGCTTCGGCTTATCATTACGCTCGTATTGGCGGCTCTGGTCGCGGTGGCAGCAGCGCAAGGATCACTGCGTGGCCTTGAAAATCGCTTTGATGAATTGTCCTTTTCCGCGCTTGAACGGTCTGCCAGTGGGCAAATTCACGTGGTCGAAATGGACGCCGCCAGCATGGCCGCGATCCAGACATGGCCGTGGCCGCGCGATCACTATGCGCGGCTGGTGCAACGCCTTGATGCGGCGGGCGTGCGGTCGATCAGCTTTGACGTCGATTTTTCCGGCAGTGCCGATCCGGCGCATGATCAGGCGTTTGGCGCTGCGATTGCGGCGGCCAAGGCTCCTGTCGCGCTGCCGACCTTTTCCCAGCACGCCGGGTTCCGCGCTGGCCGCCAGCTCGATTCGCTCCCGATAGCGCCCTTGCGCGAACATGCGCAGCTCGCTTCGGTATCGGTGGTGCCGGATACTGATGGCTTTGTGCGCCGGATGCCGCTGGGCACGGTGACCGGGGCGGTCGCTCGTCCTGCCATCGCGATGTTCGTCGCCGGGCGCGCAGGCACGGCGGGCCAAAGCTTCCCAGTCGATTTCGCGGTCGATCCCGCCACCATCCCGCGCCACAGCTTTATTGCGGTTGAGCGCGGGCTGTTCCGTCCAGAACTGCTTGAGGGCAAGGACGTAATGATCGGCGCGACCGCGATTGAAACGGGTGATCGCTACCCGGTGCCGCGTCACGGCGTGATCCCCGGCGTGATCATGCAGGCGCTGGCAGCCGAAACCTTGGTGGCTGATATCCCGGTCTATGGCAGCTGGGCAGTGCTGCTTGTGGCTGCCACGCTAATCGCGCAGTTGGTCGGTTCCGCCAGCCAGCGCAGAACAGTACTGATCCGCGCGGCTTTCGGCGCGGGTATCATTGCGCTGGTGTGGATTGGCGCGCGGGTGCTGGGCGCAATCTGGTTCGAAGTTGTTCCGGCGCTGGCTCTGATCAGCGGGGCTGCGGCGCTGCGGTTGATCATGCTCACCCACCGTGCGGCAGTAGACCGGCGGCGGATTGATGACGAAAGCGGCCTGCCCAATCGGCTCGGGTTCGATGCCCGCCGCGCGGATAGCAGTAATCGCTATATAATCGCAGCGCAGATTGACGATTTCGACGCGCTTAAACTGGCGGTGGGCGTTGATCATATCGGCGGATTGCTGCGGCGTCTGGTTGAACGGTTGCAGGTTTCAGCGTCAGGCGCAGCCATTTGCCGCACCGAAGATCGCACGCTTGTGTGGCGCACGCCGCTAGACATGAGCGACGTTGATCCACTGTTGGCCGGGCTGCGAGCGATTATGCGCAGCCCGTTTGATGTCGCCGGGCGCAGGATCGGGATGTCGCTGACGTTCGGCGTTGCGGCTTCCGATAGCCCCGATGCAGCGACCAGCGCGGCCCATGCGGCCAGCCTTGCGCGCCGTTCGGGCAAGCCGTGGCGATTGCACACTGATAGCGAGGGGGAGAATGCGGCGCAGCAGTTTTCGCTGCTGGGCGAGTTTGACGATGCACTGCGCGGTGGCCAGATCAGGGTGTTGTATCAGCCCAAGATCAACCTTGTGACTGGCGAAATCGACGCCGCCGAAGCGCTGGTGCGCTGGGATCACCCGGTGCGCGGGATGTTGCCGCCCGATTGCTTTATCCCGATGATCGAGGAAGCGGGCCGGATCGATGAATTGACGCTGGCGGTGCTGGCGCAGGCGATTGGCG
>JBBRFG010000082.1:0-10821 GCA_038224685.1 Sphingomonadales bacterium
TGCGTCGTCGCTGGGCAAAACTGCCAACTGCCAGTCGCCAGCCGCCAGTCGCTCGTTTCGGTGACGCTGGCGTCCGGCGAGGTTCCGGTGATGGTAGGCCTCCGACTGTTCTTGCCAGAAGGCTGGACAGGCGATGCCAAGGCATGGAGCAGGCTCGGGTTCCCAAGGAGCGTCAGGTTGCCCGCACCAAGCCTGAGATCGCCATTGAGGAGATTGATCGGGTTATAGCTGCAGGTGTTCGGTCCGGCTGCACCGCCATTGCCTGATGGCAATGATTGCCCTCGCTTTCCTGCAATCGCAACGCCTCAAAATGGCGAAAGGGAAAAAAGAAGTGTCGGACCGCCGCCACAACCGAGCCTACCAGCCATCCGAAACGCCATACTCCTCGCTCTCGCCAAGCCGCAGCCAAACCAGTGCCCGCATTGCCTCAAAATCTCCGAACTCAGTCATCTGCTTAAGTAGTGCCAACCGCCAGGATCAAGTCCGAAAAAGGGCACGGATTTGCTCGCAGCTGCGCAAACATTGCTGGGTTCGGTACAGGCCAATCCCAGCTCGCCCTAAGCTTACCGAAGGGCGGTGCTTCGACCCTGACTTTCACTACGGCAGGCAAGCTCAGCACGAACGGTTTGAAGGTCTACGATTCACTCAGCCGCCTCATTGCTCGGCAGTGCGTCGTGTTCGTTATCCTGCGGCTTGGCGAGTTTGGCGGGCTTCGCCGGCGGCGCTTTGGCAGGCGCTGCCAGCTCCGCTTCCGCCGCGCCTTTGACCAGTCCGGACAGCGACGAACCGTCTAGCCCAAGTTCCTTCATCAGCCCATCGAGCACCGGCGCCTGCGCGCGGTAGGCGAGCGCGGCTGCCACTGCGTCACTGGCCAGATTGCCTGACCCGCCGAAGCCGCCTGAACCATTGCCATCATAACCCGAGCGTCCGCCATTGGTGAGCCCGTCGACCTGCACGATCTTAATCGAATCAATCGCCTCCATCGGCTTCGCGCTTTCGCGGATAACCTCGGGCAGCACTTTGAGCAGCGCCAGTTTGGTTTGTAGGCTGATCTGATCGTTTGAGAGGATATTGGCCGCCTCGTTGATTGCGCGTTGGCCAGCGGCCTCGACTTCGAACCGCACCCGCGATGCTTCGGCGCGCAGCTTTTCAGCCTCGGCCTCGCCCTGTGCTTCAAGCCGAACCGCCTCGGCGCGGTTGGCTGCGGCGTCTTTTTCGGCCTCCGCCTGCACCTTCACCCCGATGGCGTCGCGTTCGGCCTGCTTGGAGGCCTCGATCAGTTCGATTTTCTTGCTGCGTTCGGCAATTTCGCTTTCGCGCGCCGTGGTGACCCGTTCCTCGGCCTCAACCGCCTTGGAGCGGGCGTCATCGGCTTCGGCCTTGGCCTGGCTTTCCTCGCGGCTTTTGTTCTGCACCGCGATCTGTTGTTCCTGCCGGGCAATTTCGAGCGCGCGCTGCTGATCGATCCGGGCTTCTTCGACCAGCCGGTCGGCTTCGATCTGTTGCGCATCAACCTGCTTCTTCGCCTCGATCCGGGCGGAATCGGCCTCGCGCATACGTTCGGCCTGTTCGCGGGCAATTTCTGCTGATTGGCCGGCACGCCGCACTTCAACTTCGCGCTCCTGTTCCAGGCGCGCATATTCCTGATCGCGGGCGATTTCGAAACTCCGCTGGCTGGCTTCGAGATTCTTGGTTTCAATCTGAACGCGGGTGTCTTGCTCGATATCGTTGCGCAGTTTCTTGCGCGCTTCGATCTGCTCGGTCAGCTTGGTCAGGCCTTCGGCGTCAAAGGCGTTGTTGGCGTTGAAATGCTCGATGCTGGTCTGGTCGAGCCCGGTCAGCGACACCGATTCCAGCTCAAGCCCGTTCATCGCAAGATCGTTTGAGCTGACCTGCTGCACTTTCTGCACAAAATCAGCGCGCTGTTCGTGCAATTCGTTCATGGTCATGCCCGCCGCCACAGATCGCAGCGCGTCCACGAACTTGCCTTCGACCAGATCCTTGAGCAGATCGGGCTGCATCGTGCGCTGGCCCAGCGTTTGCGCGGCCATCGCAATCGCGCTGGCATCGGGCCGCACGCGGACGTAGAATTCCGCCTTCACATCAATCCGCAGCCGGTCGAGCGTAATCAGCGCTTCACCATCGCGCCGCACCACCGGCAGCACCAGCGTGTTCATGTTGACCGGCATGGTTTCGTGGAACACTGGGAACACCAGCGCGCCGCCATTCATCACCACCCGCTCACCGCCAAGGCCAGTGCGCACAAACGCCGTTTCCTTCGACGCACGGCGATACAATGTGGTGAGAAACCCGACGAAAATGACGAAGACGAGCAACCCGCCTCCGCCGACAACCCCGATAGTGACCAGATCCATTTGCGTTCCCCTTAAGTGTCAGGCCCGAGCAACGGGCTTTCATATTGTACGCCGTAAAACGTTTGCCCTTCGCGGCGTACCAGCAGGACTGTGTCCCCTGTGTTCAATTGCTGCGCGGTATCATGCGGTTCAACCATCACGAAATGCGGATGGCCGTGGACGTCGATCACCTTGGCGCGCGCTGGCGAGCCGGGGCGGGCGGTGCCGATCTGAATCTCGGCATCGCGCCGCACCAATTCGTCAAGTCCGATGGCGGTGGTTTCATCACGCGGCATGATCGCGGCAAGCGGGCGGATGGCGACGGCGTTTAGCGGCAGCGCCGCGCCCCCTGCCAGCAGCGCGGCGAGGCCCGCTGAAAGCGGCGCGCCCAGCACGCCAGCCAACACTGCCTGCCCGACTATGCCTGTGGTGCCAAACACGAACAAGAGCATGGCAAGCCAGATCAGTACCGGCACCCGGCCCAGCCCCAGCAGACTAGCCAGCCCTTCGCCAAACCCGCTGGCGTCGAGGCCATCGGGCACATCGAAATCGCCTACGCCTTCGATCGCTTCGGATAGTCCGGTAAGTTGCAATGCGGCAACCACCGCCAGCGCCCCGAACGCAATCAGAAACGGCAGGTTATGCGGCTCAAGCAGGCTCATGCTGACGGCCACGGTTGTATAAGGCGCACGTAAAGTGTCATGAACCGAAATCTAGGACAAATGCCGCGAAGACAATAGCGGAATCGGACAAGGCCCGTCCGATTCCCCGGCGATCATCAGGCGGGTGTAATTCGCAGCGGCAGCGTTTTCAGCCCGCCCACAAACGTGCTGCTCGCCCGCTTGGCCTCGCCCGCGGGTTCGACTGCGGCGACCCGGTCGAGCAAGGCCTCAAACAGGATCCGCATCTCCAGCCGCGCCAGATGCAGGCCAAGGCATTGGTGCGCCCCTGCGCCGAACGCCAGATGCCGGTTCGGCGAGCGCGCGGCATCAAACCGGCGCGGGTCGGGAAATTGCGCGGGATCGTGATTGGCGGCGACATAATTCATCATCAGCCAATCGCCCGCCTTCACCTGCTGCCCGCCCAACTCGCAATCATGGGCTGCGGTGCGCATGAAGTGCTGCACCGGGCTGGTCCAGCGGATCGCTTCTTCGACGATGCCGGGCAACAGCGAACGGTCGGCGCGCACGCGGGCGAATTGTTCCGGGTCACGCGCCAGCGCCTGCATCGCGCCCGCTGTGCTGGCGCTGGTGGTGTCATGCCCGGCAGTGGCAACGATGATGTAATACCCCGCCATATCGCGCGGGGGCAGCGGCTGGCCATCGACCAGCGCATTGGCAATCACGCTGGCGACATCATCGGTCGGGTTGGCGCGCCGCGCTTCGGCGAGCGCCGCAAAGTAATCCTCAAAGCTCCGCACCGCACCCGCGACCAATTGGACCACTTGCTCCGGCGTCATTTTGTCGAGCCCGCTACCCGATAGATCCTTGTCCTGCCCGCCGAACAATTGCTGGGTCAGCATCTGCATCCGCGGTTCATCCTCAGGCGGGACGCCAAGGATTTGCATCACCACGCGCAAGGGATAGGGGCCAGAGACTTCTTTGACGAAATCGATCTCTGGGCCGTTGTCGCTTATCCGCTCCAGCATCCGGTCAACTGTGCGGGCCGCCAGCGCGCGCAGTTCGCTCTCAAGCCGACCAATATTGCGCGGCATGAACCATTCCTGCGTCAGCTTGCGATATTTGGGATGGATCGGGGCGTCGAACACCACCAGCGAATCGACCAGCATATTCGATCCGGTTGCCGCGCGGCTGAATTCGATGGCCTGCGCAAAGCTAAACACCACCGGGCGCGGGTTGTTGAGGAAGGTCGCATTGTCTTTCGACATCCGCATCACATCTTCATAGCTGGTGACCAGCCAGAACGGATCGAACAGGCCGGGCGTATCGGGCGCAACCTTGGCGACCGGCATTGCCGCGCGGATATGATCAAACGTATCGAGCAGCCCGTCCCATTGCGCATAGGCGTGGGGATCAATCACCGCGCGCGCCAGATCGCCGGGCAGCACCGCCTCGCCGCTCACGCTGGGCCTGCCTGTTCGCGGGCCTTGGCGGCATATTCATCGCGCAGTTCGCGTTTGTAGAGTTTGCCATTGGCCTCACGCGGCAGTTCGGGGCGGAAATCGAACAGTTTGGGCATCTTGATTTTCGACAGGCTGGGGGCGAGGAATTCGCGCAGTTCCGCTTCTAGCTCGGGTCCGGCCTGGGCCATGTCCTTGGGCTGCACCACCGCTACGACCCGTTCGCCCAAATCGGCGCAGGGCGCGCCGATTACCGCTGCGTCCATCACCTTGGCGTGCGTCACCAACAGGTTCTCGATCTCCTGCGGGTAGATATTCACCCCGCCCGAGATGATCATGTGGCTTTTGCGGTCGGACAGGAACAGGAAACCGTCGGTATCAATGTGCCCGATATCGCCCAGCGTCATCCAGCCCATCGGGTGCATTGCCTCGGCAGTTTTGGCCGGGTCGTTATGATAGGTCGGCAGCAGTGCATTTTCGAAGTAGATCAGCCCGTCCTCTTCGGCGGCCACTTCGTCGCCATCGGCGCCGCAGATGTGCAATGTGCCGTAGATCGCCTTGCCGACGCTGCCAGGATGGGTGAGCCAGTCAGCGCTGCCGATCATGGTCATTCCGATGCTCTCGCTGCCAGCGTAGTACTCGTTGACGATCGGCCCCCACCAGGCGATCATGTCTTGTTTGATTGGCACCGGACAAGGCGCGGCGGCGTGGAGCGCGCGCTGATGGCTGGAAAGATCGTAGCGGCCGCGCACCCCTGGGTCGAGTTTGAGGAACCGCACGAAATGGGTCGGCACCCATTGGCTATCGGTCACCTTGTAGCGCTCGATTGCCTGCAACGCTGCTTCCGGTTCGAATTTCTCCATCATCACCACTGTTGCGCCAAGCCGGTGCGCGACCGAGCACCAGCCAATCGGCGCAGCGTGATAGAGTGGGGCGGGGGAGAGATAGATCATCGAACCATCGGTAGGCATGCCCGCTCCCATCACTGCCAGCCCCACCAGCGGCACAGTGGCCTGCGGATCGGGATCTTCGGGCGGGGCGGGGCGGATGCCTTTGGGGCGGCCCGTGGTGCCTGATGAATAGAGCATCACCATCCCGGCGCTTTGATCGGGGATCGGGGTGGGAGCCTGCGCGGCAACCGCAGAGGCAAAGCTCTCTGCGCCGTCGCTATCCATAACCAGCACGGTGAGGCCGGGGCATTCAGCGCGGATATCGTCCAGCACGTTGGCGAAATGTCCGCTCGTGATCAGCAGCTTCGTCTGGGCATCGCGGACGATATAGGCGGCTTCGGGCGCGGTCAGGCGCGACGAGATTGGCACCAGCATCGTGCCCGCGCGCTGCGATCCCCAGATGATCGTGAAATATTCGATCCGGTTTTCCAGCAGCACCGCAAAGGCATCGCCCGCTGCGATCCCACAGGCGCGCAGCAGATGGGCAAAGCGGTTCGATTCCGCTTCCAACGCGCCATAGGTGATCTGCTGGCCCGATCCCGTCATGATGACTGCGGGATGATCGGGACGGGTCGCGGCGTGCGCGATCGGGTGCATGGTCATGATTCTCTCTCCCTTGCGGCCTCCTGCTGTATAGCAAGTGCGCTGCTTGAACGCGCTTAGGGCTTGCGGATGAAATTGAACCGAGCGGGGCGGGGCCGCAAGCAAAAACAGTATGCGAAGGGCTACCGTTTGAGGACCGGCGATTTAAGGAATGGCAATCAGGGATTGGTGCCCGAAGTGCTTGCGGCAGACTCAGAAAAGGGCGGGCGCAAAAAAAGGCGGCGGGTAAACCCGCCGCCATAAACGGACATCCTCTCCAACGTCCGGCCCGCTCATGGCGGGCAATTTCGCAAATCCGTTAGCGTTACTTACTCGCCGCCCTGTCCGGTCAATCGTGCATCGCGGGCGTAAGCAAGCTGTGCTTCGGTTTCCACCATATACGGAACGGGATTGACTGCAAGACCTTCAACGCGGACTTCGTAATGGAGGTGCGGACCGGTCGAGCGCCCTGTCGATCCGACATAGCCGATCAGATCGCCTTTCTTGACATTATCGCCCGCTGCGACTGCCAACCGCGACAGGTGAGCATATCGGGTCTCCATCGATGCACCGTGACTGATGCTGATGTACAGGCCATAGCTCGAATACCAATCGGCACGGCCGATCAAGCCATCTGCCGTGGCGTAAACTGGGGTGCCAGTTGGTGCAGCCAAATCAATCCCAGTGTGCTTCCGGAGCCCGCCGAGCACAGGATGCGCGCGCATCCCGAAACCGCTGGTAAGATGAGCGCCTTCGAGCGGCATCCGTGATGGCACAGAGATGCCCCGCTGCGGAACGGGTGAGGAATAGGCCGTCACGTCGGCGCCGGTGCCAACCGTCGGGCTGATGCGCTCAATCGCGGTCCAGCTGGCGAACAACGACTTGAACCGTTGATCACCGTTATCTTTGACATCGCCTTGCGCTTCGCGCACGGGCTCAATGATGTCGGCGCTGGCGCTGGCGGAATTGGCGGTATTCGCAAAAGCCGGAGCAGCGGCGGAAACCAGAACGGCAGAGCATGCTGAGACAGCAAGCTTCAACATGTGGCGCAAGGCAAATTTCATAGCTGACCCGGTTCCCGAATGCGGCGTTTGCCGTTGGAGATTTCCGGCACGTCTGATGCGCGCCTTTGTTGAAAGCTTGTTATCCGGGCGAGTCGTTAATGCGCAATCTCTGCATAGAATCCGCGCGACAAACCGGCTGCAAGACGGGCTGAGTCGTTGAACGGCGGCTTAATCTGCCCGCCAAAGTGCTGTTTTACGAGCGCCTGCCACAGGGATTCGGGCGGCTGCCGGGCCATTTTGGCACACCGCAGAAAGTGCTTGGTGCCCAAACCGACGTGGCGGATTTCGTCGTCAAGGATGCGGGTGAGAATTTTTGCACCGCCATTATCGCCGCTTGCGCGAACCCGGTCCAACGTCGCGGGCGTTACATCGAGCCCGCGCGCTTCGAGCACCATCGGCACCACTGCGAGGCGCGCGGCGACATCATGGCGGGTGCCATGCGCCGCTTCCCACAGACCCGCGTGCGCCGGCAGCGCGCCGTAATGGCTGCCCAGACTTTCCAGCTTGCGGGCCAGCAGCGCGAAATGCATCGCTTCGTCAGCGGCAACATCCAGAAAATCGCCGACAAATTCGCGGCCCATATCAGCCCCGAACCGGCCCGCCATATCGAGCGCAAGGTCAATCGCGACAAATTCGATATGTGCCAGCGCATGCCACAGCGCGATTCGCCCGCGTTCTGATCCGAACTTGCCGCGTTTGGGCATGTGGCTGGGCGGTAGCAGCAGGGGCTGCGCGGGCCAGGCGGGTTGATCCGGCATCGCGGCATCAAACCTCCACGCCAGCGCGCCTTTGCGCCATGCCCGCGCCGCCGCCCGCGTTGCAAAGCACTTGGCGCGCGGGTCCGGCGTTAGCAGTGCAGCACGGATCGCGTGGGCAACGCTTTGAACGGGGCTTTCCGCAGGCGGTTCCACAATCCGGGTCAAAGCGCCGTGGCCGCCGCCAGCACTTCCTCGGCATGCCCGGCCACCTTCACCTTGCCCCAAATCCGCGCGATTGTTCCGTCGGCACCAATCAAATATGTGGCGCGCACCATACCCATATAGGTTTTGCCGTACATCTGCTTTTCCGCCCACACGCCGAGCGCGTCGGACAGCCCGCCTTGCTCAGCATCGCTGGCAAGCGGCGCGGTGAGACCATGCTTGGCAATGAATTTTTGATGCTTTTTCGCAGGGTCTTTGCTGACCCCAAGCAACCGCGTGCCTGCCGCCGCGAACTGATCCTGCAAGGCGGAGAAATCCTTGTTTTCGGTGGTGCAGCCCGGTGTATCGTCTTTGGGGTAGAAAAAGATCACCAGCTTCGATCCCGCAAAGTCCGATGGCTTCATGCTGCCGCCGTCCAGGGTTTCCATTGCGATATCGGGAACGGCGTCGCCTATGCCCGGGAAGCTAGGGGGAAGATTGCTCATGCTGATTGCTCCTGTTCGAGTTCAAGAATGTCTGTTTCCAGGATTTGTTTCCACACGCCTGCCACCGCGCGGCGCGCTTGGCCAAACGCCTGCAACAGCGCGTCGTAACTATCGTGGCCGCAGGCGCGCGCCAGCGCACGCGCCCCCGATGGCGGCGGTTCGCGGCCATCGGGGGCGAGCAGGCGTCCGGCTACCAGCATCCGGGTCAGCAACGTGTGCGGACCGGCCATCTCAGCAGGCAGCAGCCCGGCGGCGATCAGCCCTGAAAGCGCGGTGGCAAGATCGGGATCAAGCGCGCCGGGCGAAGCTTGAGCCAGGGGCGCGCCGTCCGCTGCTGCGCCGTTCAATTGCAAATAGTGAACCAGAAACTCGATATCGACCAGCCCGCCGCGCGCAAGCTTGGCGTCAATCGGCCCGCCGGGCCGTTTGTGCTTGGCCATTTCGGCGCGCATCGTCAGTACCGCATCGCGCAACGCCGCTTTATCGCGCGGGGCGCGCAAGACTTCGGCCAGCACGGCTTCGAGTTCGGCCCGCGCAGGCGGCGATCCGTACAGCACCCGCGCGCGCGCCAGCGCCATGTGCTCCCACGTCCACGCCGAATCGCGCTGATACTTGCCAAACGCTTTGCAGCTAACCGCCAATGGCCCCTGATTGCCCTGCGGCCGCAGCCGGGTGTCGACCTCATAGAGCGCGCCCTGCGCGGTTGGTACTGACAGCGCGGCGCTGACCCGGCTGGCGAGGCGATTGTAATAGGTTGTCGCGCCCAAGGGCCGCAGCCCATCCGATTGCGCCGCGAAATCGCCGGTAAACAGATAGACGATGTCGAGATCAGATGCATGGGTCAGCGCGCCTCCGCCCAGCCGGCCAAGGCCAAGGACCAGCAATTCGCTGCCCGCGACCCGTCCATGCTTGGCAGCGAACTCTTCCACCGTGGCACTGGCTGCCAGTTGCAAGGCCGCCTCAGCCGTGCGCGATAGGGCGCGCGCGATATCAAGAGGATCGGCCAGCCCTTCGATCAGTTGGACGCCCAGCGCAAAGCGGATCTCGCCCGTAATCACTCGAATCGCATCGAGCAGCGCCTCGTAATCCGCACGGATCACCGCCCCGCGCATCCGCGATATGATCGCGCCGACATCGCCCGGCAGTTCCAACGCGCCGCGATCAATCATCGTATCGAGCAGTTCCGGCTTGCGGGCCAGCTCGTCGGACAGCACGGGGGCCAGCGTCAGCGCGGCAACCAGCCGGTCGGTCAGATCGGGCCGCGCATCGAGCAGCCGGAACGTCGTAATCGCGCTTGGCACATTGGCGATGATGCGTTCCCAGCGGGTGAGAGCGCGGGCGGGATCATCGCTTGCCGCCATCGCGGCGATGAGCGCCGGGGCGAGCCGATCCCACGCCGCCACGGCCTGCGGCGAGCGGATCGCGGCATGACGCCCATCGCGCCAGCCCTCAATCCGCTCAGCTAGTTCTTCAGGCTCTTCAAACCCGAGCGCGCCAAGTCGCTGCACCAGCGCACTGACAGGCAGGGAGACCGCCACCGATGTTGCCGTTGGCGCGCCGATCAATTCTTCGTAAATACGGCCCGTGAGTGCCGTCAGCGCGGTGAGCTCGGCCACCAGCGCCGCGCCGTCCGCCAAGCCGTCAAGCCGTGCGACATTGTCCAGCGCTTGGCCGCCGGGCAGCGCATGGGTCTGACGGTCGTTTATCATCTGCAAGCGGTGTTCGACCATCCGCAGCCGGTCGTAGCCATCGCCCAAGACGGCGGCGTTTTCCAGCGTGACCCACCCCGCTGCTGCCAGCGCATTCAGCGCGGCGCGCGTGCCGCGTACCCGCAACGAGGTATCGCGCCCGCCGTGGATGAGCTGATGGGTTTGCGCATAAAATTCAATTTCGCGGATACCGCCGCGCCCGCGCTTAACGTCGAACCCCGGGCCGGGGACGGTCGGGCCCGCGTGGCTTTCCCGAATACGCAGCGTGAGCGCGCGGATTTCTGCGATCGCGCCGAAATCGAGCTGCCCGCGCCATACGAACGGGCGGATTGCCGCAAGGAAAGCCTCGCCCGCCGCAATGTCTGCCGCCGCCGCGCGGGCGCGGGTAAAGGCGGCACGTTCCCACGCCAGCGCCGCGCCCTGATAATGCGCCAGCGCTGCGCCCACCGGCACGCATAGCGGGCTGATCTCGCTCGCCGGGCGCAGTCGCAGATCGACCCGCAGCGCATAGCCATCCGCCGTGCCGCGCGACAGCAACGCCACCACCCGGCGCGCGTAACGCTGCGCCGCATCGCCCGGATCATCATTGCGGCGGCGGGCCAGACGGTCACGGTCGAACAGCAAGATCGGGTCGATGTCAGACGAGTAATTCAGCTCGCCCGCGCCCTGTTTGCCCA
>JBBRFG010000083.1:0-10787 GCA_038224685.1 Sphingomonadales bacterium
GGAGCCTGACGCCTTGTCAAAAAATTTCCCAATACTGGACGAGTGAGCTTGTCTGTAAGTACCCACCCGCTTGCCAAGAGGCGGCCGGTGTGATTCGCACTACCGATGAATCGCAAGGAACCTGAGCGCTTTACGAAGCCCAAGTTGATCGACCTTTTGCTGGGTCTGGATCGTCCCGGTAACACATCGCGAACATTATCAAAGCCGCCATCGACCGACCAGAAAGGCAAGCGGGAGGGTTCACGGCCCGGTGGTGCAAAGCCTGGGCACAAAGGCCACCCCCCGCGCGCTGACCGAAGCGCCCGATGCGCACGAAGACTATCGCCCGGCGCATTGCCAGCATTGCGGCCTGCCATTTGGCGAAGACGGGGCGAGCGAGGTGATTGGCGAATATGACGACATCGACCTTCCGCAAGTGAGGCCGCTGGTCTGGCGGCATCGCAGACTGGCCTGCCGCTGCGCAGCGTGCGGCAAGGCGACCAGCGCGCCTTTGCCACCGGTCGCGCAGGTCACACCATTTGGCCGCCGTATCCATGCGCTGGCGTTCTATCTCAAGACCAACCAGTTGTTTTCCTATGGGCGGTTGCAGGGCGTATTTCGCGATCTGTTCGGGCTGGATATCAGCCAGGGCGCGCTGATGAACATGTTCAAACGCACAGCGCCGCTGTTTGCCACCAGCCGCGACGATGCGCTGGCGGCCTTGCGCCGCGCGCAAGTTGTGGCTTGCGACGCGACGGGCATGCCAGTGTGGACTGTTGAGCAAATCCAATGATCGATTTCGCTGTCGGCGAACGGCTCAATCACATTTTTAATTTCGATAGTTTAGGGCGGGAATTCCGCCAGCAGATCGGCGCGCCAAACCGACACAAAGCGAAAATGGTTTTTATCGCCTTTCGGATAGAGACATTGTTGTCTGTCTTTACCCCATGCGAGGCCGTTACCGCGAATTAGGGAGTTATCAAGCGTGTCGAACCAACGGTAATCTGCCAAGGTAGTGCTTAGTACTCGGGTCGTTCATCGCGTGACCGAATGATCAAGCTTACGCTGGATTTGCGGCGCCAGTTCCCAACTCTCAGCGTTGGCGCCCTGATCTGCCCTTCCAAACAGAACGACGAAAGAACCATTAGCGCGGCGTTTGAGCGGTTCGTGGAATTCCACGCCCAAGCGGTTTTCACGCGCCCAGCACACTTGGGCTGATACAGATTGATCGGCGCACAGTTCAACCCGTATAGCGCTTCCAGCAGGCACGTTGCTGACCCCTTCGAGCAACGCGCCGGTTTCAGAGATATTTCGCAAGGTCGCATTAAGGCGGTTGCCATCGTCCACCACCACCACCTGGCGTAGGAGGTTCTTACGCGATGCACGGATACTTTGCGGGCCAACCGGGGAGGCCCGAAGATCGCCGCTAGCCAGAAGCTCGGCTTCGGTTGCGGTCATCGGCTTGAAATAGATATGGCCTTGGACGTGGCTGCACCCCAGCAGCCGCACAAGTTCAAGTTCATCGAGCGTTTCTACGCCCTCGGCAGTGGTATCCATGTGCAGCGCTTCGGCCAGACTGGTGATCGATGCGATGATCGCGCCATTGCGGCTGCCTTGCTCTGTTGCGCCTTGCACGAAGGTACGGTCGATTTTGATCTTGTCGAACGGCGCTTTCTTGAGATAGCCGAGCGACGAATATCCGGTGCCGAAATCATCCAGCGCAAGCCGCACTCCAATTCGCTTTACCGCCCTGAACATCGCGTCAGTGCCGGCGTTGTCGCTCAGGAACACACTTTCGGTGATCTCAAGCTCAAGCCGTGCTGGCGCGACACCGCTATGCGCCAGCGCATTCGCGATGACATTTGGCAATTCCGGGTTAGCAAATTGTAGAGCGGATACATTCACGGCGCAGCGGATCGGGTCGGGCCATCGCGCCATATCCTCACACGCAGTTCGCAAAACCCATTGCCCCAACCGATTGATCAGTCCCGATTCCTCAGCAATAGGCACGAACTTGGCGGGCGAAATCCAGCCGCGTCTGGGGTGTTTCCAGCGCAGCAACGCTTCAAAGCCGACAATTTTCTCAGCCGCAGCAGACACCACCGGCTGATAAAATAGCTCAAGCTCGCCGTTTGCCATGGCGTCGCGCAAGTCCTGTTCAAGCTCGGCGCGCTCTTCTACCGCAGCGTGGAGATCATCGGCAAAGAACCGGTACACCCCGCGCCCCGCATCCTTGGCGGCGTAGAGCGCAAGGTCCACATTGCGAAGCAGAGCCTCGCTGGTTGTCCCATGTTCCGGCGCGATGACAATCCCGACCGATGCGCCAATCACAACATTTTGCCCGTGAATGCGATAGGGCTGCGAGAGCGCAGAGATAATTTCAACAGCAAGGTAACCAAGGGCAGCGCGGCTCTGCTGACCAGGAACAATGACCTTGAATTCATCTCCGCCCAGCCTGCCGCAACGACCTGCACCGTCGATTGCTCGTTCGAGCCGCTGTGCAACCTGCTTTAGCAACGCGTCGCCTGCTGGGTGGCCCAGGGAATCATTGACTTGCTTGAACCGATCAAGATCGAGCATGAGAACCGCACAAGCACGCTCACGCCCGCTGGGTGCGGCAAGAATTTGTTCAAGCACATTGCTCATCTGCACCCGGTTGGCGAGTCCGGTCAGCGAGTCGTAGTGGGCAAGGCGCGACACCTGCTGTTCGCTACGGCGCTTTTCTGTCAAATCTGTGCCGTGGCCGCGGAAGCCGCAGAAATTCTTGTAATTGTCGTACACCGGGCGTCCCGTCAGCGCCCACCAGCGCTCTTCGCCCGTTGTGGCGGCCCGCAGTTCGACATCCTGAAACGGCGATCGCGCCGAAAGGTGGAACGAAAGCATACGTTCGGCATCAGTGGGCCCCGGCGCAGGATTGACAATTTCGTTCAAAGGCAGGCCAATCAAGGCCTCGGCAGCTTGACCCAAAACCATTGCCGCCTTGGGCGAAATGTAAGTGATCAGCCCGCGACGGTCAGTTTCCCAGAACCAACCCTGCCCTGTTTCCTCAAAGCTGTGAAGAATGTCTTCTGCTCTGGCTGCGACCCGCTCGCGCGCGTCGCTCACCAACCTACGGCGCTCGGCCCCGGTCCATTCAAGGCGCGCTATCAGCGCCAAAGCGATGATCGCGCCTGCCAAAGCGCCCATCGTCAACAAGCTCGGATCAAGCGTGGCAAACCCCGACCAACTTGCGATGGTCGCGCAGAACAATGACATGATCCGCATCTTGAGCAATGCCGCTGCGGCGGCGTTGACACAAACAAGCGTTGCGACTGCCCATTGCCATGGAAGTCCTTCTCCGACCCATGCTGCCAGCGCATAACCTGCACATGCCATCGGCAATACAATTGCGATCAGCACGATTAGCACCTGCGTTGCGGCAGGTGTTTTTGCATCGCGCTCAGTCGGTGCGAATAGCGATCCGCTCGCGATCAGAGCCGCCGACGTCAAAGCCGCCACTATGGTCATTGCTGATGGGAGGTCTTTGGCCACCCCTGCGGCAAGCGCGTAGGCTGCGAGCAGGAACAGCGACATCCCGCCCGGTCGAAACGAAAGATAATACGCCCGTTCACCCAGCGGGCTGTCAGCAGCACGGCCCAACTGAGCCTGCTCTTCCGGGCGGTTGCGTTCTGGGCGGCGCCTTCCGGAGCGGTCGCGCAGACCGACTTTGGCCAGATCATCGGGCAAAACTTGGTGCATACGAACCGTACCCGCAGGCGACGGCTGGTCGTGAGACACTGGTTTATGACTGCGTTTCCCGACCATCGTAAAGGCTCTGCCAAAAACCTTTGAGCGAAGCGTTAATTGCCAAGGTAAATTCTTTGCCAGCACAGTCGGCCCTGACCAAGGTTTCCTGCGTAAGCGCGCTTGCAACTTGGCCTTGCAAGCTGCATTCAGCGTCTAAATGGCGCTGCTAACCTGTGGTCAATCACGCAAGACGGTCAGACGCCATAAAAAGGGGATTCCATGGCACGCAGCGAAGTAAAGCTCGAAAACGAAGCAGCTCAGTCCACCAACGCGCTTGGTCCGCTAATTGGTGTGGCCCGCGAAGATTTTGTCAGCGCGGTCGCCGTCCTGCTGCGAGAAACAGCGTCAGACCCCTCCCGGTTCATTCGTCATTCGTCCGCAATGGCGCAGGACATGGTGAAAATCCTCACCGGCAAAAGCGAACTCAGCCCCGATCCCAAGGACAAACGGTTCATGGACCCGGCCTGGGCCTACAACCCGTTTTTCAGGGCCGGGGCGCAATACTACCTTGCCGTGCAAAAGGGCATGAGAGGCTGGCTAGAAGAGCTTAATCTGGACGAGCTGGAGCGCAACCGTGCAAATTTCATCGCCAATATTATCCTTGATGGGCTCGCACCGACCAATACCCTGATTGGCAATCCCACGGCCCAGAAACGGGTGATTGATTCTGGTGGGCTGTCGCTCATCAAGGGATTGCAGAACGCCTATAATGATCTGGTCCACAACAAAGGCATGGTCAGCCAGGTGGACAAGCGTCCGTTTAAATTGGGTGAGAATATCGCTGCGTCAAAGGGCTCGGTCGTATTGCGCACCGAGATGATGGAACTAATCCATTACGCGCCAACCACGGCGCAGGTGTATGAGACCCCGCAGCTGACAATTCCGCCGCAAATCAACAAGATGTATATCAACGATCTGTCACCCGATAAGTCAGTCGTGAAGTGGCAGCTCGATAATGGTGTTCAGACTTTCGTGATATCTTGGCGCAACCCGACCAAGGAACAGGGAAGCTGGGGTATGGCGGAATACGTGCATTCCTGCCAAGAGGCGATGGAGGCGGTGGCGGCGATCACTGGCGCGAAAAAGGTTAATGTCTCAGCCGGTTGTTCTGGCGGGCAAACCGCTGCGATGTTGGCGAGTAAGCTTGCCGCCGACAAATCCGACCTGCTGGGCACACTAACCTTGATGGTGTGTGTATTGCATCCGATGGCCACCGATATTGAAGCCGGGTCACTGGTCAGCGAAAACGGCATGAAGCTCGCCCGGCAGCGCGCCAGCAAAGCCGGAATAATCAAAGCCGATGACCTCGCGCGGGGCTTTGCTTGGCTGCGTCCGAATGATCTTATCTGGAACTACGTTATCAATAATTACCTGCTCGGCGCTGATCCGCCAGCGTTTGATGTGTTGTTCTGGAATTCTGACGCCACCAACCTTTCGGCCAGCCTTATGGGCGATTTTCTGACGGTGTATGAAACGCTTGCCTTCACCAAGCATGGCGAAGTCGAGATGGTGGATCACAAGATCGACCTGAACAAAGTCACCGGCGATCTGTTTATCCTTGGCGGGGTGACCGATCACATTACCCCTTGGAAGGCGACCTATCGTTCGACGCAATTGTTCGGATCAAAAAACGTGACTTACGTACTCAGCCAGTCTGGCCATATGCAGGCAATCCTCAACCCGCCGACCAATCCCAAAGCCAAGTATTTCGTGCAAGCCAAGAAGGGCAAACTGCCCGCTTCGGCTGATGACTGGCTTAAGGGCGTCGAGGAGGTCAAAGGCAGCTGGTGGCCGCTGTGGATGGAATGGGTGCAAGCGCGTTCCGGTAAGCAGAAACCGGCACCGGAAATCCTGGGGAATGATACCTATCCGGCGCTTGAACCAGCGCCGGGACTCTACGTGGTAGAAGAAGTCTGATATTGCAGTGCAGCGTAATGGCGTCGTGGGGATATCCACGGCCTGCGTAAATTCATGAGCACACTCGCCCTAGAACCGGCGAGTGTGCCGCATCTGCGCCGTATCAAGCGCACAGGAAGGACAGGTTTTTGTGGCCAATGCAATGGACGGCGCTGTCGTCACAATGGAACAAGTGGGCGGTCGGATGCTACGGACTGCGGCATGGCGGCTAGACATGCCGTCCGATCACTTGCCGGTTCTGTTCTTCAACGGCATTGGCGCAAATATCGAAGCGGTTGCCCCGCTCGCAGCCGCGATGCCAGAACGCGGCTTTATCATGTTCGATATGCCGGGGACCGGCGAATCGCCTGATCCGTCGATTCCCTACAACCCCTTCACCATGAGCTGGACAGCGGCGCGGTTGTTAACGCGATTTGGGCTTGATCAGGTCGATGTGATGGGCGTGTCGTGGGGCGGCGCAATGGCGCAGCACTTTGCGCTCCAGCACCCCGGGCGCACTCGGCGGCTGACGTTGATCGCGACCACCCCGGGAATGCTGATGGTGCCGGGTAACCCCGCCGCTTTCACTAAAATGGCCGACCCGCGCCGATATATCGACCCCGAATTCATGAACAAACATTTCACCACGCTCTATGGCGGGCTGACCAAGACTGGCGCTGACGACCACAAAAACAGCCATATCAGTCGGCTAAAACCGCCCAGCCCGCGCGGCTATATTTATCAGTTGTTGTGCATGATGGGCTGGAGCAGCTTGCCCGCGCTACCGTTCATGACGAAAGAAACACTGATCATGATGGGCGAAGATGATCAGATTGTTCCCCTTGCCAACGGCAAAATTCTGAAGGCGATGATCCCCAAATCGCGCCTGTTGACGTTCGCCGGAGGGGGGCACTTGTTCCTGCTGACCCACGCCGATGAAAGCGTCGCCGCGATCCGCGAATTTCTCGATGCACCGGAAACCGAAAAAGAATCGCGGCGCTTGGCGGCAGCGTAGCGGCGTGGCCTACGGTGCCTTGCCCACCCCGCACTGACCCGGTTGCGGCAGACGTTCAGCCTCAGCCAGCGCCGCCGCCGCCTCACGCGGGCGGTCGGTTACGAGAACATCCACCCCGATGCAGCCAAGCTCGGCATAGCGCGCATCGAGCCCAAACCGGTCGATCAGAACGTCAAAGGCGTTCTCTGAGCGGCCAAGCGTGCCAAAAATTACCTTGACATCCTGCTTGTCGAGCGCGGCATAAAAATCAGGCCGCACCATGCGCGTGCCGGTGAAGGCCACGATGCGATCAGCAGGGACCCCGGTGGCGGCAGCGGTAGCAATGCCACTAGGATCATCAGCCGAAAAAGAGATCAGCATTTCAGGCGCGAGCGCGTGGAGCCGGAGCGCCGCTTCTACCGAACAGGAAATCAGTACAACCTGCGCCGCCATATCAGCAGCGCGGATCAGACGAACGACCTCGGCCTCATCAGCGCCGCTTGGATTGCGCCGGGCCTCTTGTAAGACTGCTCAAATTGCGACATCTCCTTCGTCGATAAGGGAGAGAGAAAATGGCGCAATATGACCTGCTCGTTCGGGGCGGCACAATTGTCGATGGCACCGGCGCAGCTGGCTTCATCGGTGACGTAGCGGTGAAAAACGGTTTGATCGCAGCGGTAGGCCGGGTCGAAGGCAGCGCCGATCAGGAAATCGATGCGAACGGTAAGTTCGTCACCCCCGGCTTCGTCGATATCCACACCCACTATGATGGCCAGGCAACCTGGGATCAGGAAATGGCCCCATCGAGTTGGCACGGGGTGACCACGGTTGTCATGGGTAACTGCGGCGTCGGATTTGCCCCCGCCAAGCCTGACCGCCACGAATGGCTCATTAGCCTGATGGAAGGGGTCGAGGATATTCCCGGCACCGCGCTTGCCGAAGGCATGACTTGGGATTGGGAAACCTTTCCCGAATACCTGGATGCGCTCGAAAAGCTGCCGCGCACGGTGGATGTCGGCACCCACGTCCCCCACGGCGCAGTGCGTGCGTTTGTGCTGGGCGAACGCGAACAGCCGGGAGCCGTGCCCACGGTCGACGATATCGCCGCCATGTCAGCCATCGTCGAGGAAGGCGTGCGAGCGGGCGCGCTGGGCTTTTCGACGTCGCGCACAGTGCTGCACAAATCGGTTGATGGCGAACTTGTCCCCGGCACCACCGCGACACCCGAAGAACTGATCGCGATAGGCAAGGCGATGGGACGCGCGACCGCGGCGGGCGGCCATGCCGTGTTCGAAATGGCAAGCGACCTCAAGCGCGAATGGAACGAGTTTGAATGGATGGGCAAATTGAGCCGCGAGGCCGGTATCCCGGTCACTTTTGCCGCCTTGCAATCGATCGCCAAGGAAACCCCGCTCGACGAGCAGATCGCGCTGATGCGCGCGGAAAACGACAATGGCGCCAATATCGTGGCGCAGATCGCTTTGCGCGGCAATGGCATCATCATGGGATGGCAGGGCACGGTAAACCCCTTCGCCTTCCGCCCAAGCTGGCAGGCGATCAAGGCGCTGCCGTGGCCGGCGCAGAAAGCAAAACTGCTGGATCCTGCGTTCAAGGCGCAGCTGTTGGCCGAACCCAATGATTATTCCGCCGCACCGCAGGATATCCTCGGCGTGGTGATGGTCATTTCGCAAGGCTGGGCGTTGCAATATGAAATGGACCCCGATTTCGATTACGAACCGGATGCGGATGCCAGCGTCAACGCCCGCGCGGCGCTGACCGGGGTTGACGCGCAGGAATATGCCTATGACCTGTTGTGCCGTGACGATGGTAAAGGTTTCATTTACCTGCCGATTTTGAATTATTCTGACGGCAACCTCGATTTCCTCCATCCGCTTCAGCACGCCGATGACACGGTCAATTCCTTGTCGGACGGCGGCGCGCATTGCGGCACGATTTGCGATGCCGCCTCGCCCACTTTCATGCTCGAACACTGGGTGAAGAGCCGCAAGCGCGGGGCAAGGATCAGTCTGGAACACGCAATCAAGCGCCAATGCCGCGATACTGCGCTGCTCTACGGTCTTGAAGATCGCGGCGTGATTGCGCCGGGCTATCTGGCCGATTTGAATGTGATCGATATGGACCGGCTTAAGCTCGGCAAGCCGTGGCTGGCGTTCGATCTGCCCGCAGGTGGCAAGCGCCTGCTGCAAAAGGCCGATGGCTATGTCTGCACGATCAAGAGCGGGGCGGTGACTTTCCGCGATGGCGCATGGACGGGCAAAACCCCCGGCGGGCTCATTCGCGGCCCGCAGCGAGTGCAACTGGCCGAAGCGGCGGAGTAATCCGCCACTTCGCGACCCCAGTCAGGGTTCGATCACGATGCCTTTGGCGGGGTCAACTTGGCCTGCTAACATGGCAAGGAACACATCACGCGCCGCATCAAGGCCGTGATGACGTTCGACTGTGATCGTGCCATCGGCTGCAGCAAGGAAATCGTGCCAAGCTGCTGCGACCAGCGCGCCGCCTTTATCTGGGCCATTCGCCTTGAAGAATGCCACAGCGTGGTCCGGCGCGAAAAACATCGCAGGCTTTGCGCCAGGCAGCGGATTGCCGCCGCCAAACGTCGAGCGCGCTTCGATGTGGGTCACACCAACCAACGCCGAATGCACAAGGCTGTCGCCGAAATGCTGGTGAATTCGTGCCAATAAATCGGCGTTGCCCGCGAAATCGACGCTGACGCTGCACATGACTGGCAGGCTTTCCAAATCATCATAAGCGACCACTTGATCATACAGCCCGCATGCCGAGACAAAGCCGAGATTGGTTGCCGACGTCAGCCCCACCCTCCGCACGCCGGGTGATGATTTGCGCGCCACGCTTGCCAGCCCCATTGCGGTTTTAGAGGAGGCGCTGGTGACGATCAATTGCTCAGCACCGAACCAATCATGCCCTCGCAAGAAGTATTCGATCAAGAACCCAGTACGGAACAACGGACCAAAGATCATGCGTTCCGCCTCGCGCGCAGGATCATGCTCGGGGTCGGCGGCAAGGCGGGTGTAGCTATTGTAAACCGGGCTCATCGGCTGGCGATAATCGGTCGTATCCATGAACCCGCCGGGGCTCACTTTGCCCGGCTGCACCTCAACGTGGCTGGCCATCGGCAGGTAGCCATAGACCCGCTCGCCCACCGCGAAGTCGGAATTGCGACTTTCGATCACCCGTGCATGGCCCCACATTGGAACGATGCCATAGCCTTCGGGGGCAGGGAAGAAATCCCAGTATTTAAACCCGTCGCCGACGACCGCATAGGTCACGTTGTTGGCTGTGACCGAAAAGCTCTCAACCGCCAACCGCACCGCCCCATCATTGAGCGAGGCGAGCGTGACTTCGGCCAATGAAGCATCGGTCAAATCGGTCTTGCGGACATGAACTTGGGTCGCGGTCATCGCCCCTAACGTGTCCATCAAACTCGCATCGGCATAAGCACATACAGCGCCGAGCTCTGGTCATTTTGCCGGATCAGGGTTGGCGCATTCGCGTCAGCCAGATGCAATTCGACCGTATCAGCGTCAATCTGGCTGAGAATGTCCTTGAGATAATTGGCGTTGAAGCCGATTTCCATCCCTTCGAATTTGTAATCAGCCATCAGCTCTTCGGCCGCAGTGCCGTTATCGGGCGAAGTGACCGACAATGTCACGCGGTCCTGATCAAGCCCGATTTTGACCGCGCGGGTTTTTTCGGTGGCGATGGTCGCGACGCGGTCAACGCCGGAATAAAACAGTTTGGGATCGACCCTCAGCAACTTGTCGTTGCCGGTGGGGATCACGCGGCTGTAATCAGGGAACGTGCCATCGATCAGCTTGCTGGTCAGCACGACGCCGCCTTCACCGCCAAACGTGAAGCGGATCTTGCTTGCCGAAAGGTCGATCAACACATTTCCGTCGATCGCTTCGTCGAGCAGTTTGCGCAATTCGCCCACGGCCTTGCGCGGTATGATCACGTCAGGCATCCCGGCCGCGCCTTCGGGACGCGGCAGAGTGAACCGCGCGAGCCGGTGACCATCGGTCGCAGCAGCCTTCATCAGCGGCTCGTCCTCGTCGGTCACATGCAGAAAAATACCATTCAGGTAATAGCG
>JBBRFG010000084.1:0-10673 GCA_038224685.1 Sphingomonadales bacterium
AACAAATTGAAACTGCGTCAGCCCGAAAACGGAATCGCCCGCAGCCGCGATGAAGCCGCAGCTGTCGCGGCGCGGATCGGCTATCCGGTGCTGCTGCGCCCATCCTACGTGCTCGGCGGGCGGGCGATGGAGATCGTCGACAGCGTAGCGCAGCTCGATAACTACATCGCCACGGCAGTGAATGTGTCGGGCGATAGCCCGGTGCTGATCGACCAATATCTGCGCGATGCGATTGAATGCGATGTCGACGCGCTGTGCGATGGCGAAGAGGTGCGCATTGCCGCCGTAATGCAGCATATCGAAGAAGCCGGCGTCCATTCGGGCGATAGCGCGTGCACGCTGCCGCCCTATTCGCTGCCGCCGGAAGTCATCGCCGAAATGGAGCGCCAGACAGAGGCGCTGGCCCATGCGCTGGGTGTCGTCGGGCTGATGAATATCCAGTTCGCGGTCAAGGACGGGCTGGTATACCTGATCGAGGTCAACCCGCGCGCTAGCCGCACCGTGCCGTTCGTAGCCAAGGCGATCGGCCAGCAGGTTGCCAAAATCGCCGCGCGGGTGATGGCGGGCGAGAAATTGGCGACGTTTGAACCGTTCAAACGCGATCTACCCTACATGGCGGTGAAAGAGGCGGTGTTCCCGTTCGCCCGCTTTCCCGGCGCTGACCCGGTGTTGAGCCCGGAAATGAAATCGACCGGCGAGGTGATGGGGATCGACACCACGTTCGAAGCCGCCTTCCTTAAATCGCAACTCGGTGCAGGCATGGTGCCGCCGCGCAGCGGCACGGTGTTCGTCTCGGTCAAAAGCACCGATAAGCCTGTGATCCTGCCCGCCGTGCGCCAGTTGATCGAACAGGGTTTCCGCATCATCGCCACCGGCGGCACACAAAGCTATCTGGCCGAGCAGGGTTTGGCGGTCGAGCGGGTGAACAAAGTGGCAGAGGGCCAGCCGCATATCGTCGATCGGATTATCGACGGTGATATTGCGCTGATTTTCAACACGACCGAGGGCTGGCAATCGTTAATGGACAGCAAATCCATTCGGATGGCGGCGCTGGCAGGCAGGGTGCCCTATTACACCACAGCCGCAGGATCGGTCGCGGCAGCGGCGGCGATTTCGGCGATCCGGCCAGACCAGCTTGAAGTCCGGTCGTTGCAAGACTATTATAACGACTGATTGTCTTTTCCCCTGACATTGAAAGCATTGGTCGCCGTGGAGATCGAACGGCCGGTTACGCTTTCTGAGCTGTCACGGGCTAAAGTCTGACAAACGAACAGAAAGAACGAAAAAATGGCGACGAGGGATAAGGCTCCGATGCTGGCCGAGGGATATGAGCGGCTGACCGCTGACCTCAAGCTGCTGCGCGAAGAACGCCCGAGAATCGTTGAAGCCATCGAAGAAGCGCGTGCGCACGGTGATCTTTCGGAAAATGCCGAATATCATGCGGCCAAGGAACGCCAAGGCCAGGTCGAAGCGATGATCGGCGATATCGAAAGCATGGTCAGCCGCGCGCAGATCATTGATCCGACGACGCTTTCTGGCGACAAGATCATCTTTGGCGCGACCGTGACCCTGCTTGATGAACACGACAAGCCGATCCGTTATCAGATCGTCGGCCAGACCGAAGCGGATGCGAACAAGGGGCGGATATCCTACAGTTCACCGCTCGCGCGCGCGCTGATTGGCAAGCAGGTTGGCGATGACATCGAAGTGACGGTGCCATCGGGTGAACGGTTCTACCACGTCAAGAAGTTGGAATTTATCTGAGGCTGGCCTGCCATCTTGATGGTGGTCGGACCGTCCGGGGACGGGAATTGCGGATTTTAGACCGGGCTTAGCCGCGTTTAGACCCCAGCTAGACCCCCTCTTGCCTCGTTTAGACCCCAGCTAGCCTGCTTTTGGGCCATGTTTCACGTGAAACATTCGCCGCGCCGTTACGCTTCCGGCGTCAGCAGCTTGTGGATGTGGACCACCACATATTTCATCTCGGCATCATCAACCGTGCGCTGTGCTTGCGCGCGCCATGCATCGGCAGCCGCGTCATACGAACTGTAGACGCCGACCACGTGGATGCTTTCGGGATCCTGAAATTCGATCCCGCGCGGGTCTTTGACGCGCCCGCCCATCACGAGGTGGAGGCGTTGGGTGGGGGTGGTTTCTGACATGATATGTGCCCTTGGGGAGGAATGATGCGCGCCGCCGTAACGTGCTATGCGCGGCGATCAAGCCTGCGCGGGCCGGGGGCGGGGCGGAGGCAGGGCTTACCCCTTGGTCTTGCGCCTGATTTCGTTCACCACCCGCGCCGCAGAACTCCGCGTCTTGCGGGCCAAGCTGCGCGAGTTTTCGGCTGCGGCCCCGGCAGCCTGCGCTGCGCCAGCGGTCAATTTGCGCGCCTTAACGCCTGCTGCATCGCTGAATTCCTCGGCCCGGTCCTGCCCGGCGCGGGCGGTGTCGAGCGCTTCATCGATCAGGTTCATCGCATAGGCGACCGCCGCTTCGCCGAGCAGCAAGCCAATCCGCGAACCACCGCGCGCAGCGACGCGCTTAGCGCCAGAGGTCGCGCTTGATGCCGCCCCGCTCACTGCGCCGGTGGCGCTGCTGGCAAATCGGCGCGCGACCTGGCGACCGGGCCGGGTCAGCAAGCCGATTGCCAGTCCTGCCGCCAATGCTCCGCCGATCACCGTCATCGGATGGGCGCGGGTGTAATCGATCGCTGCTGATGTTGCAGCGCGGGCGTTATCCGCCAAGGTGCGTTCGGCATTCCGGCGCTCTGCCGTCTCAATCCGGGCCCGCAGGGAATCGCGTTTACCATCGGTGAGAATGCGGGATTGGTTGGTCATGCGGGGTCTCCTTGCGAGGCGGAATCAACAGGTTCGGCTTCGCTAGCGTCATCGCCAAGCCGGTCCAGCCAGTCAATAATCGGTTCGCGCGCAAACCACAGGATGATTGCGCCGATCAGCACGCCTAGCACGCCGGTGTGGTCGCCTGCCCGCGCGCGGGCTTGGGCAAGCACATCTCTCGCGCCAGACCGAAAGCGGCCCGAAATCGTCGAGCTGACGCCCGATGACACGCGGCTCGCAATGCCTTCTTCGCCAAGATTGGCGCGCAGCCGCTCAATATCATCGGTCACCACCGCGCGCGCGGCATCTCGCAAAGCGCGGTCTTCGATGAAATGCACTGGCAGATGCGTCATGCGTTGTCCTCTGCTTCGCTGCCGGGCGCGAACATCGCCGATAGCATTTTGCCATTGCCGACCGCGATCAGCACCAGCGCGGCAACCCCTGCGATCAGCACGCCGACCACTATTGCAATAGCGCCCCAAATCGTCACCAGCGGAGCAAGCGCGATCACCACCCCGACCGCCAGCGCGATCAATGCGATGTGGAGCAGCACCACCGCCAGCACCAGCATCGCCAATGCACGTGCCGCCGCTTTTCCAGCCAGCCCGGCGCGGGTTTTCTGAAAGGCAATCTCCGCCTCGGCATAGGTGCGCGCGTCGTCTACCAGCGCGGTGATATCATCGCGCAGGCTCGTGAAGCTGTTGCTGTCACCATCCTCCTCCTCCGGGGCATCACCGGACGGGGCATCCTCAGGATCAGTGATCGGATCGGTGATACTATCGCCGGGCGACGGCGGGAAGCCGTGATCGGTGGTGTGCATGGCCTGCTCCTGCAATTGCCAAAGCTTACCTGCGATCAGCTCCGCTTGCCGCCCAGCAGCCGTGCAAGGAAAAAGCCGACGACGGCAGCAATACCAACCGCAACGCCGGGGCTTTTGCGCACCGCAGCGCGCGCGTCTTCGCCCAGTTCCTCAACGCTTTTTGCGTCGAGCTTAGCCGATGTTTCGACCAAAGTGCGCGATGCCTTGCGGGCGTAATCGCCATATTGTTCGCCCAGTTTTTCATCGATCTGACTGGCGCTGTCACCCACAACCTTGCCGAGCGAGGCGATGGCATCGCTGGCGGTCTTTTTGCCTTCGACCGCAAGATCGCCGGCCTTGCCCAGCGCCTGTTCGCCGTAAACCTTGGCTTCACTCACCAAATCAGAGCCCTTGCCCTTGGCTTGCTGGCCTGCCGTGCTGAGGCGAGTTTCTGCCTCGGCGCGTAGTGCAGCAGCCCCGGCCTTGGCCTCTTCCAGCGCGGCGTTAAACCGAGTCTTCGCTTCTATCGCAGGAGTGTTCGCCACGCGATCTGTCTCAACCGCCGTTACCGGTTCTAGCACGTTCAAAGCGGGTGAAGCCTGCGCTTTCAGACCTTTGCCCTTAGCCGAAGTCACAGCGGGTTTAGTCGCTTTAGCACTGGTCAACTCGGGAAAGTTTTTGTCTGGCATGGTAAAGCTCTCGATGATCTGTTGTATGGACGAAGGGCTCAAGTGCGCTTGCACCTAAATGTTCCAGAGCATATTGCCCCGGTGGAGCGCGGCATACCCATAATCGCGCCGCCTTAGGTGTTCAATCACACTACAACAGATTTGTCCTGGAGCCAAATATGACCGCCATCATCGACCTGCATGGCCGCGAGATTCTCGACAGCCGCGGAAACCCCACTGTCGAAGTTGATGTGTTGCTGGACGATGGCAGCTTTGGCCGCGCAGCGGTGCCTTCGGGTGCATCGACCGGCGCGCACGAAGCGGTCGAACTGCGCGATGGGGATCCGGCGCGCTACCACGGCAAAGGCGTGCTGACGGCGGTTGACGCAGTCAACACCGAGATCCGCGAAATGCTGATCGACAATTTCGACGCCGAAGATCAGCGCGATATCGACCTGTCGCTGATTGCCCTCGACGATACGCCGAACAAGTCGCGTCTTGGAGCCAATGCGATCCTTGGCGTCAGCCTTGCGGTGGCCAAGGCCGCGGCCAATGCGCGCGGCCTGCCGCTGTATTCGTATCTCGGCGGGGTATCGGCGCACCTGCTGCCAGTCCCGATGATGAACATTATCAATGGCGGCGAACACGCCGATAATCCGATTGATATCCAGGAATTTATGATCATGCCGGTCGGCGCGGACAGCATCGCCGAAGCGGTGCGCTGGGGCGCAGAGGTGTTCCACACGCTCAAGAAAGATCTGGCGCAAAAAGGCCTTGCAACCAGTGTCGGCGATGAAGGCGGCTTTGCCCCTGATCTTGCCAGCACCCGTGCGGCGCTCGACTTCATCATGGAAAGCATTGCCAAAGCCGGGTTCAAACCGGGTGAGGACATCGTGCTGGCGCTGGATTGCGCCGCGACAGAATTTTTCAAGAACGGTCGCTATGAAATCTCGGGCGAGGGTCTGAGGCTCTCGCCGGACGACATGGCCGATTACCTCGCCAAACTATGCGCCGATTACCCAATCCGTTCGATTGAGGATGGGATGAGCGAGGATGATTTTGCCGGCTGGGCGGCGTTGACCGCCAAACTTGGCACCACCGTGCAATTGGTCGGAGATGACCTGTTCGTAACCAATCCGGTGCGGCTGTCCGATGGAATCGCGCGCGGGCTTGCCAATTCGTTACTGGTAAAGGTCAACCAGATCGGCACGCTGACAGAAACGCTCGCCGCAGTCGATATGGCGCACCGCGCGCGCTATACCTGCGTGATGAGCCACCGGTCGGGCGAAACCGAGGATGCGACCATCGCCGATCTGGCAGTGGCGACCAATTGCGGCCAGATAAAAACCGGATCGCTGGCGCGGTCAGACCGGCTTGCCAAATACAACCAGCTGATCCGCATCGAAGAGGAACTGGGCGATAGCGCAGCCTACGCTGGTCGCGGGTGTTTTGGAGGGCTTTGTTAGGGTTGGCCCAATCAGATGTGACCCATAATGGCCACATGATTGCCCGTGGGGCAATTTGGCAAACCAGCCTCAGTACGCCTGACAAGACCTCGCCGAGATGGGGCGATAGCATCAAATGAGGGGCTGCCTCAACCGCTAACAATCACGATTTAAAGAGGCTTATCGCCAACCGGCGATCCACGTCCACTTGGCAAAACTGTTCGCGTCGTCCAGCGGCATTGCGGCGATGATTTTGTAAAATAGCGCGAACATCGCCGCTGATCCTACCAGCACCGCCCATGCCAACCAGCGCCCCCAACCTGCGCGGCGCAGGTCCGACAACGCCAGCGCCAGCGCGCCGAGCAAAAAGAACCCCGGTACGAAATAGTGGTAATAGAATTGCACCGGCTTGGGCGCGATCAGCCATAGGCCGAGGCTCGCGCTGTAACCGAGCACCATCGCCAGCTTGGCCCAATTGGCGCGCCGCACGCCAGTGACCAGGCACCACGCCAGCGCGGGTAGACCCAGCAGCATCGTCAGCGGATTGCCGATCAGCAATACCCCGCGCTGCGCCCCGTCTGTAACTTCATAGAGATACCAAATGCCACGCGTGTTTAGCACCCATTGCGGCCAATTGCTTTGATAAGCGTGCGGCGCGAGCACTTGGCGTTGCAGGCTAAGAATCTCGCCGTGAAACCCGATCAGGCCTTGCTCGGCCAGCGGCGAGGGGCGTAAATAATCCGCCAGCCAGTATCCGGGCACAAAGGTTAGCCCATAGGCGATCAGCGGCACGATCCCGAGCCACACGAATGCTTCGGCCAACGTAATCCCCGGCACTGGCGCACCCCGGCGGGACAGGAACAGCCGCCGCCGCCCGGCCGATATCCGCAGCGCGAAAAACATAAGGCCCGGCAGCATCGCAATCGGAATGGCGTTCCACTTTGCCCCCATCGCGCAGCCCAGCGCAACGCCGGTCAGCGCCAGCCGCCAGCGTCCGGTCTCCGGCTGGCGGATCGCGCCTGCAAACTGCCACGCGGCCACTGCCAGAAACGCCGCCATGAACACATCAAGCATCGCAATGCGCGATTGGATGAATAAGTGAAATCCGGTGGCCAGCAGCACGCCAAAGGCAATAGTGGCAAACCTGTCCTCGCTCGCCAGCCACAGCGCCCGCATACTTGCAAACAGCGCCAGCGCGCCAGCGGCAAGCGGCATGATCCGCCAACCCAGGGGGGTATCACCAAACAGCGCGATGCCGAGGGCGAGCAACTCTTTGCCCAGCAGCGGATGTTCACGGTTGAGGTATTCGCCGGCGCCGGTTTCAAACAGGCTTACAATCGCGCGCGCGGCGGGCAGATAATGCACTTCATCGAAATAGGGGATCGACGGCACTGACAATTGCCAGCCTGCGGCCAGCACATACAGGCCAGTCAGCGCAAGACACCACGCCAGCGGATCGCGCGGGTGGACCGGCGCGGCGGTATCTGCCGTTGAAGAATAGGAAGAGTGCGCCTCGGCCATGGGCCGGCGCTTAGGCAGCACCGCGCCCAAGGGCAAGGCGGACTTTGTGATCCGCACGCCCTCCGGCGTGCGAAATCCTCGCTAACCCCGCCTGACGGCCGGATCGCTGCGAGCGGCCGGTCGGTCTTGCGACGCTTGCAGCGTCGACCATCGCAATTTTCAGCTAGCGAGAGTTCTGACATCGCCAGCAGCTTGATGTTCCAGCCAGAACAATCGGGCGCACATGGCGAGCAGTCCAATGCTGGCGGTGCAGCCGACGAACAGCGCCCACGGCACCACATTCATCCGCGCAGCGCGTGCGCGTGGGGCAACAAAGAACAGTGCAATCGTTGCGCACATGACCAAATCCCACCACACCTGAATGCCGGTGAGATTGGCGGTGTGGTTGGCCCAGAACATTATCACCCCTTCCTGCCAAATCTGCACGGCGGTGTATGCGGCAAACCCGGCGCATAGCATCGCGGCAAGGGTAGCGTTGCCGCTGGCAGGCTGGGCTGCAAGGATGTAGATCATGGTTGCGCCACCTGATAGGACGATACCCGAAAAGATGATTTGCAGTATATCCATTAGCCGTTCTCCTGATCGTGTTGTAGCGAGTGCTACGCTGTCTGTTAACTTAACGTAGCGCCCGCTACAAGCACAATATGGTCAAACCGATCCTTTCACGCGAATTGTTGCTACCAAGGCTCGCTGCTTATGTCCTGAGTACGGGGCTGGGGCATGCCAGCCTGCGTCCGCTGGCCAAGGCTGCGGAAACCAGCGACCGGATGCTGCTGTACCATTTTGGCAGCAAGGATGTGCTGATCGCTGACCTGCTCGGCTATATTGCCAAGATTTATGCCGCCGCGCTTGATGCGGCGATTGGCAGCGAACGCCCGGCGACCCGCGCCGAGGTCGCTTCCCGCATCCTTGCGCAAGGCGAAGCGCCGCAGATGCAGCCGTTCCTCGCGCTATGGTGGGAGATTGTCGCAGGGGCCGCACGCGGGGAGGCAAGTTATCGGGCCGCCGCCCAAGCAATGACGGATGAACTGCTCGGATGGCTCGAAGGGCAAATGCCAGCCGACGATCCCGACCCGCGCGGCGGCGCGCGTTATCTGCTCACCCTGATCGAAGGTACATTGATGCTCAGCGCAATCGGCCACGGCGATACTGCCCGCGACGGCCTGCTTGCGAGCGGGCTTCACCGGCTCTAAGCAGCGCAGCATGAAAAAGACCACCGGAATGGACCGCGTCGCCACGCAGAACTGGCGCCCCGCCACCCGCGCACTGCGCGGCGGAACTTGGCGCAGCGAACATGGCGAAACGAGCGAGGCATTGTTCCTTACTTCGGGCTATACTTACGACGATGCGCAGACTGTGGCTGACAGGTTTGCGGGCACCGCGCAGGGGATGACCTATTCGCGGCTGCAAAACCCGACCGTGGCAATGCTGGAAGAACGCATCGCCTTGATGGAGGGCGCGGAAGCCTGCCGCACGCAGGCCACCGGCATGGCCGCGATGACCGCCGCGCTGCTTTGCCAGCTATCGGTTGGCGATCACGTGGTTGCAGCGCGCGCCGCATTTGGATCGTGCCGCTGGCTGTGCGATCAATTGCTGCCCAAATTCGGGATTGAAGTCAGCATTATCGACAGCGCCGATAATGCCGCGTGGGAGGCCGCAATGCGGCCGAACACCAAGGTATTTTTCTTTGAAACGCCCGCCAATCCGACACTCGACATCGTTGACCTTGCTTACGTCTGCGGGCTGGCCCGCGCGCACGGGATCATCAGCGTGGTCGACAATGCGTTTGCCTCACCGGTGTTGCAGCGCCCGATGGAATTTGGCGCGGATGTTGTTGCCTATAGCGCGACCAAGTTGATGGACGGGCAGGGCCGGGTGCTGGCGGGCGCAATCTGCGGATCAAAGCAGTGGATTGATGACGTGTTGATGCCGTTCCAGCGCAACACCGGCCCGACGCTGTCAGCGTTCAATGCGTGGGTAGTGCTCAAGGGGCTGGAAACCCTGCCGCTGCGCGCCTTCAAGCAGAGCGAGCAGGCGGTGGCATTGGGCGAATTTCTTGAACCGCGCGTGATCAAGGCGGGCGGGCACCTGCTCCACCCCGGTCTGCCAAGCCACCCGCGCCACGCGCTGGCGATGGCTCAGATGGACGCGACCGGTCCGATCTTTGCGATTGATGTCGGCACCCGGACCCGCGCCTTTGCGCTGCTTGACGCGATGCAACTGATCGATATTTCGAACAATATCGGCGATGCGCGCAGCCTGATGTGCCACCCGGCATCAAGCACCCACGCCAATATGGGCGACGAAGTTCGCGCTGCGATGGGCGTGACCGAGGGCTTGCTGCGGATCAATGTCGGGCTGGAGGACATCGCCGACCTAACCGAAGATATGGATCAGGCGCTCGCCGCTGCCGGAATGTAAAAGTTTTTGGTTCGCGCAGAGGTAGCATCTTCGAGAAAGGCGCAAACATGTTGCACATTGCCGAGAATGTGCCGCCCGCCTCTGCGATCTTAATGCTCTGCGATCTCTGCGCGAAATTCCTTTCCTTAAGAACAGGGAACCTGAACAATGGCCAACCGCGTTGAACTGATCTTCGATTTCGTCAGCCCCAATGCCTACCTGATCTGGTGGCCCTTGCGCGAGCTGATCAATCGCCACGAGGCGGAGCTGGACGTGGTGCCAGTGTTTCTTGGCGGGATGCACAAGCTGACCGGCAATGCCCCGCCGATGATCCGTGACGCCGAGGTAAAGGGCAAAAACGAATACGCGGTGGTGGAGATGAACCGCTTCATCGCGCGTCACGGTCTGGTCAAATATCGCCTGCATCCGCAATTTCCGTTCAATTCGATCACGTTGCAGCGGATGTTATTCGCCGCCGATCAGGATGGGCGCGGGGTGCAATTTGCCGAGTGCTTGCTGCGCCCGATTTGGGAAGATGGAATCGATATAACCGACCTGCAAGCGTTGGGCGCAGTGCTAAACGCCGCCGGGTTTGATGCGGCCGATCTGTTCGCCCGCGCGCAAACCGATGCCGTCAAGCAGGGCCTTGTGGGCAACACCGACGCCGCTGTGGCACGCGGCGCATTCGGTATCCCGACAATGTTCGTGGGCAAGACCGGCGCGGCTGCTGCGACTTGCGAGATGTTCTTCGGCAAAGAGCGGCTCGGCCAGATTGACGAATTGCTCGCCAAAGGCTGAGGACGTGCGAGCTTGGGGCGTTCTCAACGTGCCACGGTACGGGAACGGTCTAAAATTCCATCAAGGAGCCTGACGCCTTGTCAAAAAATTTCCCAATACTGGACGAGTGAGCTTGTCTGTAAGTACCCACCCGCTTGCCAAGAGGCGGCCGGTGTGATTCGCACTACCGATGAATCGCAAGGAACCTGAGCGCTTTACGAAGCCC